>NZ_WBYI01000012.1:0-107706 GCF_013282965.1 Marinobacterium sp. xm-a-152 | reverse complement strand
AAGTATGCAGAATCCATTGGGGCTAGAAGAAAGAGATCTTCATCAAAAGCCGGATATATGACTGCAGCTCACCTTAACCATTGGTACTTTTATCTTGCATAACGCGGGACGGACCATATATGACCTTCGGTCTGACCCCTTTTTATTAATACGAACTAATCTACTCTGCGTAGTCACTCACCGGTGGACAGGTGCAGACGAAGTTTCGATCGCCGTAGACGTTGTCAATACGGTTAACCGTTGGCCAGAACTTCGCTAGGCGAACGGCACTGACTGGGAACACAGCCTGCTCTTTTGAGTAGCTGCGGGTCCACTCTGCATCCACCAGATCTTCCAGGGTGTGCGGTGCATGTCTAAGCACTGAATCTTCTGCAGCGACTTCACCTCGCTCAACCGCCGCAATCTCTTCGCGAATCTTAATCATCGCTTCAATGAAACGATCAAGCTCTTGAATCGATTCTGACTCAGTCGGTTCCACCATTAGTGTGCCCGGCACAGGGAAGGACATGGTCGGCGCGTGGAATCCATAGTCCATCAAACGTTTAGCTATGTCCTCTTCAGTAATGTCAGAGACCTCTTTCAGCGGGCGAATATCGATAATACATTCGTGTGCGACAAAACCATTTGTGCCGCGGTAGAGAATCGAATAGTGATTCTCAAGACGCTTAGCAATGTAGTTAGCATTTAGAATCGCCAGTTCGGTCGATTCGCGCAGACCGCGATCACCGAGCATACGGATGTACATCCAGGTAATCGGCAGAATAGACGCTGAACCGTAAGGTGCTGCCGCTACGGCTCCGTTGCTGCCATTACCGGGCACAGGCGATACACTGTGGCTGGCAAGGAATGGCGCCAAGTGTGATTTGACGCCAATAGGCCCCATACCTGGACCACCGCCACCGTGAGGAATAGCAAAGGTTTTGTGCAAATTAAGGTGTGATACGTCAGCGCCAATCGAACCTGGCTTACACAGGCCTACCTGCGCGTTCAAGTTGGCACCGTCCATGTAGACTTGACCGCCGTGCTGGTGGATCAGTTCACAGATTTCACCCACAGCCTCTTCAAAGACACCGTGCGTCGATGGGTAGGTAATCATCAGTGTCGACAGGTTGTCGCTGTGCTGTTCCGCTTTGGCTTTCAAGTCAGCCACATCCACGTTACCCACTTCATCACAGGCAACCACGACCACTTTCATATCCATCATTGCGGCTGAAGCAGGGTTGGTACCGTGCGCCGACGACGGAATCAAACAGACATTTCGGTGACCTTCACCGATAGACTCTTGGTACTTACGAATCGCTAACAGACCGGCGTACTCACCCGACGCCCCTGAGTTTGGCTGCATAGAGATCGCATCGTAACCGGTAATATCAATCAACCAACGATCCAACTGTTCTAGCATTTCAGCGTAGCCCTGTGCCTGCTCTGCAGGAACGAACGGATGAACATTACCAATCTCTGGCCAAGTGACCGGCGCCATCTCTGAAGTCGCATTCAACTTCATCGTACATGAACCTAGCGGAATCATACCGTGAACCAGAGAGTAATCTTTATTCTCTAGACGCTTCATGTAGCGCAGAATATCGTGTTCAGCGTGGTAGCGGTTAAAGACCGGATGCGACAGAACCTGGTCGTCACGAACTAAATCTGTCGGCAAGGATAAGGACTCATCGACATCGCCTAACTCTTCAACTGAGATAAGCTTACCGGTAATAACACTGATCAGATCCGCGACATCTTCAACGCTGTGCGTCTCATCAAAACTGATACCAAAACGAGTATCAGAGAGTTTACGAAGGTTGATATTGGCATCCAGTGCGCGCTGATAGACCGACGCGTCAGCATCAAAGCTCAAGGTGTCAAAGAAATGGGTATTGGTCGTTAAGCCAGCAGAGTTAAGCTGTTTCGCTGCAAGCTGAGCGAGGCGATGAACACGAGTGGCAATCTTTTTCAGACCGACTGGGCCATGGTAGATCGCATAAAACGCAGCCATATTGGCAAGCAGTGCCTGCGCCGTACAGATGTTAGAGGTCGCCTTCTCGCGACGAATGTGCTGTTCACGTGTCTGCATCGCCATGCGGTAGGCTTGGTTACCGCGGGAATCGATCGATACCCCAATGATACGGCCAGGAACCGAGCGCTTAAGCTTCTCGCTGGTCGCAAAAAATGCAGCGTGTGGACCACCAAAGCCCATCGGCACACCAAAACGTTGTGCTGAACCGAGTGCAACATCTGCACCAAGAGAGCCCGGTGATTTAAGCAGCATTAGTGCTAAAAGATCGGTTGCCACTGCAACCAGTGCACCTTGTGCCTTCGCATCTTCAACGACGCTGGCAAGATCGATGATCTCCCCCTCACTGCCTGGGTATTGAACCAGACAGCCGAAACAGTCGTGTGAAGAGAGGTTCGTGGCATCATCAACCACGACTTCAATACCAAAGTACTCGGCACGTGTTTGAATCACATCCAAGGTCTGTGGGTGTACCTGAGAATCGACAAAGAAGGTGTCTGATTTCTTACGATTAGATCGCTTGAGTAGAGTCATTGCCTCGGCTGCAGCGGTCGCTTCATCAAGCAACGACGCGTTTGCCAAATCCATGCCGGTCAGATCCATGACCATCTGCTGGAAGTTGAGCAGTGACTCAAGACGGCCTTGTGAGATCTCAGGCTGGTAAGGGGTGTAGGCGGTGTACCAAGCAGGATTCTCTAGCACATTACGTTGAGTGACGCCCGGCACCAAGGTGCCGTAGTAGCCCATACCGATAAAGTTTTTGTTCAGTTGGTTCTTAGCCGCGATCTGCTTAAGTTCCGACAGGGCTTCAACCTCTGTCACCGGATTACCAATCGAGAGCGCATCACTCAGCAAGATCGATTCAGGGACGGTTTTCTGAATCAAATCAGCACGATCAGAGACACCCAGGGTGCTGCACATCTGTGATTGCTCAGCATCATTTGAGCCGAGGTGGCGCTGAATGAATTGATCAGAATCGCGAAGTTCTTGAAGCGTACTTTGAGAGTGAGGCATGAAGGGTTCCAACTAACAATTAGAAAGTTTCAATTAAGGCCAATATTCTACTCCTTCAGCCTATTTCATGACACTTTTTGATAGATTGATTGAAAATAAAAAGGCCAGTACACATTTCACAATGCGAACCGGCCTTATCAATTACCGAATTAAAAAAGTTGTTAGCGTCACTAAGCCGCTAGTTGGAGAGCGATCTCTGATCGGTTGATGGCCGAGATCAGTGCCTTTAGAGAAGCCCCTAAACTGTCTGTATCAAAGGCCATACCGACGACACGCTGACCATCAACATTGATTAAGAAGTAAGCTGCTGCCAAGGCATCGGTGCCACTGCCAACGGCATGTTCAGAGTAGTCGATGACGTTGACTGTCTGCCCTGTCAATGCGGCCCAACCATCAAGGAAAGAGGAGATTACCCCTTCCCCCTGACCGATCAGTTCACGATCTTGGCCGTTGATCGAAACTGTCGCTTTGAACTGTTCGTTTTGCTGACGATCAATGGAGAAGCCTTGCAACGCAACTGGCTCAGCCGATTTGATAAAGTTCGCTTTAAGGATTTCAAAAATCGCATCACTGCCCATTTCCGAAGCACTCTCTTCTGAGGCTTTTTGAACCAGCGGAGCCAATTCAGTCTGCATCCAGCGCGGCAGAGTAATGCCATAATCACGTTCAAGTACAAAGGACATACCGCCCTTGCCTGATTGACTGTTAACGCGAATAACCGCTTGGTAATCACGACCAATATCCTTAGGGTCGATTGGCAAGTAAGCCACCTGCCAGTGCTCATCCTCACCCTGTCGGTGCAAACACTTCTGTATAGCGTCCTGATGGCTACCCGAAAAGGCCGTGTAGACCAATTCACCAATCCAAGGGTGACGGGGACTAACCGGCAAGCGCGTACACTCAGTAAAGGTGGTAATAATCTCATCCGGATTAGACAGATCCATTTTAGGATCAACACCTTGGCTGTATAAGTTCATCGCCATTGTGACCAAATCCATGTTGCCGGTACGCTCGCCATTGCCTAGCAAGGTCCCTTCGACACGATCAGCACCGGCCAAAACTGCCAGCTCAGCAGCCGCCACAGCACAACCTCGGTCATTATGAGTGTGAACTGAGATAATCGCGCCAGCACGATTCTTTATATGGGTACAGAAGTACTCAATCTGATCGGCAAAAATGTTGGGCGTCGACTCCTCTACCGTTGACGGTAGATTGATGATGCAGCGGTTCTCAGCCGTTGGCTGCCAAACATCCATTACCGCATCACAGACCTCGATCGCATAGTCGATCTCAGTTCCGGTAAAACTCTCTGGTGAATACTGGAAGGTCCAATCCACTTCTGGGTAATCTTTGGCACCGTCCATAACCCACTGCGCACCCTGAGTCGCAATGGCTTTGATACCTTCGCGATCCTGATTGAATACGCGCTCACGCTGAATCGTACTGGTTGAGTTGTAGACGTGAACCACCGCACTTTTAACACCACGAAGCGCTTCATAAGTACGGTCGATCAGCTCTTTACGGGCCTGTACTAGTACCTGAATCGTCACGTCATCAGGGATCTCACCATTATCGATCAACCAGCGAACAAAGTCGTAGTCTGGCTGACTCGCTGACGGAAAGCCCACCTCAATCTCTTTCAGTCCGATCTTCACCAACAGACGCCATAGACGCTGCTTCTGCTCTACGGTCATCGGTTCAAGTAGTGCCTGATTACCGTCACGCAGATCCACCGACGCCCAAATCGGCGCGTGGGTGATTGTGTTGTTAGGCCAAGTACGATTCTCAATTTGAATCTGTGGAGCTGGCTGATAGCGGCGGTAATCGAAGTTAGACATACAATCCTCAACAGTGGCTTCGAGTTAATTCAATGCTACACAGTTTACTGGGGTTATTGAGGTGAATGATTGCGAATCACCCAACAAATAGGTGAAATTATTATCATTAATTGCTATAAATTAATTAATTAAGCAATTTTATTCTAATTTTTTGCGGATTGTAGAAATGGATCGTTACGATAAGGCTATTCTTCAGCAGCTTCAGCTAGATGGACGCATCTCAAACCAAGAGTTAGCGGATAAGGTCGGTCTCTCACCCTCCCCCTGCTTACGCCGTGTCAGAGCCCTTGAAGAGAGCGGCATCATTAGCGGCTATCGCGCCAACTTGGATGCCAAAAAATTGGGGTTAACGCTTACCGCAATCATTATGATCTCGATGGATCGCCACACCCCAGAGCGTTTCGCTAACTTTGATAAGGTCATTAATGATCTACCAGAGGTATTGGAGTGCTTGCTGATTACCGGTCAGGATGCTGACTACCAACTCAAAGTGGTGGTGCATGACATGGAAGATTTTCAACGCTTATTGCTCGAGAAGATCACCCGCATAGAGGGAGTGACCGGTGTACATTCGAGTTTTGTCATGCGCAATGTTAAGAGTGAATCGGCACTACCCGTTCGATAAAAGCGTGTTATATTTCTGGTCTATAAAAACAGAACAAGGTGTGTGCTATGCCGTTAAAAGCCCTCTCTTTAAGTGTGTCAGTTTTCACAAGCCTAGTGTCGACCTCAGCCTTTGCTGTGACGCCCGATGATAAGTACAAAGAGTCCCTACTCTACGATAAACCCGTCAAAGTCGCCGATGATGTCTACTCGGCCATCGGGCAGTTGAAGTTTTACACCTATGAGAATGCCGGCCACAACAATAACCTTAGCTTCGTGATTGGCGATGAGTCAGTCCTGGTGGTGAATGGTTCAAGTACTTACCTATTAGCCAAAGCCCTACATGATGAGATCAAACAACTGACCGACAAACCGGTTAAATACGTCGTTGATGAAAATGGCCAATCCCATGCCGCTCTGGGAAATAACTACTGGAAAGAGCAAGGGGCAACCATTATTGCCCACGTCGATGCCGAAGAGGAGATTCAAGAACAGGGATTTCGCGGTCTAGAGATGCTCAAAGAGACACTTAAAGAGCGCATCAATGGCACCGAATTGACCGAGATCGATCAAACCTTTGAAGAGAGCATGACGCTGGATCTTGGCGGCATCACGGCAGAACTTATTCACCTTGGTCCTGCCCACTCCAAAGGGGACATCAGTGTTGTGATTCCTGAGCGCAACGTCATGATTGCCGGCGATATCGCGTTTCACCAACGCATGCTGCCCGTCTTTCCAGAGACCAATACGGCTGAATGGATAGAGACTTGGGTGAATGAGTTTACACCGATAGCACAGGATATGATCATTGTTCCGGGTCACGGGGAACCCACTAACTTTGCCGAGGTCGATCGATATACTCGCGGTTACCTTGAGTACGTTCGGGGTAAGATCGGAGAGTTGATTGATGAGGGCGGCACACTCGATGACGCCTACAAAATTGACCAAACACCCTACCTTCATCTAGAGACAGCCGATGAGCTAGCGGGCAAAAACGCGGGGCGCATCTTTGAAGCGATGGAGTGGGAGTGACACAGCGCTTTACTCTTCGCCCCTATCAACAACAGGCGGTTGATGCGACGCTGACGCACTTCCGCCAAACCTCCGAGAGCGCCGTACTGGTGCTCCCTACCGGAGCCGGTAAAAGCCTAATCATTGCCGAGCTAGCCCGCCTAGCAAAGCGTAAAATATTGGTGGTCACTCACGTTCAAGAACTGGTCGAACAGAATGCTTCCAAATATGCGGCATTAGGGCTGACACCGGGTATCTACTCGGCGGGACTAAAGCAGCGTGACACTGAACATCAAGTGGTGTTTGCCTCGATCCAATCAATCGCCAGAAATCTCGATCAGTTTGATCATCAGTACTCATTGATCATTATTGATGAGTGCCACCGTGTCTCTGATAACGACGAATCGCTCTATCAACAACTGATCAGCCAGATTAAGAAGAGTAATCCATCGCTAAAGGTATTAGGACTCACTGCCACCCCCTATCGTTTAGGCCATGGCTGGATATACCATCGGGATTACCGTGGTTTTTTCCGCCAATCAGAGAGCACCATTTTCCAACACTGCATCTATGATCTGCCGATGCGCAACCTGATCAAACAGGGGTTCTTAACGGAGCCTAAGCTGATCAATGCAGCGACCGCACACTACGACTTCTCAGCACTGACACCCTCACCTAACGGACTGTTTGCAGAGCGGGAGGTCAATGAACTGCTGGCTAAATACCCCAGAGTCACTGAAGCCATTTGTGAGCAGGTCGTGGAACTTGCTAACGATCGGCAAGGCGTCATGTTGTTTGCGGCCAGTGTTAAGCACGCAAAAGAGATATTGGACTACCTCCCTAAAGGGGAAGCGGAGCTGGTGATAGCCGATACCGATGCTAAGCAACGTACAGAGATCATCAACCGCTTTAAACAGCGGCAGTTTAAATACCTCGTTAACGTTGCGGTACTGACCACCGGTTTTGATGCACCACATGTCGATCTAATTGCGATTCTTCGCCCCACTCAATCAGTCAGTCTGTTCCAACAGATGGTCGGTCGCGGCTTACGACTGAGTGAAGGTAAAAAAGAGTGTTTAGTCATCGACTACGCCAACAACGGAATCGATCTATTCGACCCTGAAGTCGGCGTACCCAAGCCAGCACCTGATACCGAGCCGGTACAGGTGTTCTGCCCTATCTGCGACTTTGCTAACCTCTTTTGGGGAAGAACCGATCAAGATGGAGCCGTCATTGAGCACTATGGACGCCGCTGCCAAGGTCTCTCTGATGACGGGGAGCAGTGTCAGTTTCGCTTTAAGTTCAAAAGCTGCCCTCATTGCGGCGCTGAAAATGATATCGCGGCACGAAACTGCCAAGGGTGTCATGAGGCTCTGATCGACCCTGATGATCTGATCAAAAAAGCTCTATCACTGAACAGCTGCAAAGTGATTCGCTGTGCGGGACTTAGAGTCAATCAAGAGGATATGGCGATACGAGTGACCTACTATGATGAAGATGCAAACACCCTATCGGAGAAGTTCAACCTCACCAACCCCAAACAAAGGGTGCTGTTTAATCAACTCTTTGGATCACGGGTGAATAGTGGTCAATCACCCACTCTTTTCAATAGCGTGGAATCAGTACTTGAGCTGAGCAGCGCTTTACCCGTACCGGACTTTGTCGTCTCCAGAAAATCGGGTAAGTATTGGCAAGTGACCGAGCGCATCTTTGACTACCAGGGGCGCTATCGTAAAGCGAACCAGCTGTAAAAAACCCTACCTTTTACAGGGTGTTAATTCTTCTCTATTTGCTATGATGCGCGCTCAAATTGAGAGGAGAGAACTATGCGTTTAGCCGAAATGGAAGCGATCATGTTTAACGTCGGTGTCACCGTCTTCGCTCTCTTCATCTTCTTTATCATCTACGATCTTGCTAAAAAATCGAACGCCGGCAAATTCGGTACTTTTATTCTTTTCTTTGCACTCGGCCTAGGCCTTGCTGCCTTTTTAGCAAAATCGATCATCGTTGAGTTTATCGGCGGCTCGATTTAAAGCAATTGCCGGATTCACCAGTGACTGGCTTTAGCCTGTCATCTGCTTTATCAGCGTTTTCCAGAAGATTGAATGTAATTCGAAAGCGGATGACAGGCTGAAAGCCAGTCACCGTTGCTAAAGTAGTTACCTTCTACAATATACCGGCTAGTTACTTTATAATCGCGGAATCATTTTTATAAGGAACAACAATGGAACAGCGCAGTATCAAAGTCGGTCAAATCGATGTGAATAACGATAAGCCGATGGTGCTTTTTGGTGGTATGAACGTATTGGAGTCGCGTGATTTAGCAATGACCATTGCTGAGCAGTACGTTGAGGTGACCAACAAGCTGAACATCCCTTACGTGTTCAAAGCGAGCTTTGATAAGGCAAACCGTTCCTCTATCAACTCTTTCCGTGGCCCTGGCTTGGATGAGGGTTTGAAGATCCTTCAAGAGGTTAAATCGACCTTTAAGGTACCTGTTATTACCGACGTGCACGAACCCTTCCAGTGTCAGCCTGCCGCTGAAGTTTGTGATGTGATTCAGCTACCTGCATTCCTCTCTCGCCAGACTGATCTTGTGGTCGCTATGGCGAAAACCGGTGCGGTGATTAACATCAAGAAAGCACAGTTTTTAGCTCCTCATGAGATGAAGCACATCTTAACCAAGTGTGAAGAGGCCGGTAACGACCAACTGATTCTGTGTGAGCGCGGCAGCGCCTTTGGTTACAACAACCTAGTGGTCGATATGCTTGGCTTTAGCATCATGAAAGAGTTTGGTTACCCAGTTATCTTCGATGCTACCCATGCACTGCAGATGCCAGGTGGTCGTTCGGATTCAGCCGATGGACGTCGTGCACTGGTAGCACAACTTTCTCGCGCGGGCCTTTCACAGGGTATAGCTGGTCTCTTCCTAGAAGCACACCCAGATCCAAACGTTGCAAAGTGTGACGGCCCCTGTGCCCTACCACTATCGAAGCTAGAGCCTTACCTAGCACAGATGAAAGCGGTGGATGAGTTGGTTAAGTCATTCCCAGCGTTGGATACTTCGGCGGAGTAACGCGATCCTGTAGGAACGAATTGCCGAAGGCAAACCGTGAACAATTAATTTGGCGGGTTCGTCCATTCGCGGTTTTTCACTTCGTTCAAATTCGCTCCTACAGAGTGCCGGTGACTGGCTTTCAGCCTGTCATCCGCTTTATCAGCATCTTCCAGAATCTACAATGTAATTCGAAAGCAGCTGACAGGCTGAAAGCCAGTCACTGTTGTCAGACCCCGGCATTTTGCCCAAGCTTCGCTTCCCACTGCTGAGCTCTCTCTAAATCAATCTCCCTACCCAGCTCCCCCTTGGTGTAGATATCCACCATTCGCTGAATGGCAACTGGGTGGCCCTGTTCCGCCGCAGCTTTGTAGTGTTCATAGGCTTTATCAGCCAATTTGAAAATCACTGGCGGATACCCAGACTCATAGAGCTTAGCCATTTGGTATTGTGACTTTGCATCACCGCGCTCAGCAGCAGCCTGAATATACAAAGCCCCCTGCTCTTTGCTGGCAGCATCGGCACCGCGAAAGTGCAGAAGAAACCCATAAGTAGAGAGCGCTTTGACGCTACCGCGTTGGGCCCCTACCCTGAAGAGCTTCATCGTCTTATCGTGAATCCATTTAGAGCGACGTGCGAATGGGCTTCTAAATATGGCGTAGGCAGACCAAGCTGCTAAATTACCCAGCAGTGACATCTTCACTCCTATTTTTTCGGTAATAAAAAAGGGATCAATAGTAGATCCCTTTATTAGATTCAGCTCATTGCGAGATATCAAGCTTTTTCATTGTGCCAGCAGATCAGCCCACTCAGCTTTGAGTGCTTCGAGCTCGTTTTCCGCTTTCTGCTTCGCTTTTTTCTTAAGGCTTGCAACCTCATCTGTTTTCGCTGCAACAATCGCTTTAGCTTCTGCGGCAGGATCCTCGGCATTGGCTACCTGATCCAATAGAGGCTGGGCACCACGGAGAATGGCACGACGGCGCCCCTCTTCAATGCGCGCTAACTCTTCTGCTGTAAGCTCTTTCTGCTTGGCTTTCTGCTTTTCAGCCTTAGGTGCTACATAGGTCAACGGACGAATACCGGCCGCGATACGAACCTTTTCAAGCAGTGGAGCCGCTTCTGCACGTGCCTTTTCAGCCCCTTTGTGAAGCTCAGCTTCAACGGCATCAAGATTGTTCATCAGTTCATTGTAACGTGCACGTGGCGCTGACAATTTGGCATCCAGAAACTCAAACAGCTCTCGCTTTGCTTCACCCCAAGCGATGCCATTTTCAAACGCTGATCGCATTGTTGCACTTTCGTCCTTATTGGCGAACAGATTGTAGAGTTGGAAGATGGTGCTGTTATCGGCATCCTTTGGCTCACCGGGCTCACGCAGGTCGGTTTTAATCTGATTGATGAGCTTGCGTAGCTGATCAGTTGGCGCAAACAGAGGAATCGTATTGTCGTAACTCTTCGACATCTTACGACCATCCAAACCGGGGATCAGTTGAGTCTCCTCATCCACCTGAGCTTCTGGAAGTGTAAACAACTCTTCATAGGTATGGTTGAACTTACCGGCAATATCACGCGCCATTTCGATGTGTTGAATCTGATCTTTACCCACCGGAATCTTATGCGCGTTGAACATCAGAATGTCTGCCGCCATTAGAATGGGGTAGCTAAACAGGCCCATGGTGATGCCATCGTCCAGATCTTCTGACCCAGCATCACGGTTAGCATCGACTGAAGCTTTATAAGCATGAGCACGGTTCATCAAACCCTTGGAGCACATACAAGTAAGAATCCAAGTGAGTTCTGGAATCTCTGGTATATCGGTCTGACGATAGAAGGTCGCTTTGTCGGTATCCAACCCAAGTGCCAACCAAGTCGCAGCAATTTCGCGTGTTGATTGCGCCACGCGCTCTGGATCGTGACATTTGATCAGCGCGTGGTAATCCGCCAAAAAGAAGAACGAATTGGTGTTTGGATTAAGGGTCGCTTCAATTGCAGGTTTAATCGCACCAAGGTAGTTACCAATGTGCGGAGTACCGGTGGTTGTGATACCTGTTAAAACGCGTGTATTGCTCATGGAACACTCAAGAGTCTGTGTGAAAATTAAGGTGCAGATTCTACACAGTTGTGGCTGTAACGCCCACCCCAATCCATTTGCACTTGCCGGTTAATGAAGGTTTAATTTAGGCACTGTTAATTTAAGGAATCATTTGATGGATAGCCAACTTCCGTCCTACATCACTCTGCTAGGCTTTGTAGTGCCTGCCCTGGTCTTTATCATTCGTTTAGACCGCTACCAAGCAGCGACTATCGTACATGCACTGTTGATGGCTCTGCTCTGTCTATTTGTTGGCTTCCTGTTCTCTGGGGCCGCCATCAAGTTATTGAGCCTTAGCAACCCCTTACTCACCTCAGGGATGGTGGTGCTTGGATCTACAATTGCCACCCTGGCGAGATTGATCTGGATAAAACGCTTCGCGTAACAGCTATCAAACCCTCTATTTCAAGTAAATTATCTGAAGAGTGTATCCATGCTACTACTGATATCACCTGCTAAGACTCTCGATTATGAAACACCGGCAAGCACCCAACTGAAAAGTGAGCCTGAGTTTACTGACCGAGCTGAGACGCTGATCAACAACTTGCGTGACTACGCGCCGCAAGATATCGCTGAACTGATGAAGCTCAGCGACAAACTGGCCTCTTTGAACGTAGCGCGTTACCAGAGCTGGGTGAAAGAGCATAACGAGACGAATGCAAAACAGGCATTACTGGCCTTCAAAGGGGACGTCTACACTGGCTTGGATGCTGATTCGTTCGACGAAGCGGACTACCAATTTGCACAGAACCACCTAAGAATTCTGTCCGGCCTCTATGGTCTCCTAAAACCGATGGATTTGATGCAGCCTTACCGCTTAGAGATGGGCACAAAACTTGAAAACGAAGCTGGTAAAAACCTCTACAGCTACTGGGGTTCAACGATTACCGATCGCCTCAATGACGAGTTAGACAGTGATAAAACACCGGTCGTTGTGAATCTTGCGTCGAACGAGTACTTCAAGTCGGTGCAAGCTAAAGCACTTAATGCTCGCCTTATCAGCCCAGAGTTTAAAGATCTGAAAAACGGCCAATATAAGATTATTAGCTTCTACGCGAAAAAGGCACGCGGCCTAATGACCCGCTACGCCATAAAGAACCGCATTGAGAATCCAGAGGATCTGAAACAGTTTGATCTAGAGGGTTATGCATTTAATGCGTCGATGAGTGAAGGAGATAAGTGGGTGTTTACGCGGGATCATGCGGAGTAACGGAACAACTTGGTGACTGGCTTTAGCCTGTCATCCGCCTGATCCGCCTCTACAATTTAGTTCGAAAGCGGGTGACAGGCTGAAGCCAGTCACCTAACACGGAGTAAAAAAAGACCGCCAATAGGCGGTCTTTTTTATTGCTTAGATCAAGCGTCCGGTGACGCTTTATCGAGCTGTTGTGTCTCGTACATCAGGATCGGATCATTCTTATCTTTAATCACACCCTGATCGATCACCACTTTCGATACACCCTCTAGAGACGGTAGTTCGTACATGATCTCGAGCAGTTTAGACTCTAGGATTGAACGCAGACCACGTGCACCGGTTTTACGCTCAAGCGCCAACTCAGCCACTGCGAACAGTGCATCTTCACGGAACTCTAGATCAGCACCTTCCATCTCAAACAGCGCTTGATACTGCTTAGTCAGGCTGTTTTTAGGCTCAGTCAAAATCTGAATCAATGCCTCTTGATCCAATTCAGAGAGCGTCGCGATCATCGGTAGACGACCAATGAACTCTGGAATCAGACCAAACTTAACTAGATCTTCTGCTTCGACGTCATGAATACGATCGACACCCTTCTCGTCATCTTTACTACGAACAGTAGCACTGAAGCCGATTGAGCTTCGCTCACTGCGATCGGCAATGATCTTCTCTAGCCCAGCAAAGGCACCACCGACGATAAACAGGATGTTAGAGGTATCAACCTGTAAAAACTCCTGCTGAGGGTGTTTGCGACCACCCTGTGGCGGTACAGAGGCAACGGTACCCTCAATCAGTTTTAGAAGTGCCTGCTGTACACCCTCACCCGATACGTCACGCGTGATCGATGGGTTGTCGGACTTACGTGAGATCTTATCGATCTCATCAATGTAGATAATGCCCTGTTGTGCTTTCTCTACATCGTAGTCACATTTCTGCAGCAACTTCTGAACAATGTTCTCAACGTCTTCACCGACGTAACCCGCTTCAGTCAGCGTCGTCGCGTCAGCCATAGTGAAAGGCACATTCAACATGCGCGCTAGCGTCTGCGCCAACAGGGTCTTACCGCTACCCGTTGGGCCGATCAGAAGTATATTGGACTTACTCAGCTCAACGTCACTGTTTTTACCCGTAGCACGTAGGCGTTTGTAGTGGTTATAAACCGCTACCGCCAACACTTTCTTGGCACGCTCTTGACCGATCACATACTCATCAAGATTGTCTTTAATCTGACTCGGCGTAGGGAGCGTTTCGTCATCCTGTGACTCTTCGATCTCCGCCATCTCCTCGGTGATGATGTCGTTACACAGATCGACACACTCATCACAGATGAAGACTGAAGGACCAGCAATCAGCTTGCGTACTTCATCCTGGCTTTTGCCACAGAATGAACAAAATAGCTTGCTGTCGTTCTGATCGTTGTTCTCTTCAGACATGTTAATTCCTCTAAAAAGATTAGCCTTCTCGGCTGCTAAGCACTTTGTCAGCTAGACCAAATTCCACCGCCTGTTCGGCTGATAGGAAGGTGTCGTGTTTCATGATTTCGTACAACTCTTCGTACGACTTACCCGCTGTGTTACGTTCAGCGTAGATCTCGGTCAGACGATCGTTAAGGCGCTTAGCCTCTTCCATGTGGCGACGAGCATCTTCAAATTCAAGCTCTTGTACATGTACAGAGCCACGTGTACCAGGCGTACCTGAGCTGACACGGTGAATCATTGTACGTGATTCAGGTAGTAAGAAGCGCTTACCTTTGGCGCCGGCCATCGCAAGGAATGAGCCCATGCTAGCCGCTTGACCCAATACCATGGTGCTGACATCCGGTTTAATGAACTGCATGGTATCATAGATCGCCATACCGGCAGTGACCGATCCACCAGGTGAGTTGATGTACAGGTGGATGTCTTTTTCTGGATTTTCCGCTTCCAAAAAGAGCATCTGTGCAACGATCAGGTTCGCCATGTGATCTTCGACAGGACCGACCATAAAGATTACTCGCTCTTTTAATAGGCGAGAGTAAATATCGTAAGCGCGCTCACCACGGGAACTCTGCTCGACAACCATTGGCACCAAGCCACTGTCTGTTACATCAAATGGGCGGCCTGAGTAGATATCTGACATCAATAGTTTTCCTTATTCACGGCACTAATAACCAAAAAACGACAGCCAGCTTTCGCTAACTGCCGTTTTTTATAAGGATCTAAACGAGGTTTAGATCCATTACTCAACAATAATTACTGCTGAGCCGGCTTAAGAGCTTCTTCGTAGCTGACTTTAACTTCCTTCACCTTAGCAGATGCAAGAAGGTGGTCAACAACTTCGTCTTCTAGAGCAAGGCTACGGATCTGATTTAGCATCTGTTCGTTGCCTTTGTAGTAGCTGATCACTTCATCAGCATCGTCGTAGCTCTCTGCGATATCCGCAAGAATCGCATCAACACGCTCGTCAGTCGCTTCAAGGTTACCCGCTTTGATCACCTCTTGTACTAGAAGACCGATCTTAACGCGACGGATTGCCTGCTCTTCGAACAGCTCTTTAGGTAGAGTGTTTGGATCGATTTGAGCCTGGCCACCAAACTGCTGAACCGCTTGCTGACGAAGTACGTTCACTTCATCATCGATCATTGCTGCTGGTGCTTCGATATCGTTCTGAGCGATCAGTGCATCGAATACAGCTGTTTTAGTCTTAGTTTTAAGCGCGTGGTTCATTTCACGAGCCATGTTCTTTTCAACTTCCGCTTTGAATTCAGCTTCGTCTGCAGAAGAGACACCGAACTTAGCGAAGAACTCTTCGTTTAGCTCAGGAAGTTCTGGCTTAGACACTTCGTTAAGCTTCATCTTGAAGGTTGCAGCTTTACCCGCTAGCGCTTCAGACTGGTACTCTTCAGGGAAAGTGACTTCTACGTCGAACTCTTCGCCTTTCTTCTTACCGATGATGCCATCTTCGAAACCAGGGATCATGCTACCAGAACCGATTACTAGGTCTTGGCCTTCTGCTTTACCGCCTTCGAACGCTTCGCCATCTACGAAACCTTCAAAGTCGATGTTAACTTGGAAGCCTTCTTTAACCATGCCGCGAGTCGCTTTAAACGTGCTCTGCTGCTTGCGAAGTGTGTCGATCATGTTCTTAACGTCAGCCGCTTTGATCGATGCTGTTGCTTTCTCAACTTCAACGCCCGCTAGATCTTTTAGTTCGATCTCTGGGTAAACGTCGAATGTCGCAACGTATGCAAAGTCTTCACCTTCTTTATCAGTTTTGAACTCGATAGAAGGAGCGCCTGCTGGCATTAGTGATTCCTGCTGAACAGCTTCGTAGAAAGTCTCTTGTACGACGCGGTTTAGTACTTCGTAACGAATCGCGTCACCGTACATACGCTTAATCACTTTTGCAGGTACTTTACCTGGACGGAAACCGTCCATACGGCGAGTGCGAGCCTGCTGTACAACCTGCTTCTCAACGTCAGTATCGATACGTTCGGCCGGAACAGTCACGGTTAGTTGGCGCTGAAGGCCTGAAGTAGTCTCTACAGAAACTTGCATGGAATTCCTCATTAATTCTTTTGAGAGTGTCAAACTCTTCTGTCATCAAAAATGACGCAGTCCGAGTCATTAAAATCAAGCGCGAAATTTTCCGGTAACTGAGCCCATTAGTCAAGTAAACATGGCAACAGAACTGAAAAAGTTACAAGGTATAGAAAACGAAGATAAGCTTGATAATACGAGCGATAAAAAAGAGGGAACTTCTAAGGGGTGTTTCCAGATGGTGCGGTCGGAGAGACTCGAACTCTCACACCTTGCGGCACCAGAACCTAAATCTGGCGTGTCTACCAATTCCACCACGACCGCATCTGGATTGTTGCGATTCGGCTGAGCCGAACAGTATTGCTCGTTATAAAAGTATGGTGCGGTCGGAGAGACTCGAACTCTCACACCTTGCGGCACCAGAACCTAAATCTGGCGTGTCTACCAATTCCACCACGACCGCATACTTTTATGATGTACCCAAAAATTGGGGTGGATGATGGGGCTCGAACCCACGACCACCGGAATCACAATCCGGGGCTCTACCAACTGAGCTACACCCACCATTGTGGTACATCTGGACAGGTTGCTTGGCGCGCCCAGCAGGGCTCGAACCTGCAACCTACGGCTTAGAAGGCCGTTGCTCTATCCAATTGAGCTATGGGCGCCTAACGTGCTGCCCGACCTCACAAGTGACTGGATGGAAGTCGTCATCTGCGAGGAGGTGCGTATCCTACGACCTGACCTGCAGGTGGTCAATACCCTGTTTTACTTTTTTAAAGATTTTTTTTCGTTTTGATTAATAGTTGATCAGAAACCGGGGATTTCGGGGGTTTAGCTGGGGTTTCTGGAAGACGGTGAGGTGGCGGATGACAGGCTGAAGACCTGTCACCGGAGAATTAACCAAGCTACGGAGTGGCGGTGACTGGCTTTCAGCCTGTCATCCGCTCTCAAAGGCAACTACCCTTCCCGATACCAAGTCGTTCCTTCCGGACCATCTTTAAGGATGACTCCCGCTGCAGCCAATTGATCACGAATCTCATCAGAGCGGGCAAAGTCTTTGTTCGCTCTCGCCTCTTTACGCTCTACGATCAACGCTTCCACTTCGTCGCCACTGATCTCTCCAGCACTGCCCTGCTGTAGAAAATCTTTAGGGTTTTGCTGCAGTAGACCCACAACACCAGCAAGCGCCTTAATCTGACCTGCCAATTGTGAAGCCGCTGCCTCATCATTACCTTTCAGGCGGTTTAGCTCACTGGCCATCTCAAACAGCACAGCAAACGCCATTGGGGTATTAAAGTCATCATCCATCGCTGCAAAGAAACGATCGCTGTAGTCGTTTGAGGCGATCTCAACTTCAGGTATCTCAACCCCGTCGAGCGCTTGATAGAAACGATCCAGTGCTGAACGGGCCTCTTTAAGACTATCCAGCGAGTAATCGATCGAAGAGCGGTAATGCACACTCGATAAGAAGTAGCGAACCACCTCTGGATTATGCTCTTTAAGCACTTCACGAATCGTAAAGAAGTTACCCAACGACTTGGACATCTTCTCTTTGTTCACTCGCACAGGGCCAGCATGCATCCAATAGTTTACATAGGTCTTGCCATTAGCAGCTTCCGACTGAGCAATCTCATTTTCATGGTGCGGGAAGGGAAGATCAGGTCCGCCACCGTGAATATCAAAGGTTTCACCTAGACAGCATTTAGACATTGCTGAACACTCAATGTGCCAACCTGGACGGCCAGCTCCCCAAGGCGATTCCCAACTGGTCTCACCTGGTTTAGCAGCTTTCCAAAGTACAAAGTCGAGTGGACTCTCTTTTGCTGCCTCAACCTCGACACGAGCACCTGAACGAAGCTCGTCAATCACCTTATTGGTTAGGCGTCCATATGTCTCAAACTTCTCAACACGGTAGTAGACATCACCGTTGGCCGCTGCATAGGCAAAACCTTTGTCGATAAGGGCTTGGACCATGTCGATAATGTCTTGAATGTGATGGGTTGCACGCGGCTCTTGATCAGGACGCAGTACGCTTAGCGAAGCCTCATCTTCATGCATCGCCGCGATCATACGCTGAGTCAGCTGATCAGGAGTCTCACCGTTCTCAGCTGCGCGCTTTAGAATCTTGTCATCGACATCGGTGATGTTTCGAACATACTCAACATCCCAACCACGCGCCCGTAGGTAACGAGTGATCACATCAAACGAGACCATGACTCGCGCATGACCTATATGACACAGATCGTAGACGGTCACCCCGCAGACATACATGCGGATTTTACCCGCTTCAATCGGAGTGAAGGGCTGCTTTGATTTTGAAAGTGTGTTGTATAGTTGAAACATACTCTATCCGTATTAATGCATTTGAGTTGGCAGCTTAACCTCTGCCAACAACGCGCCACCCAGCGGACTGGTTTCGCGTGAAATCAATAAATGACCTTGGTACCAGTGAATCGCTTCCCACTGCCCCATCTTCGCCAGTGAGTAGCGCACCGCCTGATCAAACTGTGCCTGCCCCTGATCCACTGGAACTATCCAGACAAAGGGCTGGGTGACTGCAAAGCCACTGCCATAACCTATAAGCGCTAGACGACGACTCTTTGCGTCATAATCAGCTCCGGTAATTAAACCGGCCACATCAAAGCTCTGTTGCGACCTTACCGACTGTTGATCAGAGTTTGGATCGACTATATAGAGCCGACTCTTATGATCTCGCCAATTCTTAGTAAAGAGCCAGTAGTTACCGTCTACCTCTGTCACTGCTTCACAGTCACGATTGTGGTCTTGGCGCTCGACTGCTGGCGTGACATCAGCCAATTTCACATTAATTGTATTGGCATCTACCAAGCCTTGGCTTTCGTCTAGCTGGTCCCAACTGATTGAGTGGAACTGAAACCAGATACGATCACCGCGATTATTACCGCAATCAGCAATGACCAGCGCCTCACTGGTGGTAATCAGTGACTCCCAATCAAGGTTAGCCGCATTTCTTAGGGTAACCTTTTCCACCTTTGTGGCTGACTCATCCGTTAAATCAAACCCATAAAGGATGGGATCATTACCGCCATCATTAATGGACCATAGGGTCTGATTGTGAAGCGCCAAACCAGAGCCTTCTGGCAAATTTTCGTCTAAGGAGCGAATCGATGTTGGCATCAATCTCAGCTCTGACCACTGCGCTCGATTCACCGGTGACGATGAACAACCGATCAAGATCAGCAGTGGAAGAGCCAGAGAGATCCAGCGCATCTATTTCGCCATTTTCGCCCAAGAGTCACGAAGACCCACAGTGCGGTTAAAGACTAAGCGATCTGCGTTACTGTCTGGATCAACCGCAAAGAAACCCTGTCGCTCAAACTGATAACGGCTCTCGATTGCAGCATTCGCCATACCAACCTCTACACGTGCATTAGGGAATACTGATAGAGACTCTGGATTAATGAACTCCAAGAAATCGCGCTCTTTATCCCCATCTGGATTCGCTTCAGTAAATAGTCGATCGTAGAGACGCACTTCACAAGGAATCGAGTTGTCTGCACTGACCCAATGAATGACACCCTTGGGTTTGTAGTCGGTTGGGTTTTCACCTTTAGTCGCCGGATCATAGGTCACTAATAATTCGGTTACTTCACCCTGCTCATTAGTGACCACCTCTTCACAGGTGACACAGAAAGCGCCACGCAGACGTACGGCAAACCCTGGTGCCAAACGTTTCCACTTCTTAGGCGCTTCCATCGCAAAATCTTCGCGCTCAATCAGAAGGTTCTTAGTAAACGGAATACGACGTACGCCCATCGACTCATCTTTAGGGTGAACAGGCACCTCAAACCACTCCTCTTTACCCTCTTCGTAGTTGGTAATGGTCAGTTTGATGGGATCCGTCACACACATAGCACGAGGCGATTTAGCGTCCAGATCTTCACGAATAGCCGCTTCCAGCATACCCATGTCGACCGTTGAGTTAGAGCGTGTCACGCCGATCATGTCACAGAAATTACGAATTGAATCGGGTGTATAACCGCGACGACGCAAACCAGAGATGGTTGGCATACGCGGATCATCCCAGCCTGAAACGTGCTGCTCATCGACAAGCTGTTTCAGCTTGCGCTTAGAGGTGATGGTGTAGTTCAGATTGAGACGTGCAAATTCATACTGACGGGGTGTTGCCGGTACTGGCAGATTGGCAACAAACCAGTCGTAGAGTGGACGGTGATCTTCAAACTCGAGCGTACAGATCGAGTGTGTAATCTCTTCAATCGCATCCGATTGACCATGTGCGAAGTCGTAGCTCGGATAGATACACCACTTATCACCCGTCTGGTGGTGGTGTGCTTTGCGGATACGGTAGATAACCGGATCACGCATGTTCATGTTAGGCGATGCCATATCAATCTTGGCACGCAACGCCGCTTCACCCTCTTCGAAGCCACCATCACGCATCTTTTCAAACAGCGCTAGGTTCTCTTCAGGTGAGCGATCACGGAACGGGCTGTTTTTGCCCGGCTCGGTCAAATTACCGCGGTACTGACGCATCTCTTCGCCATTCAGCTCACAGACAAAGGCTTTGCCCTCTTGAATCAGGTGAGCCGCCCAAGCATAGAGTTGATCAAAGTAGTTTGAGGTGTAGCGGATGTCACCATTCCATTTGTAACCCAACCACTCAACATCGCGCGTAATCGCATCGATGTACTCTTGTGACTCTTTCTCTGGGTTGGTGTCATCAAAACGAAGGTTACAGACACCTTGGTACTTCTCAGCCGTACCAAAGTTCAGACAGATCGATTTGGCATGACCAATGTGAAGAAAACCATTGGGCTCTGGTGGGAAACGGGTAACAACCTTACCCTGATGCGTGCCCTGCTCTAGATCCTTTTCAACGATCTGATGAATGAAATTGGTAACGGTAACCGCTTCGTTTTTACTCATAATTCAACTTTGACGTGACTGTAAAATAATAAGCGCGGAATTATATGCCATCCGAACACGTCAATACAGGGCGAAACCTCTATTTGATCTGATATACTTCGCACAAATTTCAACTTAAAGGGAAAAACTGATGATCGTTCTTACGACCAACTTCGGCGAAATCAAAATTGAACTCGATTTTGACAAGGCTCCAAAAACTGCAGCGAACTTCGAACAGTACGTTAAAGAGGGTTTTTACGACGGTGTGATTTTCCACCGCGTCATCAGCAACTTCATGATTCAAGGCGGTGGTTTTGAGCCAGGCATGCACCAGAAAAAAACTCGCGAACCGATTGAGAACGAAGCCGATAACGGTCTAAGCAACGAGATGTACACCGTTGCAATGGCACGCACAATGGACCCACACTCAGCCTCTGCTCAGTTCTTCATCAACGTAGCGGATAACGCCTTCCTTGATCACTCTGGCAAGAACACGCAAGGCTGGGGCTACGCGGTATTTGGTAAAGTTGTTGAGGGCCAAGAGGTAGTCGACAAAATCAAACTGGTACCTACAACTATGAAAGTGGGTCACCAAGACGTACCGGTTGACGATGTGATCATCGAGAAGGCTGAAGTTCAGGCTTAATCTTGAAACGTCTATTCATTTCAGACCTTCACCTGCAAGCGGAGCGACCCGAGATCACTCGGGCGCTTCGTTACTTCCTCTCACATATCGCGCCTTCTAGCGATGAACTCTACCTACTGGGTGATATTTTTGAAGCCTGGATTGGTGACGATTTTGCCGACCCTGTTCTCAAGGAGATTCAGCCCTACTTCGAAGCCTTGAGCCGAACGGGTACCAGCATCTTTCTCATGCACGGCAACCGTGACTTCCTGTTAGGCAAGAAAAGTGCAAGGAAACTGTCAGCCGAACTGCTGCCTGAACAGATCAAGATTGAGCTACCCAAACGCGGCACCGCCCTACTGATGCACGGTGATGAACTCTGCATCGATGATTCAGCCTATCAGGCCTTTCGAAACCAGGTGAGAAACCCAAACTGGCAGCAAGGGTTTCTAGCAAAAAGCATTGATGAACGTCTCGCCATTGCACGCCAAATTCGCGATAAAAGCCAACAGCAAAATAGCAACAAAGAAGATTACATCATGGATGTAAATGTTGGATTTTGTGAAGAATTACTTACAAAAGAAGAGTGTCAGATACTGATCCATGGACATACTCATAGACCCAGCATTCATACCAATATCAATGGTAATGATTCGCTAACTAGAGTTGTTTTGGGTGACTGGAGCTCAAGCGGTTATTATCTTCTGAGTCACAAAAAGGAGTTCACACTCTCTAAGTTTGAACCCCCAGAAGATTTCACTTAATTGAGTGAAGGCTTACCCGAATGAAAGCGGAACAGATCATCTTCTGACTCCACTAACTCTTGCTCTCTCTGGCGGAAAAGTTCAATTCGATCGGTAATCGACTCACCCGCATAATCCTCAGCCAGTTTTAGATAGTCCTGATAGTGACGGCCCTCAGAGCGCAGCAGTGAGCGATAGAACTTAGCCAACTCTTCATCAAGGTATGGGGCCAATGCGGCGAATCGCTCACAGGAGCGTGCCTCAATAAACGCACCGACAATCAACGTATCGATCAATCGACCCGGCTCTTCACGTCGAACCAACTCATGCAGACCACTGGCGTAACGCGAAGCAGATAGGTTGCCATATTTAAAGCCTCGCTTATCCATCAGACCCAACACCTGCTCGAAATGGATCAACTCCTCTCGTGCGAGTCGTGACATCTTATTGAGAAGCTCTGGACGATCGACGTATCGAAACATCAACGTCATGGCCGTAGAGGCCGCTTTCTTCTCACAGTGAGCGTGGTCGGTCAGTAGCAGAGATTGATGCTTAGGATCTTTGGCCACCTGGATCCACTGATCCGGTGTTTGGCATCCTAAAAAGCTTTGAATCTCGGTTAACGCGTCCACGTCTCTCTCCATATCATTGTTGGGTGGGGCGAATTATAACGATCAGCGCACCTGTCCGGTACCCTCTTAGATATGTTGCGCTGCAGCGATATACTTTTTCTTTGTAAAACAATAAGAAAAGGTTCTATAAACAGCCGGTTACAAGCCCAAAGTATAAAGGCCTTTTAGCCTTTGGGTGATTAACAGAGAATGGCGACTCCTGTAGAATAACGGCGTTTTTTTAATAACCATTGATATCGGGAAGATATCCTCCTTTCGCCTCACAAGGGCGTTAGGTGTAGCCATTAATGAGGGCCATATCGTGCTTGAAGCTTACCGTAAACACGTTGAAGAACGTGCCGCAGAAGGCGTACCGCCAAAGCCACTAGACGCTGATCAAACCAGCGCACTGGTTGAGCTACTTAAAAACCCACCAGCAGGCGAAGAAGAGTTTCTTCTAGACCTTTTAACTAACCGTGTTCCTGCCGGTGTTGACCAAGCTGCTTACGTGAAAGCAGGTTTCTTGGCGGCGATCGCTAACGGTGAAGCTTCATCTCCTCTAATCAGCAAAGTTGCTGCGGTTGAGCTTCTTGGCACAATGCTAGGTGGTTACAACATCGAGCCAATGATCAAGAGCCTAGATGACGCTGAACTAGCACCTGCTGCTGTTAAAGGCCTATCACACACTCTTCTTATGTTCGATGCGTTCCACGACGTTAAAGAGAAGATGGATGCAGGTAACGCATCAGCTAAACAGGTGATGGAGTCTTGGGCTAACGCTGAGTGGTTCACTAGCAAGCCTGAAGTTGCTGAAAAAATCACAGTGACTGTATTCAAAGTACCTGGCGAAACAAACACCGACGACCTATCACCTGCTCCAGATGCATGGTCACGCCCAGACATTCCACTGCACGCTAACGCGATGCTTAAGATGGAACGTGAAGGCATTAACCCAGAAGAACCTGGTGTTAAAGGCCCTCTAGCTCAGATCGAAGAAGTTAAAGCGAAAGGCTTCCCTGTTGCTTACGTGGGTGACGTTGTCGGTACTGGCTCTTCTCGTAAGTCTGCAACTAACTCAGTTCTATGGTTCTTCGGTGATGATATCCCGAACGTGCCTAACAAACGTGCTGGCGGCTACTGTTTCGGCGGCAAAATCGCTCCTATCTTCTACAACACAATGGAAGATGCAGGTGCACTACCGATCGAGATGCCAGTTGACGACCTAAACATGGGCGACGTGATCGACGTTTACCCATACGAAGGTAAAGTATGTAAGCACGGCACTGATGAAGTGATCTGTGAATTCGGTCTAAAAACTCAGGTTCTTCTAGACGAAGTTCGTGCCGGCGGCCGTATCCCACTGATCATCGGTCGTGGTCTAACGGATAAAGCACGTGAAGCACTAGGCCTAGGTCAAACTGACCTATTCCGTAAGCCACAACAGCCTGCCGACTCTGGCAAAGGTTACACCCTTGCTCAGAAGATGGTTGGTAAAGCGTGCGGCATGGACGGTGTTCGTCCAGGCATGTACTGCGAACCTAAGATGACAACTGTAGGTTCACAGGACACTACAGGCCCAATGACGCGTGACGAGCTTAAAGACCTTGCTTGTCTTGGTTTCTCTGCTGACCTAACAATGCAGTCTTTCTGTCACACAGCGGCTTACCCTAAACCAGTAGACGTTAACACTCACCACACGCTTCCTGATTTCATCATGAACCGTGGCGGTGTATCGCTTCGCCCAGGTGACGGTGTTATCCACTCTTGGTTGAACCGCATGCTTCTTCCTGACACTGTTGGTACGGGTGGCGACTCGCACACTCGTTTCCCACTCGGTATCTCTTTCCCTGCAGGTTCAGGTCTAGTTGCATTCGCTGCGGCTACAGGCGTTATGCCACTGGATATGCCTGAGTCAGTATTGGTTCGTTTCAAAGGCAAACGTAACCCTGGCATCACGCTACGTGATCTAGTACACGCGATCCCTTACTACGCAATCAAAGAGGGTCACCTAACGGTTGCTAAAGCCGGTAAGAAGAACATCTTCTCTGGTCGCGTTCTTGAGATCGAAGGTCTTGAAGAGCTAACCGTTGAACAGGCATTCGAGCTATCTGACGCATCTGCAGAGCGTTCTGCAGCAGGCTGTACTATCACACTAGGTGAAGATTCAGTAGCTGAGTACTTGAAGTCGAACATCGTCATGCTTAAGTGGATGATCGCTGAAGGCTACGGTGATGCGCGTACTATCGAACGTCGTATTAAAGGCATGGAAGAGTGGCTAGCTAACCCAAGCCTAATGCGTGCTGATTCTGACGCTGAATACGCTTGTGTGATCGAAATCGATCTAGCAGACATCAAAGAGCCAATCCTTTGTGCTCCAAACGATCCAGACGATGCTCGCCTACTTTCAACAGTACAGGGCGAGAAGATCGATGAAGTATTCATCGGTTCTTGTATGACTAACATCGGTCACTTCCGTGCTGCAGGTAAACTGCTTGAAGCATCAGGTGCCTCTATCCCAACACGTATGTGGATCGCTCCACCAACTAAGATGGATGCGGCACAGCTAAGTGACGAAGGTTACTACAACATCTTCGGTAAAGCCGGTGCTCGCATGGAGATGCCTGGTTGTTCACTCTGTATGGGTAACCAAGCACGTGTTGCTGCGAAATCGACAGTCGTCTCTACTTCGACTCGTAACTTCCCTAACCGTCTAGGTGATGGTGCAGATGTATTCTTAGCGTCAGCTGAACTTGCTGCAGTTGCTGCACTAGAAGGCAAGCTACCAACGGTTGAAGAGTACATGAACTACGCTCAGAAGATCGACAGCATGGCAGGTGACATCTACCGCTACCTAAACTTCGATCAAATGGAAAACTACGTAGAGAAAGCCTCTTCTGTGATTCCAACGGTTCAAGCTTAATCGGTTGATTAACGCTTAAATAAACCCGGCTTTTGCCGGGTTTTTTTGTTTAATAACGAACCGCTCTGCGGTTGTTTCGCGGTTTACCACTTCGTGGTAATTCGCTCCTACAAACGGAGCATTAAATTGTAGGAGCGAATTGGCGCGCAGCGACAAACCGCGAAATTGTAGGAGCGAATTGGCGCACAGCGACAAACCGCGAAATTAAGATAGCGGATGAGAGGCTGAAAGCCAGTCACCGTCACTCCGTAGCTTGGTTAATTCTCCGGTGTCTGGCTTCAGCCTGACATCCGCCCTATCAGCGTTTTCCAGAGATCAACTCTTGAATCCCCTTCTCTCCCATCTCCCGCAACAGCTCCACATTACGTTCCGGCACCGAATCGATGTCAGGGTGTGTCTCGACGGCCCAGGCGACGCTCGCTTCGCGGAGCAGATGCATCATGGGATAAGGGGATCGATTGGTATGGTTTGCTGGGTCGATCTCTGCGACACCGTCAAACTGATAATCTGGGTGGAAGCCAGCCACTTGGAAAACGCCCGAATAACCCAACGCGTCGATCAACTCATCGACACCTGCCAAATAATCTAAGTAGGCATCAAACTCTGTCGTAAAGTTTGGGTGGATCAACAGAGTCGTTTCGATACTCTTATCGTTCACTAGTCGCTCTAGCTCTTCGACCAACAGCTGAGTAATCGATTCAATGTCGTCACCGGTGTAGACAACATAGCGCAACTGATTTTGATCGATGCTTTTCTTGGCGAAGGGGCATAGATTTAGCCCGACGACCATTTTATCCACCCAATGCTGGGTCGATTTGATTACTTCATTTTCAAAATCAGTCATTTACCAATACTCGTCGAAAATTAGTGATTACTTAATTATACCCAAAGGCGAAGTAAGGCAGTATTTTGATCCCTCTCTGTCAAGACCAAAAAGTGTTTTTTTCACCGTTTTTATTACTCACAGAATCTGTGGATAACTTGGTGAATAATGTTTGGAAGAAGTGCGCTATTACCGATGAACTGGGGCGTTCAGCAAATTGGTTCAATTTTGAACCGGTAAAAATAATTCTTTTAAATTCAATAACTTAAATTATTCAACAGGATTTTATAATTTTTTTTAAATATTTATGTACTTTTTTCTTATAAAAAACTTGCACTGTGAACAAAAATTATTTTTGACTCATTTTGGTGCGGATTTACAGGGGCTGTTCGGCGTCTGGAATTTCGATCTCTATGTGCCCTTTGGGACGACAACAGCAGGTTAAAACCTCCCCCTCTGCACAGTCCACCAGTGCATCCTGAACAGGTTCAACTTCGCCATCTAATAGACGCACCTTACAACATCCACAGTATCCACCGCGGCAGTTGTAAGGTGCAGGTATTTGTTGAGCTTCCAATGCATCAAGCAGTGAAAACTCATACTGGTAGTAGAAGGTATGATGGTTGCTGACTTTGATGCGTGGGATACCCGACATCGTCAAACCCTCAAATTAAAGGTCAAAGCCTTCGAAATCCTCATCCCCTACTTCGTTGTCGATTTGACCGACCAGGTAGGAGCTGATTTCCGACTCTTGAGGAGCCACTTGGACGTTATCGCTGACCAACCATGAGTTCATCCAAGGCAATGGGTTAGCGCGGTTCTCGAAGATCTCTTCTAGACCCAAGGCTTTCATACGGACGTTGGTAATGTACTCAACGTAATCACCCAAAATTCGAGCGTTTAGACCGATCATTGAACCCTGACTAAAGAGGTACTCTGC
The DNA here is from genome assembly GCF_013282965.1 of Marinobacterium sp. xm-a-152. NCBI lineage: Bacteria > Pseudomonadati > Pseudomonadota > Gammaproteobacteria > Oceanospirillales > Oceanospirillaceae > Marinobacterium > Marinobacterium sp. xm-a-152. Next base: position 79,799 of record NZ_WBYI01000012.1, on the reverse strand, counting down.
CCAAGATTTCTCTTGTTCTGCCGCATCACGGAAGAGCTTGATCACTTCCTCTTTCTGCTCAATAGCGATCTGTTTGAAATCAGGATCATCAGCACCCGAGGCCATGATGTTGATCATGTGCTGTGTGCCGGTGAGGTGGAGCGCTTCATCACGTGCAATCAGACGGATAATCTTCGCATTACCCTCCATCACTGCACGCTCTGCGAATGCAAATGAACAGGCGAAGCTGACATAGAAACGGATCGCTTCCAAAACGTTAACAGATACCAGCGTTAAGTAGAGTTTCGTTTTGATGTTGTAGAGTGTTGCATCGACCAGATTACCGTCGATTGTGTGCTTACCTTCGCCATGAATGGTGAAGACATTCACCAGCTCTATCAACTCATCGTAAAGACGCGTCACCGCTTCAGCTCGCTCAACGATCTCTGGGTTGGTCACGATGGTATCAAACACCTTAGACGGTTCAGTCACAATGTTGCGAATGATGTGCGTGTACGAACGGCTGTGAATGGTCTCACTGAACGCCCAAGTTTCAAACCAGGTCTCAAGCTCAGGGATAGAGACGATCGGCAAAAACGCGACGTTTGGCGACCGACCCTGCACTGAATCCAGCAGGGTTTGGTATTTAAGATTGCTCAAGAAGATGTGCTGTTCATGCTCTGGAAGTGCCATGAAGTCTTTACGGTCAGTACTTAGATCAACCTCTTCTGGGCGCCAGAAGAAAGAGAGCTGCTTCTCGATCAGCTTTTCAAAGATTGGATATTTCTGTTTGTCGTAACGCGCAACGTTAACACTGCGACCTAGAAACATCGGTTCGCGAGTTGCATCGTGATTACTGGTACTGAATGTAGAGTAAGACATCTGCCCTAACCTCTTCGTAAAAGTTTAAACGGCCGCCCGAAGTACTGGGCGGCGAACTACAGATTTAAAGTTTACAAGCGCCGCCTTCACAGCCACCCATGTCATCGTGCTGATCTTTAGCACCGTCACGAGTGTTGTGGTAGTAAAGTGTCTTAACACCGTACTTGTAGGCAGTTAGAAGATCTTTCAACAACTGCTTCATTGGTACCTTCTCACCAGGGAACTTAGCCGGGTCATAGTTGGTGTTTGCAGAGATTGATTGGTCTACGAATTTCTGCATGATGCCGACCAACTGTAGGTAGCCTTCGTTGTCTGGGATTGACCACAAAAGTTCGTAGTTATCTTTCAGCTCTAAGTACTCAGGTACGATCTGTTTCATCACACCATCTTTACTCGACTTAACCGAAACATAACCACGTGGTGGTTCGATGCCGTTGGTTGAGTTAGTAATCTGCGAAGAGGTCTCACAGGGCATCAACGCCGTAAGGGTGCTGTTACGCAGACCAAATTCACGGATATCTTCGCGAAGTGTCTCCCAGAAGTAGTTCAATGGCTCTTCGCAGAAGGTATCAACTTCACGCTTGTAGGTGTCGATTGGCAGAATACCCTGAGCGTAGGTGGTCTCGTTGAATTTAGGACAGGCACCCAGCTCTTTTGCCAAGTTGTTTGATGCCTTCAACAGGAAGTACTGAATCGCTTCAAAGGTACGGTGTACTAGGCCATTAGCACTGCCATCGGAGTAACGAACAGAGTTCTTCGCTAGGTAGTAGGCCATGTTGGTTACACCGACACCCAGAGTACGACGACCCATGGTTGCAGTGTATGCAGCTGGAACCGGGTAATCCTGGTAGTCCAACAGACTGTCTAGTGCACGAACAATCAACTCTGACAGCTCTTCTAGCTCATCTAAGTTCTCTAGTGCGCCAAGGTTGAATGCTGACAGTGTACAGAGAGCTATCTCACCGTCCGGATCATTCACCTCTTTCAAAGGCTTAGTTGGCAGCGCAATCTCAAGACAGAGGTTGGACTGCTTAACCGGCGCCACTGTAGGATCGAACGGACTGTGGGTATTACAGTGGTCGACGTTCTGAATGTAGATACGGCCAGTCGATGCACGCTCGGATGCAAGAATACCAAACAGCTCTACCGCTTTGATCGTCTGTTTGCGGATATTTGGATCCTGTTCGTACTGCTCATAGAGACGCTCAAACTCATCTTGGTCAGCAAAGAACGCATCGTACAAGCCAGGCACTTCGTGTGGGCTGAACAAGGTGATGTTGCCGCCTTTGATCAAACGCTGGTACATCATTCGGTTGATCTGAACACCGTAATCTAGGTGACGCACACGGTTCTCTTCGACACCACGGTTGTTTTTAAGAACCAACAGTGACTCCACTTCCAAGTGCCAGATTGGGTAGAACAGAGTCGCAGCACCCCCTCGTACACCCCCTTGTGAACAGCTTTTAACCGCTGTTTGGAAGTGTTTGTAGAAAGGAATACATCCAGTATGGAAAGCTTCACCCTGACGGATTGGGCTACCTAGGGCACGGATGCTACCGGCATTGATACCGATACCCGCACGCTGTGATACGTATTTAACGATCGAAGAGGCTGTCGCGTTGATTGAATCCAGACTGTCACCCGTTTCAATCAATACACAAGAGCTGAACTGACGGGTCGGTGTACGAACGCCCGCCATAATCGGCGTCGGTAGCGACAGTTTAAACAGAGAACAGGCATCGTAGAAACGTTTTACATAACCCAAACGCGTCTCTTGTGGGTATTTAGAGAAGAGACAAGCGGCTACCAACATGTAGAGCTGCTGTGGGCTCTCGTAAATCTTACCCGTAACACGGTTTTGTAGAAGGTATTTACCCTCTAGCTGCTTAACGGCCGCGTAGCTGAAGTTCATGTCGCGATCATGAGCAAGGTAGTCATTCAGCTCATTGAATTCCGCTTCAGTGTAGTCTTCTAAAAGGTGCTTATCGTAACGACCGTCATTCACCATGGCTTGGACATGGGCAAATAGGTGGGGTGGTTCGAATTCACCGAACGCTTTCTTGCGTAAGTGGAAGATCGCAAGGCGCGCAGCAAGGTATTGGTAATCAGGCGCCTCTTCTGAAATAAGATCGGCAGCCGCTTTGATTAGGGTCTCATGGATGTCTGATGTTGAGATACCCTCAAAGAATTGCATGTTGGCACTCAGCTCTACTTGAGAGACAGACACAGTCTTTAGACCGGTTGCAGCCCAAGTCACAACTTTGTGGATCTTCTCTAGATCCAGTGACTCTTGGCTACCATCGCGTTTTGTGACCTTTAAACCCTGTTGCATAACGACATTCCACTTCTTAGTCGGTGTTATTATTCGTGCTGCCTGAGGGTGCTGATCGCTACTTCACACAACACTATATCTTGTGGTTGTCTATCCAACATAAATCACTATATATAGTTATTCGACAAACAACAGACACTAAATATAGTGATCTAGACGAACTTTGCAATAGCAAATATGCGTCAAAAATTTCTTGACTTATTGGGCAAGGGGCGAAGATTCAGCTGTGGTGCGGGCTAGAAGAAAATAGATAATTTCGTCACATTTATATGACATTTTTAAGTAAAGAAATGGGTTGTAATATAAGAGGTGTTTAACGGGTGTGAATCGGCACTCTTAGCGTGAAAATTGTGCCCTTATTTGGTGCAGAATCAACCAAAAGCTCACCCTGATGGTGGCTAATAATGCCATAGGAGATGGATAGACCCAGCCCCGTACCTTTACCAATATCCTTTGTTGTGTAGAAGGGTTCAAAAATACGTTGCTGTATCTCTTTGGTCATCCCTTTACCGTTATCGGCTATCGATATCTCAACCCAGCCTTGGTTCTCTTTGGACGCGATCTCTAAGGTTGGTTCACGCTGACCCTCAAGCGCTTGTGCTGCATTGACAAGAATATTTAAAAGGACCTGATTGATCTCACCGGGGTTACAGAGCACTGGAGGAATCTCTTCAAGAGAGAGGTTGACCTTTGTGTTGGCACTGATCTGGTTGTTAATCAATTTAAGGGTACTTCGAATCCCCTCATTAAGATCAGCTTCTGTTCTATCCTGAGCATCCATTCGAGCAAAGCTTCTTAAGTTGCGAACGATCTCCTTCACCCTCTGCACACCGTCATTGGTATCAGAAACCAACTCATCTAATTCATCGGTGAAATATTCAAGATCTTCCTCTTCAAGGAACTTGAACACACGCTCAGCAAACGCTGGTCGTTCAGATTCATCTACCGCTAGAGATTCGATCAATAGAGGGTAGAGTTTAGCGATGGCGTCACTGTGCTGACCCAAGGTGTCTACATTAGAGTGAACAAACGACAGCGGGTTGTTAATCTCGTGTGCCACGCCAGAGACAAGCGTACCAAGCGTAGCCAACTTCTCAGATCGAATCAGTGCATCTTGCTGCGCTTTTAACTGAACCAAAGAGGCTTCGAGCTCCTGGTTTTTTTGAAACAGCTCACGCGAACGAGTCTCCAGCACATCCTCTGCTGCAAGGCGTGCTTTACGTTCTCGTTCATACGCTTGTTTGTATAGCTCTAACTCTTCAGACATTCACTTTACTTATGTTAAGTTCACAGTGGTCAGCCTCTCTGTGCATACAGATATGGTGCTCAATCTTGATAGGGGTTTGATAGTGAGTGGCCGCCCCCTGGATTAACCCCTCTGCCAAAATACAGAGTTTTCGCGGCGAACGATAGTTCATTACCAATCGGTTGTTGTCACCATTGGCGCAATCAATTGTCGGAAGGTTAGCCTCTGTGTAGAGTTTTTGTACCTCTAAGTGAATCACCGGCTCGATACTTTTCAAGAAACCAAACAGATCGCCCTCAGCTTCCACAAACATAGGGTAACGTTCAGCCAGCTTAGCAAACATGAAATCACCAAAACTGCGAATCACATCCTCTAGGGGAATATCGAGCGCCTGTTGGACTTCATGAACAATCTTAAAGAGTTCGGCATCTTCATAGGTATCGACTGAAATATAGCTACCCGCAACGCAGGCCCTGTTAAGAAGCTGTTGCCAGAGAACAACACCGCCCTTTTCCACTACCATATCCTCAAGGATATTAAACACTACACCTTTCATTAACGATTTCTCTCTAAGCCCTATATGACAATTAGGTAATTAATGAGTTCAGTGTAGAACAGTTTTGAAAAGTTGCTAGCTAATCTCAGATTTATCTTAAGACCAGATAAAACATTGAGCGGCCACGCTGAAGCTGAATCAATAACTGATTGGCACTGCCAGAGAGTTCACGATGAAGATCCTCTAGGGTTCGAACCGAACGTCGATTGATAGAGACAACAAGATCGCCAGCGACCAACCCTGCACGAGCGGCCCGGCTTCCCTGTTCAACACCTTTAACCTGAACCCCTCTGCCACTGGTCACTGGCTCAAAGACGGCACCAGACAGTAACGGATGAAGAGCCCCCTGTTCTGGATCAGATTTAGGTTGTTGATAGGCGACGATCAACTTGGCGGATTGCGGCTCAGCATTGCGCAGTAGTTCCAGCTTTAGTTGATCCCCTTCGGCTGCAAATGCCACGGCGTTAAGAATGGTAGCCGCTGAGATCAGTGCTCTACCATCCAATGTGGTAATGATGTCGCCGACTTGAAGACCGGCACGATCAGCAGGTGAGCCCTTAATCACCTCTGAAACGATCACACCGTTTTGCTGATCATCCAGCCCAAACGCCTGACGTAAATCAGCGGTTAGCGGTTGCACCGAAAGCCCTGCCCAGCCACGCGTCACGCGACCCTCTTCAATCAATTGATCAGCAACACGTCGTGCCATATTACTGGGGATTGCAAAGCCTATTCCGACATTTCCTCCGCTTGGCGCAATAATGGCAGTATTAACACCCACCAGGTCTCCACTCAAATCGACTAGAGCACCACCGGAGTTGCCGGGGTTGATAGAGGCGTCGGTCTGAATGAAGTTTTCATAACCCTCAATACCCAAACCTGAACGCCCTAACGCACTGACAACACCCGTTGTGATGGTCTGCCCAAGCCCAAAGGGGTTACCGATCGCCACAACAAAATCACCGACTCTGAGTGACGAGGAGTCGCGGATCGATAATTCACTCAATCCCGTGGCATCGATATCCAATACCGCAATGTCCACTTCAGGGTCGGCCCCAATCAAACGGGCTTTAAAACTGCGCCCATCGGTAAGACCAATCTGTACCTCGTCAGCCCCTTTAATGACGTGATAGTTGGTAATGATCGTACCCTGCTCGGCATCGACAATCACACCAGAACCGGCACTGCTCTGACTGCGGCGCTGTTGCGGAAAGGCATCTCTGGGAATGTTGAAAAAGCGTTGAAAAAAGGGATCGTTCAACAGTGGGTTGATGATTTGTCGGGTCGAGAAGGTCGAGATGTTGACGACTGCTGGATTCACCCTCTCCAACATAGGGGCAATAGAGGGCAAAGATTGCCCCTGCGAGTCACTGACCGGCAAGCCAGCCTGACTCACTGAGCTTATCAATAGAGAAAAAAACCAAACAACCGCAATCCGCATAACAGACACCTTTAATCGATATAGTTAATTAATAGGAGCAGATCGTTGTTAATTCAAGCTGAAGGTGACGGATTAAAGGGGTCAGACCCCGTTTTAGCTCACTGTTGGAGCGGTCTTGAAAAGGCCGCGATCGGAAGAAAATCGCCTCATCTTCGATAAGGCTCCAACCGTTTAAAACCGATCAATCCCTGAAGCGATTCTTAGCGCTTTTACGCGTGCGGGTTTGGCAGCACCTGCAATACCTAGCATTAGATTGCGTACCAATTTGAGGGGCTTTTTCTGATTACTGAAGAGGCGATAGAAGAGATCCATCGATTGCATCATCAATAGATTAGCGTTGCGGCGTTTCTGTTCGTAGCGTTTAAGTACATCAACTGAGCTGATCGACTCATTTCGAGACAGCGCATCATGAATTACCTCTGAAAACGCAACGACATCCTGAAATCCTAAATTAACCCCCTGACCGGCTAATGGATTGATCTGGTGTGCAGCATCCCCCAGAAGAGCAACGCCCTCGTCCACATAGCGCTGGGCATGCAGACGGCGCAGCGGAAAACTGGCTCTTGCTTGAATCGATTTGATGCCACCCAATCGATTTGGGAAATTGGCTTCGATGGTCGTTTTAAGTTGATCGAACTCCATCGACATCAACTGCTGTACCCGCTCAGGCGCGTCGTACCAAACCAAGGATGCATTCGATCCTGGCAGAGGCAGTAGCGCTCTTGGGCCCGATGGGTAGAACTGCTGCCAAGTAATATCCTGTTGCGGCAACAGCGTCTCAACGTTAATGACCATGGCCATCTGCTCGTAGTCCCACTGATGTGCGCCTAATGCAGCCGCATCACGCACCATTGACTTCCCACCATCCGCGGCTATCACCAGAGGGGTCATTAACGACTTACCCGAATCGAGTTCTATGATGGTCGATGCCGCCGAGTAGTCGATCCGCTCAACCCCGTCAGTGATTAAACTGATATTACTCTGGCCACTCAATTGATCTAGTAGCGCCCGTTGAACCAGACGGTTCTCAACTATGTAGCCCAGCTCGGACATTGAGATCTCTTGGGCAGAGAATTCTGTTGCTAAATTACGTGCTGCTTGACCTGCTAGACCTGGCGCATCTTCATCCATCTCCCAAACGCGCATGCGTTGATAGGGACAAGCTCGCAAAGAGAGAATGGGCTGCCAAGCACCTAATTGATCCAACAGATCGATAGAGGCAGGACTTAAAGCAGAGACGCGCAAGTCCATAGGTTGATCAGCGCTGAAGGCCTCAGGCAGAGAGCGCTCTAGTAGAGCGATATTAAGTTGGGTATCGGCTAGAGACAGAGCCACCGCAGCACCGACCATGCCGCCGCCAACGATGACTAGATCAAATCTACCTTCCATCTCTAACCTACCCGATTCGATTAGGCGCTGAGCACCTCAGTACCACCCATGTAAGGTTTCAGTACTTCAGGAACAACTACGGAGCCATCGGCTTGTTGGTAGTTCTCAAGCACAGCGACCAGTGTACGACCGACAGCCAAACCCGAACCGTTGAGTGTGTGAAGCAGTTCTGGTTTACCTGTCTCAGGATTTCTCCAACGAGCTTGCATACGACGCGCTTGGTAGTCGGTCATATTTGAGACAGATGAGATCTCACGATACTTAGCCTGACCCGGTAACCAAACCTCGATGTCATAGGTCTTAGCGGCAGAGAAACCTAGATCACCGCCACACAGATTTACCACACGATATGGCAGGTTCAGTGCTTGCAGAATACCCTCGGCATGCCCACACATTTCTTCTAATGCGTTCCACGAAGTATCTGGCTTAACCATTTGAACCATTTCAACTTTTTCGAACTGGTGTTGGCGAATCATACCGCGTGTATCACGACCTGCTGAACCCGCTTCAGAACGGAAACATGGACTGTGACAGGCGTAAGCCATCGGCAGTGTTTCAGCGTCGACAATCTCATCACGAACTAGGTTAGTCACCGGCACTTCGGCGGTTGGAATCAGGTAGTAGTGACGTTCACCGAACGGCACTTTAAATAGATCTTCCTCAAACTTAGGCAGTTGACCGGTACCTTGCAGAGACTCACTGTTGACCATGAAAGGAACATTGATCTCGGTGTATCCGTTCTTCTCAATATGAGTGTCCAGCATAAACTGCGCCAGCGCTCGGTGCAGACGTGCTAGAGGCCCTTTGATCACCGCAAAACGAGAGCCCGTTAACTTAGCAGCTACTTCAAAATCCAGACCGCCTAAGCCCTCACCTAGAGAGACATGATCTTGAACATCAAAATCGAATGAACCAGGCTCACCCCATACACGCACTTCAACGTTATCATCTTCGCTCTCACCCGCCGGTACAGAGTCATCGGGCAGGTTCGGTGTGCTCAGCAGGATATCATCCAACTTAGCTTGTACTTCGTTTAGTTTCTCTTTGGATTGATCAAGCTTAGCGCCAAGCTCGCCGACTTCAGCCAACAGCGGTGCGATATCTTGCCCCTGTGCTTTTGCTTGGCCGATCGACTTGGAACGGGTGTTACGCTCCTGCTGAAGGTTCTCTGTCTCAACTTGGATCTGTTTACGCTCCTGCTCTAGGGCATTAAATGCCGCTAGCGGAAACTCGTAACCTTTCTTTTTAAGCTGTTCAGCAATAGCCTCTGCGTTCTCACGAACCTGGCGTGGATCTAACATCGATCAAATATCCTTACAAAATTTAAAGCAGTCGAGTAAACCAAATGGCAGCAGAAAGTGCTGCGACTGATAATACGACGGACAATAGTACATAAAAGATGGCTGCCGTTACATGACCTTCGTTAATCAAGGTAACAGTTTCCAGCGAAAATGTAGAAAAAGTGGTGAAAGCTCCCAAAAAACCGGTCATTAACAGCGGGCGCATCTCAGGTGGCAACTTAGCTCGCTCCATCACCAAAACAAACAGCACCCCCATTAACAACGAACCAACAACGTTAGCCGTTAGGGTACCTACCGGTAACTTTTGATCAGCACTGTTGAGCCAACCACTCAACCAATAACGAGCCATCGCCCCCAGAGCACCCCCTAAAGCAACACTTAATAGATGGACCATCAACTACTCTCCTTAGGGTAACGCTTAGTCGGACTGGCTTGATCAGCCGCTTGTAAGCGGCGCATCTTCTCACTCAGTTTAATCTCTAAACCACGCTCTTCAGGATGATAGTAGGAGCGATCTGCTATCTCCTGTGGCAGGTAGGATTCACCAGCTGCATAGGCGTTGGGTTCATTGTGAGCGTAGCGATACCCTTCACCAAATCCCTGCTCTTTCATTAATCGGGTCGGCGCGTTACGCAAGTGCTCTGGAACCTCGTAACTTGGATCTTTAGCCACATCAGCCAAGCACTGATTAAACGCCTGATAGACAGCATTACTCTTTGGCGCCAACGCACAGTAAATAGTGGCCTGAGCAATGGCTCGCTCACCCTCGGCAGGGCCGACACGCTCAAAGGCATCCCAAGCACTCAACACCACCTGCATCGCCCTGGGATCGGCATTACCGATATCCTCCGAGGCGATGGCAACTAAGCGGCGCGCAATGTAGAGAGGATCGCAACCCGCATCCAACATACGACAGTACCAGTAGAGCGCACCATCTGAACTGGAGCCCCTCACCGATTTGTGAAAGGCTGAAATCTGGTCATAGAAGAGATCACCGTCCTTATCATAGCGGCGCACCCCTGCAGCGAGCACATCAGATAGCGCGGCGATCGACACGTACTCTTTACCCTCGACGGGTTCAGAGAGGTCCGCAGCGATTTCAAGCAGATTTAACGCGCGACGTGCATCACCATCAGCCGCCTGAGCCAGCGCTGTCAAAGCCCCTTCCTCAAAAATTAGATCACGATCTGCAAGGCCTCTTGGGCTACTGAGGGTCTGTTCTAGTAACGCCTCTAAAGTCTCTGCCGTTAACGCTTTTAACGGATAGACACGGGCGCGCGACAGCAAGGCATTATTCAATTCAAACGAGGGGTTTTCAGTTGTGGCGCCAATAAAGATCAGCGTCCCCTCCTCAACATAGGGGAGGAAAGCATCCTGCTGAGATTTATTGAAACGATGAACCTCATCAACAAAGAGGATCGACTGACGACCACTCTGCTGACGTAACATCTTGGCCCGTTCAACCGCTGCACGGACCTCTTTGACGCCATCCATAACAGCAGAGATAGAGATAAACTCAGCGTCTACATAGTATGCAATCAGTCTGGCTAACGTCGTTTTGCCAACACCTGGCGGCCCCCACAGAATCAGCGAGTGGATTGACCCCTGTTCGAGTTGGCGACGCAACGCCTTGCCCTCAGAAAAGAGGTGCTCTTGCCCTCGATACTCTTCTAAGGACCTTGGGCGCATGCGAGACGCTAACGGCTCATAAGCCGTTACTGGAGCGTCTTCGAATAGATCACTCATCCGTTTTGATCCATCAGGATCACATCAACCGATGTGGGGGGCACAAAACGAAACATCGTCTGATCAAAAGCAGCCGGAAAACTCTGTTCACTCAACATAATGAGGGAACGCTGACCTAGCCCATCTTGTATCAACAGTTCGGCAAGTAGATCACCACTAAAGAGTAGGCGCAGGGATTGGAACTCCGCACTCCCTTCCTCTTTTGGCGTTAACTCGAAGAGACTGTTTCCGGCGCCAGCCTCAATCTGCTGAACATTAAAATAGCGATTCAACTGTTCAACATCACCACCCAATACGCGAGCCGGGGTCATCACTTCCCCCTCGCCCAATGGGCGTTGAGTCGCCTGTTCTAAATCCGGATCATAGACCCACAACCATTGGCCATCACTGATGATGGTTTGTGGAAAGGGACTCTCTGTCTCCCAACGAAAACGATCAACCCCTTCGATCCACAAGCGGCCAGAGGCATTTTCAGACTTTAAATTATCATCACCTAAGGTGTACTGCTGAAAGGCAGCAGAGAGCCTAGCGTGAGACTGAAGCAGTGCTGATAGCTGATCAGCCGTTTCGGCCCAGGCCATCATCGGCAGCGACAATAGCAGGAACAGTGCGGTTTTAGTGAATCTCAACATCTCGTTAATCCCTTGGGCCAGCCGGTGCCATAACCTCTCGTTGACCGTTCGATCCTGGTGGCGAGACAACACCGGCCGCCTCCATCGTTTCGATCATTCTAGCTGCACGGTTGTAACCAATTTTTAGCTTGCGCTGCACGGATGAGATAGACGCTTTACGAGTTTCTAAGACAAACGCGACCGCCTCGTCATAGAGTGGGTCGGCTTCATCGTCAAACAGGCCACCGCCACCGCCAGCTGCAGCACCACCCTCTGCTTCACCGTTTAGGATGGCATCGATAAATTCAGGTTCACCCAGCGCCTTCCACGCTTCAACCACACGGTGTACCTCATCATCACTTACAAACGCACCGTGAACACGATTTGGCACACTGGTACCGGCAGGCAGGTAGAGCATATCCCCGTTACCCAATAGGTTCTCAGCGCCCGACTGATCGAGAATGGTTCTAGAGTCAATTTTAGAAGAGACCTGAAAACCGATGCGGGTCGGGACGTTGGCTTTAATCAAGCCGGTAATCACATCAACCGATGGACGCTGCGTCGCAAGAATCAAGTGAATACCAGCAGCACGGGCTTTTTGTGCAATACGCGCAATCAACTCTTCCACTTTTTTACCGACAATCATCATCATGTCGGCGAACTCATCAATCACCACCACAATGTAAGGGAGTGGCTGCAGTTCCGGCGCAGGGTCTGTCGGTGAAAGCCCCTGCTCCATAGGATTCCATAGAGGATCCCTCAAAGGCTGACCGGCAGCGGCCGCTTCACGAACCTTATCATTGAACCCGGCTATGTTTCGCACACCCACTTTCGCCATTAGACGGTAACGATCTTCCATCTCTGCCACACACCAACGTAGACCACCGGCCGCCTCTTTCATATCGGTAATCACCGGTGTTAACAGATGTGGAATGCCATCATAGATAGAGAGTTCAAGCATCTTAGGATCGACCAGCATTAAACGCAGCTCTTCGGGTGTCGCCTTATAGAGCAGACTCAGAAGCATAGCGTTTACGCCGACCGACTTACCGGAACCGGTTGTACCTGCTACGAGCAAGTGAGGCATTTTGGCAAGGTTGGCTACAACAGGATTGCCGGCGATGTCATTACCCAGCGCCAGCGTCAATTTAGAGGCTGCACCCAGATAGGGTTTAGAGTTAAGCACCTCAGAGAGACGCACCATCTGACGAGAGTGATTAGGTATCTCAATACCCATCACCGACTTACCGGGAATCACTTCAACGACACGCACGGCACTGACGGCCATTGAACGTGCCAAATCTTTGGCCAGATTTGAAATTTTGCTGGCTTTAACACCAGGAGCTGGTTGAATCTCAAAGCGAGTGATCACTGGCCCGGGATTGACCTCAACCACTTCAGCGACGACACCAAAGTCATTCAACTTCTGCTCAAGAAGACGAGAGAGATGCTCCACCTCCTCTTCCGTATAGCCCTGATCGGTCTGTATCTCTGGTGGATCGAGCAGATCAAGACTCGGAATTTTCACCTTAGGCTTCACAGCGGCTTTGGGTTTCACCGGCTCAGCATCATCATCGCTATCTAAGGGTTTATGAGTCTCAGAGAGGGGCACGATTTTCGGTGTTCGCTTCTCAGCATCCTCGCGGTTAGCATCGTCAAAAACCGATTTCGACGCAGGCTTAACCTCCGCACCGTCTGACTTAGCCTCAGAACCCACAGTCAGATCATCCATGGTCTTGATCTCAAGCGGTTTAGAACGCGAAGAGTCAAACGAAGGCTCTCCGAAATCGACCACCGGAAGTGACTCCATGCTACCCGGCTCAACTTCAAAATCAGGCTCTACCCGTTGCATCGCTGCTCTTTTTGCAACACGAACTTCCATAGGGCGCTCAGAGACTGTCGCTTTTTGAGTCTCCTCTTCGCTCTTCGCAAAAAGACTCTGCCAGAGCGTCTCTAACCCACCACCGATAGAATCCAATACCTGACGCCAGCTTGAGTCAACATAGAGTGTTAGGCCGATTAACAGAGCAATCCACAATACGACGGTGGCACCGGCTACATTCAACCAACGAACCGCAAAATCACCCAGCGCTTGACCGGAAATCCCACCAGCGGAGAAAGGCAACCCAAGATCCGCATTGCTAATGTGAATTGAGGCTAGACAAGAGGCCGAAAGAACAAATAACAGCGCACCTAGGGTTCGCATTACCACAAAGGGCAACATATCTAGGGTGCCAATGTAGCGACGACGCAACCAACGGTAGGCAGGGACAACCAAAATAAAGGGAATAACAAACGCAACTACCCCAAACCAAGAGACCGAGTAGTCTGCAATCCATGCACCGAACCAGCCGGCCCAGTTGCTAATTTCTGATTGATACCCTTGATGTGACCAACCCGAATCACGCGTGTCGTAACTGATCAAACTCAGCATAAACAGCAGGTTTAAACCGATCAGTAACACCAGCAAGGTTTCGCGAACCACACGGTTCAACTGGGTGGTTAGCGTCAATGTTGACAGCGATTGATTACTACTCAAAAAAATACCCTTAATTCAATCAACTTTATGCTGTGGGAAAATACCATAAAGTGGTAGGTTAGGTCTTGTGATTGAAAAAAAGGGATTCACCCCCATAAACCCTTTAGACCCATTTTTATGACATCTTATTTGGAAACATTTCTATGAGTGACGTTAAACACCACAGTCTTATCATTCTTGGTTCTGGCCCTGCCGGATACACTGCTGCTGTCTACGCAGCTCGCGCCAACCTAAATCCGGTTGTTATCACGGGTATGCAAGCGGGCGGTCAGCTAACCACAACCACCGATGTCGACAACTGGCCAGGTGATGCTGAGGGTGTTCAAGGTCCTGAATTGATGCAGCGCATGCAAGCGCACGCCGAACGCTTCAACACCGAAATCATCTACGACCACATCAATAAAGCTGAATTGACGGAGCGTCCATTCCGTCTAACCGGTGATACTGGCGTCTACACTTGTGATGCTCTGATCATTGCAACCGGCGCCTCCGCTCAATACCTCGGTTTGGACTCTGAAGAGGCGTTTAAAGGCAAAGGGGTAAGCGCCTGTGCAACCTGTGACGGTTTCTTCTACCGCAATCAAAAGGTAGTGGTTGTGGGTGGTGGTAACACGGCCGTGGAAGAGGCACTCTATCTCTCGAACATTGCGAAAGAGGTGGTCCTTGTTCACCGTCGCGATACCTTGCGCTCTGAAAAGATCCTGCAAGATAAGATTTTTGAACGTGCCGAGAATGGCAACATCACTCTGATGTGGAACAATCAACTCGATGAAGTGCTGGGCGACGATATGGGTGTAACCGGAATTCGCGTGAAAAGTACCGAAACTGGTGAGACTCAAGAGATTGACGCTCAAGGTGTCTTCATTGCAATCGGCCACAAACCCAACACTGAACTCTTTGACGGCCAGCTAGATATGCAACATGGCTACCTTAAAATCAAAACAGGTCTTGAAGGTAACGCCACTCAAACCAGTATTGAAGGGGTATTCGCAGCCGGTGACGTCGCTGACCACTCATACCGTCAAGCGATCACCTCAGCTGGTTTTGGCTGTATGGCAGCCCTAGATGCAGAACGCTACCTTGACGATCTAGCTAAGTAATCTAATGATCCCCTGGCTCACTCCGGGAGAGCCCTATTTCCCAGACACCCGCCTCGCACTCGATGACCCAAACGGGTTGTTGGCTGCCGGCGGGGAGCTGAATGCAGCCTGGTTAGCTGCTGCCTACCCACAGGGGATATTCCCTTGGTTTAGCGAAGACGACCCGATTCTATGGTGGTCACCCTCCCCCCGCTGCGTGCTCTACCCAACACAATTCCATGAATCAAAATCGCTTAAAAAACGCCTCAGAAAAGAGCAATTCGCTGTCAGAATCGACTCTCAGTTCGAAGAGATTATTAGGCAGTGTGCTGCGCCCAGAGGTGAAGATGGCACCTGGATAAGCGAGCAGATTATTTCCGCCTACACCGAGCTACATCATCAAGGGATCGCCCACTCTGTAGAGGTCTACCAAGATGATCAACTTGTCGGTGGTTTATACGGCATTGCGATCGGGCGACTCTTTTTTGGCGAGTCGATGTTTTCGCGTGTACCAGACGCGTCTAAAGTGGCCACTAAAATTCTTTGTGCAGAATTAGAAAAAGCGAACTATGCTGTAATTGATTGCCAGATCTACAATCCACATCTGGCCTCACTGGGTGCAGTTGAGATCGAACGGACCGAGTTTGAGCAGCTGTTAACACATTGCAAAAGGACGCCTAGCCATAATCCTTGGGCAAAGCGAAATTGGTATCCCGATGTCGAATCTGCAAACGCTTAAGTTTTTTGTCACGCCTGATCATGACTGCAGCTATATAGAGCGAGCGACAGCCAAAACTCTGTTCGTTGACCCACAAGCCCCCCTGGATAAACCGACCTACTCGCAACTGACTCAATATGGCTTCCGACGCAGTGGCACCCACGTTTACCGCCCCCATTGCGATGGCTGTGCTGCCTGTATCTCAGCGCGCATTCCGGTCGATCGTTTTAAACGCTCAAAATCTCAACGTCGCATTTGGAATAAAAACCAAGACATCTTAGTTGAGACGATCGAACCTCGTTTCGATGAAGAGATTTACGATCTCTACGCCCGTTACATCAACGCACGCCATGATGACGGTGATATGTACCCTCCCTCACAAGATCAGTTCATCAGCTTTTTAGTGGAGAGCAACCAAAGCACGCAGTTTCACCTGTACCGTGATAGTGAGGGTGAACTGCTCGCAGTCGCTGTGACTGATCAGCTCGTTGATGGTCTATCAGCGGTCTACAGCTTTTTTAGTCCTGATCATGATCAACGCAGTCTTGGCGTGTTTGCTGTTCTCTGGCAGGTGGATTACCTGAAACAGATTAACCTTCCCTACAACTACTTAGGTTACTGGGTGAAAAACTGTAAAAAGATGGCCTACAAAACACAGTATCAACCCATTGAGATCTTGCTGGATGATGTTTGGGTTGATGCCACGGACGATATGATCAAGTGATTGTCTAGCCGACCAGAGTCTACGACCTAAACTATTTCACTTTTTTAGCAATTTAGTGCAGAATACGCGACCTTCAGGTCAAGTAACGCACAAAAGCGATCAATTCCACGCTAAGCGATACTTGGTAAAGAATTCCAAAGGTAGGTATTAATGGCTAAAGAAGACGCTTTTGAAATGGAAGGAACGGTAATCGATACCCTTCCCAACACGATGTTCCGTGTAGAACTAGAGAATGGTCACGTAGTAATCGCGCACATCTCTGGCAAAATGCGTAAAAACTACATCCGTATCCTTACGGGTGACAAGGTTAAAGTTGAATTGACTCCTTACGATTTGAACAAGGGTCGTATCACTTACCGCGCTCGTTAATCGAGACCTACAAAAAAATGGCCACTATACAGTGGCCATTTTTGTTTCTGTGCTGGTTTCAAGATCGAGTTCACCTTCAGGGTTCACTACAATCTCAACGGATCCGCCCTCTTTCGACAGTTCACCAAACAGGATCTTCTCGGCCAACGGCTTTTTGATCTTCTCTTGAATTAGGCGACGCATTGGACGCGCACCCATCTTCTCATCATAGCCATGCTCGGCCAGCCAATCGCAGGCTTCATCACTGGCATGAATACTGACCTTTTTATCGTCTAGCTGAACCTGTAGCTCCATAAGGAACTTATCAACCACACCACGCACGATCTCTCTCGTCAGCGCTTTGAACTGAACGATAGAGTCCAAACGGTTACGGAATTCAGGTGTAAAGAGTCGTTTAATCGCCTCCATACCGTCACTGCTGTGGTCTTGTTTAGCAAAACCAAAGCTGGCACGTCCCATATCCTCAGCACCGGCATTGGTGGTCATGATCAGAATCACGTTACGGAAATCAGCTTTACGACCGTTGTTGTCGGTCAAGGTACCGTTGTCCATCACCTGCAACAGTAGGTTAAAGACTTCGGGGTGAGCTTTCTCTATCTCATCAAGCAGCACAACAGCGTGCGGTGATTTAGTCACCGCCTCGGTCAACAGACCCCCCTGGTCAAAACCAACGTACCCTGGTGGCGCACCGATCAATCGGGAGACAGTATGACGCTCCATGTATTCCGACATATCAAAACGAATCAGCTCAATACCTAAAATACGAGCCAGTTGCGATGTCACCTCGGTTTTACCCACACCTGTTGGCCCGGCAAATAAGAAGCTACCGACCGGCTTGTTGGGCTCTTTAAGTCCAGCACGTGATAGCTTGATTGCCGCCGACAGGTTATCGATCGCTTCATCCTGACCCAAAACAACCATTTTCAAATTGGTATCAAGCTTAGCCAGTTGTTGCTTGTCAGAAGCTGAAACCGACTTAGGCGGGATTCGAGCGATCTTAGCGACAATCGTCTCGATTTCGGGCACATCAATCGCTTCAACTCGATCCTCTTCAGGAATGAGTCGCTGATAAGCACCCGCCTCATCGATGACATCGATCGCCTTGTCTGGAAGATGCTTCTCATTGATGTAACGATCCGCCATTTCAGCCGCCGACTTCAGGGCAGCATCGGTGTAACGTATCTCGTGATGCTCTTCAAAGCGTGATCGAAGACCTTTCAAAATTTGGTAGGTATCTTCGACACTAGGCTCTAACACGTCCACTTTTTGGAAACGGCGTGCCAAGGCGCGATCTTTCTCAAAAATGCCGCGGAACTCTTGGAAAGTCGTTGATCCAATACAGCGCAACTGACCTGAGCTTAATAGAGGCTTGAGCAGATTACTGGCATCCATAGAGCCACCCGAAGTGGCGCCGGCGCCAATAATGGTGTGAATCTCATCAATGAACAGAATCGCTTCGCGCTGATCTTTGATCTCGTTTAGCAGTGACTTAAGGCGTTTTTCAAAGTCGCCACGATACTTCGTCCCAGCAACCAGCGCACCCAAATCTAAGGAGTAGACAACTGAATTGGCAATCACATCAGGCACTTGCTCTTCAATGATTAGCTTCGCCAAACCCTCTGCAATGGCTGTCTTACCGACACCGGCCTCACCCACTAACAGCGGATTATTCTTGCGACGACGTGACAGAATCTGAACAACACGCTCAACCTCTGAGTCACGCCCCACCAGCGGGTCGATCTGACCAACCGCTGCCTGTTTGTTTAAATTGATCGCATACTTAGAGAGCGCACTCTCCTGTTTCTGCTCATCTTTCGCATCCGCTGCAGCAGACTGCTGCTCATTGTCTGACTCACTGTCCGAAACGCCATGCGATAAAAAGTTCACGACGTCCAACCGCTCTATCCCTTGCATCTTAAGGAAGTAAACAGCTTGGCTCTCTTGCTCACTGAAAATAGCAACCAGAACATTGGCGCCGGTGACCTCGGTCTTGCCCGACGACTGGACATGAAATACCGCGCGCTGAAGGACACGCTGAAAACCAAGTGTTGGCTGGGTTTCGGACGCTTCGACATTATCGGGAAGCTGAGGCGTTGTCTCTTTAAGGAAGTTGTGCAGCTGATTGACCAGTGCATCAAAGTCAGCCCCGCAGGCAGCCAGTACTTCAAACGCATGACGATTATCGATCAAGGCCAATAACAGATGTTCAACGGTCAAAAACTCGTGACGAGACGTACTGGCTGATTGAAAAGCCTGACTTAGGGTATCTTCTAACTCTCGATTCAACATAGCGAATCTCCTTATGCCTGCTCTACTTCACAGAGTAGCGGATGTTTATTGTCACGTGAATACTGATTAACTTGTGCCGCTTTTGTCTCAGCAACATCTTTAGTATAGACGCCACAGACGCCTTTGCCTTGGGTATGAACGGCCAACATCACTTGAGTGGCTTTCTCTTCGCTCATGTTAAAGAAGCCCATTAACACTTGAACCACAAACTCCATCGGCGTGTAGTCATCGTTCATGAGCAGCACTCGATAGAGCGAGGGTTGCTTCAATTCAGGTTTCGCCTCAGCCGTGGCCAATCCCGGTGGATGCTGTTGATCGTCGTCTTGATCGGACATTTCAGGCTGTGCATGACGCTTTGTAATACTCATTTTCACCAAATTAATCTAAATATAAAAAATTACCGCTTTAGAGTTTATGCATTTTTCGAAAAGCGCTTCATTACCCAGCGCCCGCTAAATACTCTTTAAGTGTAACAAACAGTCAGTGTGTTGAACCCATTACGGATCGTTCATTTAACCAGTTTACGCACTCATGTTACAGATCAGATTGCATAGGAGGATGTCATGCATAGAGGTCAGGTGAAGTGGTTCAACAACGTCAAAGGTTTTGGATTTATTCTGTGTGATCAGTTTGATCAGGAGCTTTTCGTACACTTCAGTGCTATTCAGAAAGAGGGCTATAAAACCCTTAAAGCGGGTCAAGAGGTCGTCTTTGACGCTAAACCCGTCGAGAGCGGCTACCACGCTATCAATATTCAGTTCGACGTAGCCTAAAAGGGCTCATTCTGGGACTTGGGGCTGGCAGACTTATCGCGTACACTGCGCGATAAGTTTTGAGTACTCCTACCCTATGTCTACCCTCTATCTACTGAACAAACCCTTTAATGTCCTACCCACCTTTACCGATGATCAGGGTAGAGACACGCTTGCACAGTTCATTGATATCCCCAAAATCTACGCCGCAGGCCGTTTAGATTACGATTCCGAAGGACTACTGGTCTTAACCAGTGACGGCGAACTGCAGCACCGGCTCGCACATCCTAAGTTCAAACTCCCCAAAACCTACTGGGTTCAAGTAGAGGGCAGTATCACTGAACAGGCTTTGGATCAGCTAAGACAAGGGGTAGAGTTAAAAGATGGCTTAACCCGCCCCGCCAAAGCAAACATCATCCAGATCGATGAACCCTGGCCAAGAACACCACCGATTCGTGAGCGCAAAAACATACCAACCAGCTGGATTGAGCTGGTCATCAGTGAAGGGAAAAACCGCCAAGTCAGACGAATGACGGCGGCCGTCGGATTTCCAACCTTACGTTTGATTCGCTATGCCGTGGGTGAGTGGACAATCGATGATTTAGCACCAGGCGAGTGGCGAAAGTTGGACGTTAACCTAGCACCACTGCCTAAAAAGAGAACTCAACCTGCGAATAACAGGCGGACTAGCGGTCGCCCCAGCTCTTCGCGGCCTCGACGTCGCTAGCTTTCTGCTCGACCCAAACCGATCCTTTATCACTCACCTCACGCTTCCAAAACGGCGCGTCACGTTTTAGATAATCCATAATAAAGCTGGCCGCTTCAAATGCAGCATTGCGATGCGCCGAACTCACAGCCACTTGCACAACCTCTTCGGACAGCCCCATAGGACCGACTCGGTGCACAATATAGATACGTTTTAGCGGCCAACGTTCTCGTGCTTGAGTCGCTATATTGGCTAAGGCCTTTTCAGTCATGCCTGGGTAGTGCTCTAGCTCCATGAACTCTAAATCGGCATCCGGCAATTCACGCACCATGCCTGTGAATGAGACCAGTGCCCCCACCCCTTCTGGTGACTCTTTCAACCAAGTCAAACCATCTGAACTGTCAATCGGTTGCGTAACGACTTCAATGCGATCTTGCATTCTGACCTCAAAATTAAGAAACACCGCCTAGAAACGGCTTAAAATCTGATATGATAATCAGCTATTTTATTGCAGATAGTTAAACGATGCACGACTCCAAACCAAACCGCTGGTTTCCACATGCGACCGTCGCAACAATTGTTGAGAAAGAGAATCGCTTTTTACTGGTAGAAGAGATCATCAACGGCGATCAAAAGGTGCTTAACCAGCCAGCTGGCCATGTTGAAAATGGAGAAACTCTGTTTCAAGCAGCACTGCGTGAAACCGAAGAGGAGACCGCATGGAGCGTTGAACTGGATGCCCTACTGGGACTCTATGTCTACCGCGTGCCTGAATTAGATCTCACCTTCCATAGGGTGACTTTTATCGCGAATGCGCTGTCGCATAACCCTGAACAGGCATTGGATGAGGGGATTCTCCAAGCGGTCTGGATGACGCGCGATGAGGTAGCAGAGAACAAGCACCGTTTACGCAGCCACCTGGTACTGGACTGCATCGATGACTATTTGGCAGGCAAACGCTACCCACTTAATTTAATACACGATCAATTAGACTGACTTCATGAGCACAAAATCGATCACCGAGACAAAAGTTATTGTCGGCATGTCTGGCGGCGTGGACTCCTCTGTCTCTGCATACCTTTTAAAAGAACAGGGCTACCAAGTTGAAGGTCTGTTCATGAAAAACTGGGAAGAGGACGACGGTACTGAGTACTGTACCGCTCTTGAGGATCTAGCCGATGCACAAGCGGTGTGCGACAAACTTGAGATCAAGCTTCATACGGCTAACTTTGCTGCAGAGTATTGGGACAACGTCTTCGAACACTTTTTAGAAGAGTACAAAGCGGGTCGCACCCCCAATCCAGATATCCTCTGCAACCGTGAAATCAAATTCAAAGCCTTTCTTGAGTATGCACAACTACTGGGTGCCGACATGATCGCAACTGGTCACTACACACGTCGTCGCCTGCAGGGTGGAAAGGGCGAGCTGTTAAAAGGTCTAGATCCCAACAAGGATCAGAGCTACTTCTTACACCAAGTGGGCCACCAAGAGCTGGCCATGACGCTATTCCCTGTTGGTGAGTTGGAGAAACCTAAGGTTCGTGAGATTGCTGAAAAGCTTGATCTAATTACTGCCAAGAAGAAGGACAGCACGGGTATCTGCTTCATCGGTGAACGTCGCTTTACCGATTTCTTAAAACAGTACATCCCCGCTCAACCAGGCAATATCGTCACACCCACTGGGGATGTCATCGGAAAACACCAGGGCTTAATGTACTACACCCTTGGCCAGCGTCAGGGCCTCGGCATTGGTGGCCTGGCCAACTACTCCGAAGAGCCGTGGTTCGTGGCGGGTAAAGATTTGAACGCTAATGAACTGATCGCAGTGCAAGGCATCGATAATGAGCTGCTCTACAGTGATTGGCTCTATGCGTCCGAGATTTTTTGGATCAACGGTGAAGAGCCTCAGCTACCGATGAGTTGCACCGCAAAAGTCCGTTACCGACAAGCGGATCAAGCCTGCCGCATCGAAAAGCATGAAAAGGGCTACAAAGTCTATTTCGACCAACCTCAACGAGCAGTTACACCGGGACAATCACTAGTTCTCTATCAAGGCGATCTCTGCTTAGGCGGCGGTGTCATTGAACAGAGTTCACGAGATCTGACTTGGGGGGATAGATAGATGTCGAGGGCAAAACAGGAGCAGGCGATCGCAATGGCTGCCATCTTTCAAGCAGCCCACCTCGTCGATCAGATTGCGCGCCAAGGGAGCTGTTCAAGCAGCAGTTTCGAAGTCTCTATCGCGTCACTGTTCGAGATGAACCCAGCTACGACTGAGGATATCTTCGGCGGCCGGCAGCAACTTAAAATCAATCTTAATGACGGCTTTAATTCAATACAGCAAATTATTGATAAAAAAGAGAATGCTTACTCACCAATGGTGATGCGCTACGCACTAAGCCTGATCACATTGGAGCGCAAACTGGCCAAGAACAGCGACTACCTGAATACCATTTCAGAGCGTCTGGATGAGCTTGCAAAAAAAGCGGACTACTTCTGGCTGAACAATCACCGTGATGACGAACCGACCGATGCCAGTCGATTTACTCACAGTTCAGTACTAGCTGGTATTGACGCTCTCTATCAAGAGACGATCAGCAACTTTAATTTCAGAATTCAGGTACAGGGTGACCCACGCAATCTGCAGAACAATGAAAATGCAGCCCGCATACGCGCCCTTCTACTGGCAGGCATTCGAGCGGCTATTCTTTGGAGACAGGTTGGCGGCCAACGCTGGCATCTGATCTTCTTTAGATCGCGCGTCGGTGACGCTCTTCAAGAGCTGAAGCGTCTTTAAATAGAGACCTCTGCCAGATCCTTTCGCGGTTTCAGCTTTGCTGAATTCGCTC
Source organism: Marinobacterium sp. xm-a-152 (assembly GCF_013282965.1). NCBI lineage: Bacteria > Pseudomonadati > Pseudomonadota > Gammaproteobacteria > Oceanospirillales > Oceanospirillaceae > Marinobacterium > Marinobacterium sp. xm-a-152. The sequence continues at coordinate 56,291 of NZ_WBYI01000012.1, read as the reverse complement.
CTACAATTGTGCTTCGTAGAAATATAGTACGGAACTCGGATGTGGGAGCGAATTAGCGCGAAGTTGCGGTGACTGGCTTTTAGCCTGTCATCCACTGACGGGCTTCCAATGGAGGCGCTGGAAATTGCTGATAGAGCGGATGACAGGCTAAAGCCTGTCACCCTAACCTTAGACACTCCCCAACCTCTGCTTTTTTCTATATAATCTCGACCCTTAAATTCACGCTATTCAAGAGACCCCATTCATGGAACTCACTGCTCTAACAGCCGTATCGCCCGTTGATGGCCGCTACGGAAGCAAAACCTCTGCCCTTCGTACTATTTTTAGCGAATTCGGATTGATCCGCTTCCGTGTTGAAGTTGAGATCCGTTGGTTGCAGCAATTAGCTTCACATCCGCAGATCACTGAAGTCCCTGCATTAAGCAGCGAAGCCAATGCACTGTTAGATACACTGGTTGCAGAATTCTCTTTAGAACAGGCTGAGCGCATCAAAGAGATCGAGCGCACCACCAACCACGATGTAAAAGCGGTTGAGTATTTCATTAAAGAGCAGATCTCTGGCAATGCAGAGCTAAACGCGATCAGCGAATTTGTTCACTTTGCTTGCACCAGTGAAGATATTAACAACCTGTCTCACGCACTGATGCTGAAAAACGGCGTCGCCGTAATGCGCACAGAGATGGAAGCGATTGAACAGGCCATTGCAAAGATCGGACAAGATTTTGCCACTCAGCCAATGCTATCGCGCACCCACGGCCAGACAGCTTCACCATCGACCTTAGGTAAAGAGATGGCTAACGTAGCTTACCGTCTGCGTCGTCAAATCAAGCAGCTAGACAGCATCGAGTACCTTGGCAAGATTAACGGTGCCGTTGGTAACTACAATGCCCACCTAAGCGCATACCCAGAGATCGACTGGGAAGAGAATGCCAAGAGCTTTATTGAAGGTCTAGGATTGAACTTCAACCCCTACACGACGCAGATTGAACCTCACGACTACATTGCTGAGTTGTTCGACCTAGTCTGTCGTTACAACACCATCCTGATCGACTTTGATCGTGACGTTTGGGGCTACATCGCCTGGGGTTACTTCAAGCAGAAAACGATTGCTGGCGAAGTGGGTTCATCAACCATGCCACATAAAGTTAACCCAATTGATTTTGAAAACTCAGAGGGCAACTTGGGCATCGCGAACGCAGTAATGGGCCACCTGACCATGAAACTGCCAATCTCTCGCTGGCAGCGCGATCTAACAGACTCAACCGTACTGCGTAACCTAGGTGTCGGGTTTGGCCACAGTCTGATTGCCTATGCATCGACACTGAAAGGCATTAGCAAACTTGAAGTGAACGCGGCACGCCTAGATGAAGATCTAGACAACAGCTGGGAAGTGCTAGCTGAGCCTATCCAGACAGTGATGCGCCGTTATGCGATTGAAGAGCCGTATGAGAAGCTAAAAGCACTGACTCGCGGTAAAGGGATGACTAAAGAGGTGATGCTCGATTTCATCGAAACACTTGAGATCCCAGAGTCCGCTAAAGCAGAGCTTCGCACACTGACACCGGGTACTTACGTCGGTAATGCAGCAGAACAAGCGTCTCGCATCTAATCGATGAAGCGCTGAATAAAACGCTCCTTATGGGGCGTTTTTATTGTTTAACACAACAGATCACCCATCATGCTGAACAACATTCGAATCGTTTTAGTCGAGACCTTCCACCCTGGAAACATTGGAGCGGCGGCTCGCGCACTGAAGAACATGGGACTGGGCCAACTCTGGCTAGTCAACCCTCGTGAGTTTCCAAGTGAAGAGGCCACTTCGCGTGCCGCTGGCGCTAAAGATTTATTGGAGAGTGCGAAGGTGGTTGCAACCCTCGAAGAGGCGATTGCAGACTGTCAGCTGGTGGTCGGCACCAGTGCTCGTGAAAGAACCTTCGACCTCCCCTTGCAAGACTTAGAGAGCGCTGCACAACAGATTCATACTGAATCACACTCCGGCGAAATCGCGATCATCTTTGGGCGCGAGACTATGGGTTTAAACAATAAAGAGATGCTGATGTGTAATCGACACCTGTTTATTGATGCCAACCCGGACTACCCGGTTTTGAATGTTTCACAGGCGATTCAACTGGTCTGCTATGAGTTACGCCGTGCCAGTCGCCTAGCACCTGAAAAAGTTGAAGAGGCACCCTACCCGCGCCAACATGAGATGGTTCTATTCTTTGAACACCTAGAGCGCGTGCTACGTCGCGTCAGCTTTATCATCCCTCAACACGAAGGACGCGTATTGGATAAACTGAAACGCTACTTCAATCGCACCCGTCCAGAGAAAACCGAGATGGGTATGTTACGAGGCATTCTCAACGCCGTCGAAGAGACCCTGGATCGCGAAAACAAGGGAAGCTAACGCGCGAAACCGGACATCGCCTCATCTTCGATAAGGCTCCAACAACAATCCATCGAACGCATTCTCGATCGCAAATGGCCGAACCCCCGTAGGAGCGATCTCGCAGAGGTCGCGAAACCGGACATCGCCTCATCTTCGATAAGGCTCCAACAACAATCTATTGAACTCGTCTTCCCTTTCACACACGCATTAAGGCTTTTCCAAAAACGCCTCTAAACCCGCAGCGGCAACCGCATGATCCTCTGGCGCTTTAGCACCTGCTACCCCTAGCCCCCCGATGGTTTCATCGCCCAGCTTAACGGGTAGACCACCAGCGATCAGAGAGACTTTAGGATTTTGCGCTAGCCCCTGCATCACCAATGGACGCTCACCCACAATCTCCTGCCACTTAGCGGTTGGCCAGCCATAGCTCGCAGCGGTGTAAGCTTTACGCTCCGCAAACTCCAAAGAGGCATCCGGCGCCTTAGGGTTTCTGAGTACCACTAAAGGCAGACCTGAGCGATCGACGACAACCACATTCATGGCGAACCCTTGAGTATCCGCTTCAGCTTGAACGGTTTTAGCCAATTCAAGTGCCGCTTCCATTGTTAAAGAACGAACCGATTCAAACATAACTTCCCTGGTTACCTCATACCACTCTATGACTTTGCTTGTGGTACTGATCAAAGAGCACAATGATCAGTAACAGCCCCAACAAACTTAAACTCAGGTATCCCAAGAAGCTACCTGCCATTGCAAGATTATCCCCAACGAAATACCCAAAACCAAAATAGATTAACAACCAACCAAGCCGACCTATTAGACAGTTTAGCCAGTATTTTGTTCGACCTAATGAAGAGGCACCTGCCATCAGGCTGACAACCGCACTGATGTGCGCTACCAAAGATCTCGACAGTATTAGTGTCAAAGAGCCCCAACGGTGAAAAAGATGCTCTACCCTGTGACGACTCTTCTTATTGAAACCAAATTTTGCGCCGTGCTTATCGAACCAAGCGGTATCCATTCGTCGACCCAACTCAAACAACAGAACATCACCTAAAAACGCTGCAACCACTATCCCAACAGCCGCAAAAAAAGCATCGAACAGACCTGAGAAGGCCATTAGCCCCACTATTCCGGTCATTGGACCCGCTGGTACAGGCAAACCTAAAGCACCAAGTAATACAACCGCTAGCACGATAGGAAGACCATAAAGAGCCAACCCCTCATACAAGAGCTCATTGAGCGACGCTGACCAAGAGCCATCATCACTCTGCTGCAAATCACCTGACTGGGGAACTAAAGACTGAACCTTAGCAATCAGAGTCAGTTCACTCATACCTCGACTCTCCGCAATCGATTTTAACGTTGAGCTCTTCTCTGGCAACGGCGCACCTAGCACCCCTACCAATCCCTCTAATGAAACCTGATAATGGTCAATTAAATCACTCAGTGTATCTTTAGCACGGATATCTGCAGCGGTCTCAGAACCCAACAACCTCGCATTGTTAAGCACCGTATAGGTTTTATAACTCTTATTCACATTGAACAGAGTAAATGCCGTCAATATTATGAAAACAACCAAAAAGCTCTTTTTAGAGAGCTTGGGGAGGATGATAAGAGGGATTTTCACGACAGTTTTTTCTGCCAAAAGAGGGCTTCACCCCCTAGTTCACCAAGATCGTAGCCTTTATAGCCCAACCGTTTGTAAGCAGACTGAGCAACGCCATTCTCCTCTAATACTTCCAAGGTAATTTTGCAGCAGTTCAACTCCTTAGCCACCGCTTCGATAGCAGCAAAGAGTGCATCGACAACACCCTTACCTCTCGCTTGGGGTGCCACATAAACGTCGTGAATATTGATCAATGGAGCGGCATTAAAGGTGCTAAAGCCCATAAAGGCATTAAGCAGCCCCACTGGCTGATCATTCACATAGGCAATAAAGCTATTTGCACCGTCTACCTCAGCTAATTTAGCAGGAAGAGCCTGCTTCACTTCATCACTAAGCGGAGTGTCACCCCCCAAGGGATCCAATGCATAGGCATTTAATAGAGTGACAAGATCTTTACCCTGTTGCGGGTCTAGGTAATCGACTCGTGTAATCTGTAATTCATTCATCACTGAATAATAGTAGCTCACCCAGGATCGGTCTATCTAATTCATCTATTGGTGACTGGCCTTCAGCCTGTCATCCGCAGTTAGGTTGTTGGAGCGATCTCGAAGAGGTCGCGATTAATTTTCGTATGCATCTAGCTAGTAGCGACGGTGACTGGCCTTCAGCCTGTCATCCGCAGTTAGGTTGTTGGAGCGATCTCGAAGAGGTCGCGATTAATTTTCGTATGCATCTAGCTAGTAGCGACGGTGACTGGCCTTCAGCCTGTCATCCGCAGTTAGGTTGTTGGAGCGATCTCGAAGAGGTCGCGATTAATTTTCGTATGCATCTAGCTAGTAGCGACGGTGACTGGCCTTCAGCCTGTCATCCGCAGTTAGAATTTAATACCTATCTGGAAAACACCGATAAAGCAGATGACAGGCTAAAGCCAGTCACTGGAATTCTTAACAAAGTAGATATCACCCACCGGCCCTTTAATTTAAAATGAAGCGATCATTTTTAAAGGATTGGCTATGTACACAATTAACTGGGGTGATTTAACGGTTGAGACGTTTCTGCGTGGCTATTGGCAACAGAAACCAGTGTTAATTCGCAATGCATTTCCCGACCTTGAACCCGTTGTCAGCTCTGATGAATTGGCAGGCTTATCCCTCGAAGAGGAAGTCGAATCGAGACTGATTCAATTCAAACCGGACAGCTCAGAATACCAGTTGGAATGTGGTCCTCTAAATGAGGAGACCTTCGCACATCTTCCAGAATCGCACTGGACGCTTCTAGTGCAAGCCGTAGACCACTACTCCCCCGAAGCAAAAGCATTGCTAGATGCCTTCAACTTTGTCCCTAACTGGCGCATCGATGATCTGATGATCAGCTATGCAACGCCGGGTGGTGGTGTTGGACCACACTATGACAACTACGATGTCTTTTTAATTCAGGCTAAAGGGACACGTCGCTGGGAGTTGGGTGCTATCGAATCCAGCCAATCACCCCGTTTACCGGATGCGCCGGTTATGATTCTGAGTGAATTCCAATGCCTAGAGAGCTTTGATCTGGAGCCGGGCGATATGCTCTACCTCCCTCCACAAGTCGCTCATAACGGCATAGCAACCAGTGAAGATTGCGTCACCTACTCTGCAGGATTCAGAGCACCATCCGATGCCGAGATACTGCGAACCGTATCAGACAGCATCGGTGAAGCCCTGACTAGCGAACACCGGTTTAGTGATCCTAAACGAACTCTTTGCCAATCGCCGGGGGAGATCGATCAAGCGTCCATCACTCAAATCGAACAGCGCCTAAAAGCACTTTTATCCAATCGGGAACAGCTTGAAAGCGCTTTAGGGTCCTTGTTTTCAGAACCTAAGTATCCTGATCAAACTGAACAGCTTGACCCAGAGGATTACGATGATTGGATACTGGGCGCCACCGAGGACGGTATCGAGCTTCTTCCAAACAACCGCCTGCTCTATTCTGATGGTGAACAGTTCAAACTCTTCTGTAACGGCGTTCAGCTAGAGGTCGATGACGCAGAGATAGAACTTGCTAAACAGCTAGCCAATCAAGGTTACCTATCAGCTAATCAGTACAAGATTGGCGAGTCATCGCTCATCAAACAGCTCTTTACTCAGGGAGCCATTCAGTAGGTAATCGTGCCTTCACATTAAACCAGCGGTTCGCCAAAGGACAGCTTATGTCGCTTTTATACTATTTTCCACCTACAACTTCTTGCCATGCACCAAAGGTCTTATAGAAGAAATTGGTATATAAAAAGAGTATTTAATCGCTGTAAAAACAGACAATTTACGACCATTTACTATTAAACTTAAGTCGCTAAACCATAGTCTATATTAAAGTAAGTTATTGTTTTATATAAATTAAAACAAATATCACCACATTGACTGCTTGTAGTTTAACTACAAGAAATACGACCACCCCCTAACTGACACCCTCCATTCTATGCTGCTATGCACAAAAGCACTTTGACAGCAGGTGCAGCAATCTTCATGATGTCGCCATCGGTCAGGTTTGATTTTTTGAACCGCCAGAGGTTTAACACATTCGGGTGCACAGGTACCCATTATTGAGGATGAGATATGTCTACATACAAACAAGAGATTGAAGCTCAACAAGCGACTTGTAACCAGTACGGCGGCACTTGGTCAGCAATTAATGCTGAATCTGCTGCTCGCATGAAACTTCAGAACCGTTTCCATTCGGGTCTAGATATCGCTAAATACACTGCAGCGATCATGCGTAAAGATATGGCTGATTACGATGCTGATACATCTAAATACACTCAGTCTCTAGGTTGCTGGCACGGTTTCATCGGTCAACAGAAACTAATCTCTATCAAGAAGCACTTCGGTTCTACTGACAAGCGCTACCTATACCTATCTGGTTGGATGGTTGCGGCTCTACGTTCAGAGTTCGGTCCACTTCCTGACCAATCAATGCACGAGAAAACTTCTGTGCCAATGCTTATCGAAGAGCTTTACACCTTCCTTAAGCAAGCGGATGCGTGGGAACTTAACCACCTTTACCGTGAGCTAGACGCTGCACGTGACGCTGGCAACAACACTAAAGAGCAAGAGATCATCGCTAAGATCGATAGCTTCGAAACTCACATCGTTCCAATCATTGCTGATATCGATGCTGGTTTCGGTAACGCGGAAGCGACTTACCTTCTAGCTAAGAAAATGATCGAAGCCGGTGCATGTTGTATCCAGCTAGAGAACCAGGTTTCTGATGAGAAACAGTGTGGTCACCAGGACGGTAAAGTTACTGTACCTCACTCTGACTTCCTAGCTAAGATCAACGCTGTTCGTTACGCATTCCTTGAGCTTGGCGTAGATGACGGTGTAATCGTTGCACGTACTGACTCTCTAGGTGCTGGCCTAACTAAGCAGATCGCTGTGACTAACGAGCCAGGCGATCTAGGTGACCTTTACAACAGCTTCCTAGATGGCGACGTAATCAACGGTCCTGAAGACATCAACAACGGTGATGTAGTAGTTAAAGCGAACGGCCAACTAATGAAGCCTAAGCGTCTACAGTCTGGCCTATTCCAGTTCAAAGCGGGTTCAGGTGAAGATCGTGTTGTTCTTGACTGTATCACGTCTCTACAGAACGGTGCTGACCTTCTATGGATCGAAACTGAAAAACCACACGTTCAGCAGATCGCTGGCATGGTTAACCGCATCCGCGAAGTGATTCCAAATGCGAAACTTGTTTACAACAACTCACCTTCGTTCAACTGGACTCTAAACTTCCGTCAGCAAGTGTTTGATGCTTGGACTGCAGAAGGTAAAGATGTTTCAGCCTACGATCGCGCTAAACTAATGAGCGCTGACTACGATGAGACTGATCTAGGTAAAGAAGCTGATGCTAAGATTCAGAGCTTCCAGGCTGATGCATCACGTGAAGCGGGTATCTTCCACCACCTAATCACGCTACCGACTTACCACACGGCTGCGCTATCAACTGATAACCTAGCGAAAGGTTACTTCGGTGACGAAGGCATGCTTGCATACGCAGGCGGCGTTCAGCGTAAAGAGATCCGTCAGGGTATCGCGACTGTTAAGCACCAGGACATGGCTGGTTCTAACATCGGTGACGACCACAAAGAGTACTTCGCAGGTGATGCGGCTCTTAAAGCGGGCGGTAAAGACAATACAATGAACCAGTTTGCTAACGTTTAATCGTTAGACACTGCTCACAAAAAACGCGCCTTCGGGCGCGTTTTTTTTGCTTATAAAAACCTGTGTATATAAGAATAAATTGGTATGAATTTAGAGGGCATCTCTTCTTAAACTCCAACTATAATGAATTTATAACAATCAGAAAAAGACGAAGAGATACAGACTTAGATGGCACAGAATTTGCTTAGTATACTGTTCTTTTTAACGCTTAATTACTCATAAGTATGCAGTCTATGAATTCATATCTAAGCAACCTGTTACGCCACCCAATCTACTCATTGGCTGCCGCGCTATTCGTCGGATTGGCCAGTGCTGGGTTAACCACTACACTTTTCTTCGACGCTGTTCATCGCATTACTTGGTTCGATATTGGACTGTTTTTACCCATGGTGCTTGTCGCTGCCTCGGCAAAAGCGTCTAAAAGCCTAATCCTGCGTAATCGCCAAATTGGGCTCTACCTTTTGGGGTATCTCCCACTCCTTTGGCATCTGACAGCTGAATCACTAGAGCAAACACTTATCAAAGGGGTCATAGTTGCCATTGTGGTTACCGTCGTTGTGCACACTAGCACACCCATTTTTGATGACTGGAAGAGAGAGATCCTAAGCAAGCGTTTACTGGGTGTGCTTTCGGTTATCATCGGATCGCTTTTCATAGCTTATCTTGATGGCAAACTGAGTTACATTGGCTTTTCTGAACAGTTCTTACCGGCCTTTATCGCGATCTTAAGTGCGCGAATCTTCATCACTTGGCTAAACATCGATAAAACAGAGAGAGAGTCTTTTCAGATCTCTCATCTCATTCCGGTTGCACTCTTCATTGGACAATTACTCTTTGTAAACCTAGCACCCGACGCGTTTTTGAGGCCGGGCATTGTCATATCCCTTGCCCTACTCGCTGCTGCCATCACTCTACCCTACAGGCTATTCTCTCTCTTTTTGCCCATTGCCTTGATAATGAACGCAGTAGAGTTCTCTATCAGCCCCTATACCCAGACAATCGTAACCGATCGAGTTCTGCTTACATTAGCCATGATTGCCTTCGTCGCTAGCTTTATTGCACTTAAAATTAGGCAGCTAAATTTTGCTAAACTGCAACTTATCCAAAACCGCTCTGAATTAGAACAAGCCGTTAACCGCTTTGAGAAAGTATCCGCTGTTTCAGAGATCGCTCTTTTCGAGCAGATGGATGCGCAAGGTTCTTTATGGAGTAACCAACAACTAAACAATTTGTTGGGCATTGATCAACAGACCCATCTTTCATTGCAGGCTCTTTTAGACAAGATATCAATTAACGACCAACCGGCACGACTTGAAGATCTAACACCTCTAGATGATCAACCCTTCAGATCAATGGTCAGCATTAATGACAATGCAATGGCTGCCAAAAAAGTATTACTTACTGCGAATGTCGATCAACAAGGTTTTCTATTTGGTTCACTGGTTGATCAAACCGATACGATTGAACGTGGACTGATAGCTATAAAGGCTAAGCGTCAAGCAGATCAATTTGAGAAGATCAGTACAGCATTAATGCACACATTGGAACAGGCGGCTGAAAAGTCAGGTTTCGATCTGGCCACAGTGCACCAAGAATCAGAGACTATCCACTTCGCTTTCAAGGGGCATAGCGTTAATTTTCCCGCTACCGATGTTGCAGTTCATCAATTAGTAGAGAGAGTAAAAGCATCGCACAAAGAGGCAATCAACTATCTCTTACAGGGCAAAATTGACAGCTGCGAAATTCCATTAAACCTTTCGAAAACTGAGACCATTTGGTGGAAGATCGACCGTATTGGTGTTGACCCTGAGAATAATGACAACCTGTTTATTCAAGATATAAGCACCGATAAACGATACCAAGATAGAGTTTTGCAGTCTCGAACTGATGCAGAACTGGCCATTCGAAAACTCAACATAACGACTGATACATCGGGCATTGGTCTCTTTGAGATAGACCCTATCAATGAAAAAGTGCGTCCATCTGCAACCTTGCGAGAGATACTAGATTTACCGGTTAGTGAATTTATCTCTATTAAGGGATTTTTAGGCCTCTTCGACGAAGAAAATGATAGTGAATTTAAATTGACACTTTTGAGTTTGCTTGCCTTCAAAGGACCTAAACATTTTAACGTCACAATCGATAGTCAAAATGGTAAACGCTATTTTGATATTACAATGACCAGTCAGGGGCTATTGTCAGTTGACCGGCAAATCCTAGGTAGCATGATCGAAACAACGGATCGACAGCGACTCATAGAGGAGTCAAAAGATCTCTTGCACCAGGCAAACCTGTCGTTTGTTCAACTTCAGGAGCGCTTTGACAGTGAAAAACGGCTATTTGGCATTATTGCACATGAGATTAGAACACCCGTCTCAGCCATAAAAATGATGCTTGAAGATGATAACGACCACAGCCTAGAGATCAATCAGAGTGTAAACCATCTATTGAATCTAATAGATGATCTTCGAAATGTTGTTAAACCTGAACAGCAAACTGCAAGACAGAGAAAAACCGGTCAAATTACACAAACTTTGCTAGAAGTGTGTAACTCAATGCAAATCGCAGCCAAAGAGGCTCAAATTGATTTAGTTGTGTCAGAGTTTGACTGGGAAGACCCTGAAACCTATTTTGATACGACCTCTCTTAAGCAGATGCTGATCAACTTTTTGCGCAACGCTTTTATTCATAGCGGGGCTAGCCAGGTCTCTGTTGAACTCTACAGACCGACGATCGACACCAACATCGTCAACTACACCCTTAAAATAAGTGATAACGGACAGGGGATTCCGAAGGAGTTTCAAGCCAATATATTTAATGCCTACTATCGCGGCGACTCAAAAGCGGATGGCAGTGGTATTGGCTTGTATCTCTGTATGCAAATTGCCCGTGAATTGGGCGGCACTGTCCAATACGAAGATACCCCTGGTGGTGGCGCCACCTTCTTGATCAATCTATCCGTGGATCTTATCTCAACGGACTCTAGCACTAGCGAGCTTGATTCACAGAAAACTTCAGAGCCAAAAGAATCAACTCAATCGACTAAGGCTTTGGACCTTACCAATAAGCGCGTCCTGGTCGCTGAAGACAATCTAATGATTCGTACGCTTACCAAAAAAATGATTGAGGGACTTGGAGCCGAGGTGGTTGCCCAGGAAGATGGTCAGTTAGCTCTTGAGGCGGCTAAAGAGAGCGACTTTGATCTAGTAGTGACGGATATTTTCATGCCAAACCTCGATGGATATGGCTTAGCATCAGCGCTTCGTGAGATCGGTTTTACCGGACCTATTGTCGGCGTGTCGGCCGCTACAATCGGTGAAGAGCGTGATCGGTTAATCGAAGCCGGCGCTTCTGCGGCACTGGCAAAACCTATCTCTGTAGAAAAATTGACGGAAGCATTACAATCCATAGATCAACAAAATCAGAGTCTATGATATGTCGGACAGTTATCTATTTACGCCTCGCCCAGTCACCGCCTTAACGATTCGCGGTGACGAACGTCAATTTCCAGTAAATCGCATCTTTTGTGTTGGCCGAAGCTATCAAGCACACGCGGCCGAGATGGGCGATAAGATTGATAAAACCACTCAAGAGCCCTTCTACTTCATTAAAGACCTTAACGCCATTCAGGCGTCAGGAACCGATCTACCCTACCCTCCAGGAACTGAAGACCTGCACTATGAGATGGAGTGGGTCGTTGCGATCGATCAGTCGGGCTTTGAGGTCGATGAAGAGAGAGCGGAAGCGATGATCTATGGTTACGCCTGTGGGTTAGACATGACACGCCGTGACCTGCAGCAGAAAGGTAAAGATAAACGTCGTCCTTGGGATCTAGGTAAAAACTTCGAAGGCGGTGCCATCATTACCGACCTGGTACCAAAATCGGTCACAGGAGTGCTTAAACGTGGCAGGATCGAACTGCGTGTGAATGGTGAAACCAAGCAGTCAGCTGACATCTCTGATCTGATCTGGTCACCCGCAGAGTTGGTCATGCACCTCTCTAAATATTACCACTTACAGCCGGGTGATCTTATCTACACCGGTACCCCTGAAGGAGTGGGCCCCGTTGTCAAAGGTGACCGTATCGAAGGCAGTGTTGAAGCTGTGGGCTCAATTTCCCTTAACATCGTATAACGAATTATTAAAACCCTCTCAAAAGGAGATAGTGATATGAAATGTAATGTCGGTGGAATGGATCGCGCTCTGCGCATTATTGTCGGCTTAATCCTGATTGGGCTAGCCTTCACAGAGACAGTGGGTAACTGGGGTTACATTGGTGTAGTACCGCTGTTAACCGGTGTGTTTGGATTTTGTGGTGCTTACACACTGTTCGGACTGAACAGCTGTAAAACTAAGTAACACTTCATGGGTTGGAGCGGTCTTTCAAAGGCCGCGATTATCGCCTCATCTTCGATAAGGCTCCAACATCAATTCAAAGCTTTAAGCGTTGGAGCGATCTCACAGAGGTCGCGAAAAAGGCATCGCCTCATCTTCGATAAGGCTCCAACATCAATTCAAAGCTTTAAGCGTTGGAGCGGTCTTTCAAAGGCCGCGATTATCGCCTCATCTTCGATAAGGCTCCAACAATTGAACTTAACTTGCCTAAACAACTTCGCCGGCGGCATTTCCTGATGCCCACGCCCATTGGAAGTTGTGTCCACCTAAGTGGCCTGTCACATCCAACGATTCACCGATAAAGTAGAGACCTGGGACACTTTTTACTTCCATGGTTTTTTGCGAGATGGCTTGAGTGTCTACCCCGCCAATGGTCACTTCGGCTGTTCGATAGCCTTCGGTTCCCGAGGGTTTCACCTGCCAGTGAGTCAGTTGCTTGGTGAGCGTTTCAATTTTCTCATTGGAGAAGTCACCCACTGCCCCAGAAATACCCCAGATTGAGCACAATACCTGAGCCAATCGCTTACTCATGTACTCACTAAGCACTCGTTCAATGCTCTGTTTTGGAGTCGCTTGTCGAGCCTCTTTAAGTTGCTCTTCAATATCAAAACCGGGAAGCAGATCAATTTCAACACTCTGACCTGGCTGCCAATAGCTCGAGATCTGAAGAACCCCAGGGCCGCTTATACCTCGATGAGTAAACAGAATAGGCTCTAAAAAGCTCATCCCCGCACAACTGACGCGCGCATTTTGTGCAGTCCCAGAGAGCTCTTTAAGTGGCGTTAAAATGTCAGGTTGCAACGTAAACGGGACCAGTGCCGCGCGGCGAGGGGTAACCGGTAGGTCAAACTGCTCGGCCACATCATAAGCAAAGCCGGTCGCACCACCATTAGGGATGGAAAGCCCGCCCGTTGCGACAACCAGCGACTCACATTGAATTGAACCAGTCGAGGTATCTAGGAGAAAACCATGCTCATTCTGTGTAAGCGAATGGACACTCACCTCTGTCTCAATCTTTACACCCGCCCAATCGCACTCAGTGGTGAGCATCGTCAGAATCTCTTTACTGGATTCATTACAGAAGAGCTGACCTGGGGTCTTCTCGTGGTACTCAATCCCATGACGATCGACCATATCGACAAAGTGTTGCGGTGTATAACGACTCAATGCCGATTTGCAGAAGTGAGGGTTATTCGATAGAAAATTGGCCGGTGTTGAGTGAAGGTGGGTGAAGTTACAACGCCCCCCTCCTGACATTAAAATTTTACGCCCGACTTTTTTAGTGTGTTCCAACACCAGAACAGAACGGCCACGATAGCCAGCCGTTAATGCACACATCAGACCGGACGCACCGGCACCTATAATTAAGACATCAACCCTGCGTTTACTCATTCGCTGCCGCTGGTCTGCTCGCTGCTGTTATCGGCTTTTTTAGCACTCTCTTTGTTAGCGTTGTATTGACGGATCTTATCCGCTAATCGGCCACCCTTGCGCTCACCACGACGGCCGGCCTCGGTATCACGCTCAATTGCTGATTTAGTCGGTTTCGCATTAATACGTTTCTGATCAACCGACACATGCTTTTTCTTCTGTTTTTGCGCACGCTGTTTTCGGCTCTCATAGCTATCGGGGTCGGCTAGACGCTCCTGCTTACGGGGCGTTTTATCCAGCACGATTTTGTTAGCCATGCGTTTCTGCTTTTTTAAACGGGTCACTTAGAACTCTCCTCTGCCTTGGCCGCTTCTTCGGCCTCTTGGGCAGCTAATTCAGCGGCAATACGATCTTTCTCTTGCCACTCTTCCACTGTTTCAAAACTGATGCGCCCTAGCTTACCACCGCGCATCTCGTTCATGAGTATCTCGGCCGCCTTGTGTATATCGACCACACCACCGGGTCGCAAGCAGCCTCGTTTACGGCCTATTTGATCCAATAAGCCTTCACCTAACTCAGGCAACTCTTTAAGTTTATATCGCTCTACCAGTCGCTCAGGGTAAGCATTAAGGATGAAGTTAGCACCATAGACAGCTACCTGATCATAATCGATCGCAGTATCCTTAATCGCACCACTGACCGCCAACCGGTATCCAGAGTCTTGGTCTTCAATTTTTGGCCACAAGATACCGGGAGTATCCGACAGAGCCATCCCCTGAAATACACTGTAACGTTTATTCGCTTTAGTCACGGCAGGTTCATTACCCACTTTGGCAATGCGTCGGCCTAACAGAGCATTGATCAGAGTCGACTTACCCACATTGGGAATGCCCATGATCATGGCACGCACTGGGCGCTCCTTGTTAGCACGGGCAGGCACGGCATCTTTACAGATTTGCGGTATCGACTTGATGGTTCTCTTATCACTTGTCGTTAACTCGATGGCCGTAATGCCCTCTTGCGCATTGAACTCCTGCAACCAAGCCTTGGTTTTGTCGGGATCTGCCAGATCGGATTTATTCAGAATTTTAAGAACCGGTTTGCCTCGACGCAACGAGGTCACCAAGGGGTTCTCGCTTGAGCGAGGCAAGCGTGCATCTAACACTTCAATAACAATGTCGACCTCATCCATAAGTTGCGCAATCTCTTTACGCGCTTTATGCATGTGACCGGGAAACCAGTTAATACGTTCCATAATGACCTATGCCTTTAAGTTGGGCGCATTATACCTGTTTATTAAGAATGAATCAGAGACAAAAAAACCGGAGACCCTCTCGGTGACTCCGGTTTTTTTACAAAAGAGTGATTACTCTTGTGGGAAAGCCTTAAGCGTACAATTGGTAATCTCACGCGCTAGACGGATAACCTGACAGCTGTAGCCGTACTCGTTATCGTACCAAACGTAGAGAACACAGCTCTTACCGCTTGAGATAGTCGCCAATGCATCGACAACACCTGCTGCACGAGAGCCGACAAAGTCGCTTGAAACCGCTTCCGGAGAGTTAGAGTAGTCAACCTGCTTCTGAAGGTCAGAGTGCAACGCCACTTCACGAAGGTAGTCATTCAAAGACTCACGCTCTGTCTCTTTCTCTAGGTTCAGGTTAAGAATCGCCATAGAGACGTTCGGTGTCGGAACACGGATCGCGTTACCAGTTAGCTTACCTTCCAATTGTGGAAGCGCTTTAGAGACCGCTTTGGCAGCACCCGTCTCAGAGATAACCATGTTAAGTGCAGCAGCACGACCACGGCGATCGCCTTTGTGGTAGTTATCGATCAGGTTCTGGTCGTTAGTGTATGAGTGAACGGTCTCGACGTGACCATTGGCAACACCGTACTTGTCATCCATCGCTTTAAGGACAGGCGTAATGGCGTTAGTGGTACAGGAAGCAGCCGATAAGATTTTATCCGATGCTTCGATGTCACCATGGTTAACACCCATAACGATGTTTTTGATGCCTTTACCTGGTGCTGTAAGGATAACGCGATCAACACCTTTAGATTGAAGGTGAAGCGCTAAGCCTTTGTCATCACGCCAGATACCCGTGTTATCAATAACAAGCGCATTGTTAATACCGTACTGAGTGTAATCAACTTGATCTGGGCCATCGGCAAAGATCACTTTGATCGCATTACCGTTAACAATCAGGGAGTTCGTTGCTTCATCAACTTGGATAGTGCCTTTGAACGAACCGTGAACTGAGTCACGACGCAACAAACTTGCACGCTTCTCTAGGTCGTTATCGGCTTTGCCCTTACGTACAACAATCGCGCGCAGACGCAGCGTGTGACCTGCACCCGAGCGGTTCAACATGAATCGAGCCAGTAGACGACCGATGCGACCGAAACCGTATAGGACGACGTCTTGACCACCGGTATCTTCTGTTGATGCGCCAGCGAGTTCAGACTCTAGGTAATCATTCAAATCCGCTGCACCCGATTTACGGAAATTAACAGCCAATTTCCCGATGTCGATGTGTGCGTTGCGGATGCCCATTTGAGACACCTTCTCAAGTACTGGGAAGGTATCTACGACTGAAAGCTCTTCACCCTCAACCTGACGAACGTAACGGTGATCTTTAAGTAGGTCGATCACAGATTTACGAACAGACAGTTGGCCGAAAACAGAAATTTCTACGTTTGATTCACGGTACAAACGACCAACCACAGGGACCATCGCTTCGGCGATCGATTCACGAGCATTCCACTCTGCTAGCATCAGTTCTTGAGACACAGCACACTCCTTTATAAAGGTTAAGTAACCCGTTAATTATGACACAGATTGAAACAAAGGATATACAACTTACTGTTCATAAGTTATTGATATAACTTGTAAAAAACCAACAAATGTCGACTACAAAACTACAAAACCCCTATTTTTTTGTAAAAATTACGTAACTATTACAAAAGTTAATTTTTACTTATTATTGAGTTAAAAAATCGTCATCAATGTGTAATTTTTTATATTCGACAATCTAGCTATGACCTATCAGCGTAATCATTCAAATGAAGACTCTCTTTGCACCCTTACTGATGACTTTAAGCCTAACTAGCTGGGCTTCTACCCTTCCTATTTTCGATACGCACGTTCATCACAATGATAAAACTCAGAGTGAGTTTAATGATCAGATAGTCGTCTCTCTTCTTCGTCAGTACGATATCCAGAAGGCCCTTGTCTCCAGCAGTGGTGATGACAACACTCAACGATTAAAAAGCTTGGCGCCTGATCTTGTGCTGCCAGCGCTTCGCCCCTATCGAAAAAGCGGCGAGCTAAGAACCTGGATGCATGATGAGACGGTCATTGAATATTTAGAGACACAGCTCAAGCGGAACCGTTACTTCGCTATTGGTGAGTTTCATGCGTTTGGCGATGAGATGCAGACACCCGTGTCAAAACGCTTAGTGGCTTTAGCCAAAGAGTACGACTTAGTGTTGCACCTGCATGGCGATCGTCAGGCGATGCAGCAGATCTTTCTGCAGTGGCCCGAGGCTAAGGTACTCTGGGCACACGCTGGGTTTGAAGCCCCTAGTGATCTGGCTGGACTATTTGATCAATACCCAAATCTCTGGGCTGATCTATCCTTTAGACCAGAGATTGTTACCTGGGGAGGCTTCAACCCAGAGTGGGAAAACGCTCTGCTGGCCAACCCCGATCGATTCACCTTAGGAGCTGATACATTCAACCTGGATCAGTGGCAGAAGATGCCGCTTTACACTCTGGATACTCGAGATTGGTTAAGTACACTGCCTTCAGAGGTGGCTAAAAAAATTGCTTACGAAAATGCGGAGAGGCTGTTTGATGTTTCCATTTCAGATTAGACAGCCGCGTTATCATTCACTGATCACCCTAATCACACTGGGTCTTAGTTGCTCTCTAGCTTCGCGAGCATCATTCGCCGATGTCACGACCGGTGTCATGTTGAATCAATTTCAGAGTCAATTTCCAACCATCTACCTACCCTCTGTCGGTGAGGTGGATCGTCGGCGTTTTAAGTTACCAGATGCAGCTCCCGGTGATCCCAGCTTATTCGTTAAGGGGTTTGAATTTACCGGCGTAAACAGCATCGATATCGATTCTCTGCATCAAGCATTCTTGCCCTATGAAGAGAGAGCGTTCACCCCTAAGCAACTGCTTGAGCTGACGGATCTGATCACCGACACCTATCGACAACATGACATTGCAGCTATGGCGCGCATCCCTCCACAGGATGCTAAAAACGGAAGGATTGTTTTTGAAATACACGAGTCAAATTTTGTCGGTGCAATCCTAGATCATGGTTTTGAGGATCATTTTAATGTCTCACTTGAGCGTGTCGAAGCAGTCGCCTCGCTTCCAGGATCTGAAGGGGCACCACTGATTCTCTCTGAACGAGAGCGTCAGCAGTTACTGACCATAGATATGCATGGCATCAGCGTATCAGGTGGACTGCAAGCAAACGATGACGGGGATCAGGCGCTAGAACTCTGGATAGAGAACAGTGACAGATTATCTGGATCCATTGATCTAAACAACCAGGGTCTGAATGGAACGGGTGAAGAGCAAGCCGTTTTAACATCGATGCTATCCAGCCCATTTCAACGGGGTGGTGCTGGCTACCTGAACGCCATTAATAGTGCCCAGTCTCAATTTCTTAGTATGGCTTATAGAGGGCCCATTGGGCTTCGAGGAACGACGTTAGACCTGCAAGCAGGAAGGCTTTCGGCCGATACAGACAGCAAACGACATCAAGCACTCTCCTACTCTCTGGGCGTTCGTCACCCACTGATTCGAACCCTTGGCAGCAATCTATTCCTATCAGGCATCGCTGAACAACGCTTGCTTGAGGAGAGCTCAACAATTAATAACTCTTCACTGACTGACAGCGATTACAAGGTAAACACATTGAGACTGACGCTCGATGGAAACCGCGCCTTACTCAAGGATAGGCTCACGTATCGACTTCAAACCACCTTGGGTAACACCGACCTTGGGGGCTCACCCAACCGCGGTCATGACCTAGCTAATGCTAATACTGCGGGTGCATTTAAAACATTCAGTGGATTCTTAACCTATCGAAAACGGTTAGCCGATAACTGGCAAGTATTGACCCATTTACAAGGCCAAATGAGCCCTAACAACTTAGATGACAGTCAGCGATTAATTGCAGGCGGGTCTCAGGGACTTCGGGGTTTCAGTGCTGACGAGTTGATTGTCGATCAAGGCGCGCTGGTACGTGTAGATATTATTAAACGGCTGAACGATCAATGGCGATTAGCTGGTTTTATCGACTGGGCAAAACTTGAAAGACGCAGCAATAATACCGACGCCAATGCTAGCCCATTGGAGTCTTACAACCTTATATCTGCTTACGATTGGGGCTTTAACTCTAGCTATAGAGTCCATGAGTCACTTCAATTCGACTTATCTATCGCTCAAGCACTATCGAATACTCAAGGGGTGAACACTGAACAGGGTGATCTAACCACACTGCTGAATTTGAAATGGGAATTTTAAAGCGTCACTCCCACTCCATCTCTTCAAAGACACGCTGTGCATTGCGCCCGTGGATCTCTTCGTAGACGTTCAAATAACTGAATGCACTCTGGTCAATGTATGACACACTCTGCATATCACCGCCCTCTTCAATCAACACACCCACTTGTTCACGCAGAAACTTGAGGTAATCAAGAGTATCAGCCTTAGCTTTTTCCAAGGTGGTTGGTGCTCCATGACCCGGAACAATCACCTTAGGATTTAACGACTCAATCACCTCAAACGCCTCTATCCAGGTTAGATGTTGTGATTGGGAGGCCACACCAAGCATCCGATCAACAAACACCGTATCGCCTGTATAGAGAACGGATATTTCAGGTAACCAGACAAAGTTTTCACCCGGAGTATGAGTATGACCGACCGGAATAAATTGAACCGATCGATCACCCAGTGTGAGGGTACTCTCTGAGTCTAAAAGCGTATTGGCGAAGAGAGGTTTTGTGCCTTGATAGGCATCACCAATCAAGTTGGTAATTCGCATGACCTGCTGAGCTTCACGAGCTCTCTGATCGGTTTGGGTCGCAGTGCTACTGATCAATTCAGCACCCTGTTGCGCAAAATAGTCATTGCCAAACCAGCGGTGATCTTGGCCACCGGTATTAATCACTTTGATGACCGGTTGATCGGTGACTGTTTTGATCGCAGCTTCGATTGTCTCAGCCCCTCTCCAGCTACCACCTGAGTCAATCAAAAGAACCCCCTGATCAGAGACTACAAAACCAAAGCTGGCATTGTTTCCGAAATTTTCGGGAGATCGATCAGTCAGCGGCCCCACAATAGAATAGGTATTTGGAGCAACCTCTATCACCTGTAACTCATCAGACTGAGCCAAGGGTGTCAAAGCTAAGGTTATGATAGCGAGGAGTGGTTTTAGCATGGAGGCACCCATTGAATTGAGTGGTTGGAGCCTTACAGGAGATGAGGCGATTTCCCACGTAGTGAGGGTCAGGCTGAAGGCCAGACCCTGATAAGGGTTTATGTGATCAGTTCGCAGCGGCTCGACAGATCGTCGCGAAGCTGTCAGATTTAAGGGATGCACCACCGACCAATCCACCGTCAACGTCAGCCATAGCAAGTAGCTCTGCTGCGTTTTTGTCGTTCATGCTTCCGCCATAAAGAATTGTGACACGCTCAGCGATCTCCGTGTTGTGTTTGGCTATCAAACTGCGAACAAAGGCATGAGCATCTTGAGCTTGTTGTGGTGTCGCGGTTTCGCCGGTGCCAATTGCCCAGACTGGCTCATAGGCAATCACAATTTGCGCGAAGGTGTCTGCACCACATAGATCGACAACCGCATTGACCTGCTCTTCTAATACAGCATTCATTTGCCCCGATTGACGCTCTTCCAGTGTTTCACCGATACAGAGAACCGGTACTAGGCCGAGTTCTAGTGCTTTAAGCGTTTTTTCAGCCACCAATTGACTGGTTTCACCATAGAGAGAGCGACGCTCAGAGTGACCCGTCAATACATAAGCACAGCCAAGATCACGGATCATTTCACCACTCACTTCACCGGTGAAAGCGCCTTTCTCTTGATCACTTAGGTTTTGCGCACCCACTTTTATGGCGGTGTCTGCAGTCAACTCCAGTGCTTGTGGAATGTAAATGAAGGAGGGACAGACCGCGATATCAACGCCTTTCAGAGAAGCGACCTGATCGGCCAAACCAGTCAATAGAGATTCGTTGGCCATCAACGATCCATTCATTTTCCAGTTACCCATAATTAGGGGGCGTCTCATCACGTAACTCCTTAGATCCAAACAAAAAAGACAGCTTAATAAGCCTAGAGAGCCGGATCAACCATTAGTTGCCTAGAAGAGCATTTTATATCAATCTATCTTTCTTATAATTAAGAGTTTCTTTGCGGACCATTAAACAGGTTCGAGCTCTTTGTCGTAGGGCTTAATAAGATTCATTATTAAACGGGTAAACACTCAATGGGACTTCTAATCGACGGTCAGTGGCATGATCAGTGGTATGACACTAAATCATCCAATGGAAAATTTATTCGAACAGAGGCGCAATATCGAAACTGGGTTACCCCTGATGGTGCTGAAGGCCCAACGGGCGATGCCGGTTTTAAAGCTGAACCGGGTCGATACCATCTCTATGTCTCATTAGCCTGCCCCTGGGCACACCGAACTCTGATCGTCAGAGCACTCAAAGGTCTACAAGACCAGATCTCATTTGATGTGGTGCACCCCTTGATGCTTGAGCAAGGCTGGACTTTTGATTCTGACTTTCCAGCTGCAACCGGTGATCGTGTCAATCAGAAGCAGTTTATGCACCAGATCTATACCCAGTGCGATCCAGAGTACACCGGTCGGGTAACGGTTCCAGTACTTTGGGATAAACAGAATCAGACCATTGTTAGTAATGAGTCCTCAGAGATCATTCGTATGATCAACTCAGGTTTTAACGAGATGGGCGCAAATGTTCTGGATCTCTACCCTGAATCGCTCCAAGCGGAGATTGATCAGTGGAATGAGTTCATCTACGAACCCGTTAACAATGGTGTCTATAAGTCGGGTTTTGCAACGAGCCAAGCGGCCTATGACGAAGCGGTGGTGAATCTCTTTGAGCATCTGGACAGACTGGAAGAGAGGCTAACCACTCGTCGTTACTTAGTGGGTCATCAGTTAACCGAGGCTGATATCCGACTCTTCACGACTTTGATTCGCTTTGACCCAGTGTATGTTCAGCACTTTAAGTGTGACCGTAAACGAATCGCAGAGTACCCGGCCCTGTCAAACTACCTGCGTGATATCTACCAACAACCCGGCGTTGCAGAAACCTGTGACCTTGATCATATCAGGCACCACTACTACCGCAGTCATCCGACCATCAACCCGCATGGCATCATCTCCTATGGTCCAGAGTTTGATCTGATGGCGCCACACGGACGCGAGTTTTTGTAGTTGTTGGAGCCTTATCTTAGATGAGGCGATTGGTTTGAAGTGCATCGCGGCCTTTTCAAGACCGCTCCAACAGCAAGCAGCTAACCATGTTGGAGCCTTATCGCAGATGAGGCGATTTTAAAGAGCATCGCGGCCTTTTCAAGACCGCTCCAACAGATTGGATGATTAAGGTGCCCAGTAGATATCGACAGGGGTTTTGCTCTGGCGTAGAACAGCGCGCACAGGCATCTCTTCGGTGTCGCCCTCACCCATCGCTTGCTCAAGTACCGGCAGTTTTGAATCGCCACAAAGGTGAATAAAGATACGTTTAGCATGCAACAACCTTTGCAAGGTCAATGTCATACGCAAATGGGGAGCGACGGGCGGAGTCACACCCATACAGGCTTTAAAACCATAAGGGTTTAACGCTGCCGTTAGCTCTGGTGCATTGGGAAAGAATGATGCGGTGTGACCATCCTCACCCATGCCTAAAATCACGGCATCAAACTCTTTTGGAAGTTCACTCAGAACCTCTTCTAGCTTGGTTTGACCCGAACAGGGGTACTCGGCGTCATTAAAGTGTGGAATAAAATGCGCATCCGCCGCTCGATTCTGTAGTAGGTGTGTTTTCACAGAACGAGCATTGCTGTCCTCATGCGTATCAGGAACCCAACGCTCATCAGCCAGGGTAATCCAAACCTTAGACCAATCGAGTTCTTGTACAGAGAGCGATTGGAATAGTGCCGCCGGTGTTCGACCACCCGACACCACCAGTGTCGCACGGCCACGCTCTTCAATTCCGGACTTTAGTAGCGCGACTATCTCTTCCGTTAAGCGACTTTCAAGTGACTCTCGTGTATCAAATTGAATCATATTGGACATCATCAAACCTCACTCGTGCCAAGAACGACCATCACGCTCGATCAGAGCGATTGAACCAATAGGTCCCCATGTACCGGCGTTGTAAGGTTTCACTTCGTCACCGACATCTTTCCATGCCTGAATCAACTCGTCACACCAAGCCCAAGAGGCTTCAATCTCATCACGACGAACGAACAGTGACTGGTCACCGACCATCGACTCTAGAAGCAGACGCTCGTAAGCATCCGGAGTTCGTTGGTTAGGATCACTTTCGCTGAAGTCCAGGTTGAGCGCACGGTTTTGTAGATCCATGCCTTGGTGCATACCCAACTGTTTAGTGACCACGTGAAGACGAATGCCCTCGTCAGGCTGCAGGCGAATAACCAGACGGTTGTTGACGATGTCACGCTGTTTAGGATCGAAAATAAAGTGTGGGTTATTTTTATAAACCACCACGATCTCGGTCATCTTTTGCGGCATACGTTTACCGGTACGCAGGTAGAATGGTACGCCAGCCCAACGCCAGTTATCGACATTGACTCGTAAAGAGACAAAGGTTTCAGTGTTGGACTTAGTCGCAGCACTGCCCTCCTCTTCACCATAGCCAACCACCGCTTGACCACCGATAGACCCGGCTGTGTATTGACCACGCACGGCACGTTTAGTGACATTGGAAGAGTTAATTGGGTGAAGGGCTTTCAAAATCCTGACTTTCTCATCGCGAATCGAGTCTGCATCCAGCTTGCTCGGCGGGTTCATTGCGACCATGCAGAGAAGTTGCAACAGGTGGTTTTGAACCATGTCACGCATCTGCCCCACTTTATCGTAGTAACTCCAACGCCCTTCAAGACCAACGGTTTCAGAAACCGTAATCTGAACGTGATCGATTGCCGAGTTGTTCCACTGTGAACCAAACAGGTTGTTGGCAAAGCGCAGGGCAATAAGGTTTTGAACCGTATCTTTACCTAGGTAGTGGTCAATGCGGTAGATACGGTTCTCATTAAAGTATTGAGCAACCGTATCGTTGATCACCTTAGAACTCGCCAAATCGTGACCAATCGGCTTTTCCAATACGATACGCGTCGTCTCATTGATTAACTCTGCACTGCTGAGGTTTTTACAGATGTCACCAAACACAGCAGGCGGTGTTGCAAGGTAGTTAACCATGATTCGACTGTCATCAAGCTTAGCTTTGATCTTCTTGAAATCATCGGCGGAGGTCATATCGACCTGAACGTAATCAAGACGCGCTGAGAAACGTTGCCAATCTTCAGAGCTCATCTCACCAGGCTCTAAAAATCGAACCAGTGTTGCTTCCACCGCTTCAACAAAGGCAGCCTGGTCCCAATCCGCACGTGCAACGCCGATGATCTTAGACTCAGGGTTCAGTAGCTTCGCTTTGTCGAGCTGGAATAGCGCAGGAAATAGCTTACGCATTGCCAGGTCACCCTTGGCACCGAACAGAACAAAATCACAGGCTTGATGCATTGCATCGTTCATGAGCTACACTCCTTTGGAGGTGGAAAGAGTAAATGTAAAAAATTTATGTAATTTTAGTACATGTTGTAGCAAATGATCTACAAAAGTGACGAGCTAATTTTATATTTAAATGCACTATACCCCTTTCATTTTGGTGATTAGAGCAGTAAAACCTACTATTTTCCTTGAAACTGATACACTTAACAGACTGTTAACTTTTTTGTAATTTTTATACGTAATCCAATATGAGCATCGATATTACCCGTTTCAAAGAGCAGCTAGACGCTGTTCAACTGACTTTCAAGAGTGACCTTGCCATCATCTCCCTTTCAGGAGGGCACATACTAAGCTATCAATCCAATGGCGAGGAGCGGCTCTGGATGAGCCCTAAAGCCAACTTAGAGGCGGGCAAGTCGATACGCGGTGGCATCCCAGTCTGTTGGCCTTGGTTTGGTGCACACCTAAGCGATGAGAGTAAACCAGCCCACGGCTTTGCGCGCACGTCAATCTGGACTCTGGTTGATGCTCAAGATCACGAGGAGTTTGCCTCTGTCACGCTTGGACTTGAGAACAGCGTTGCGAATCCCCTATTCCCATACGACTGCAGCCTAGCGATAAAGGTCACTCTGACCGACAAACTCAGTGTTGAACTGATTACTACCAACCTTGGCAATCAACCGATAGAGATCACACAGGCACTGCATACCTACCTCCCCATCTCTGATCTAGACAATGCCCGTATTGCGGGTCTGAAGGGTGTGGACTATGCCGATAAGCTAAAAGGTTTCGCGCGCGCAACGGAAGATCGAGATTCAGTCGATCTAAAAGAGCCAACGGATAGAGTCTATTTTGACGATTCAAATTGCCTGATCTTGAATGACAAGAACCAAGAAACGCGAATCTACAAACAGAACAGCGGTACCACAGTGGTTTGGAACCCAGGAAAAGAGACGGCCAAGAATATGGCGGATATAGGCGCCGAAAACTACCGTGGCTTCTTGTGTATTGAAGCGGCCAATGCGATGGAAGATAAGGTCCGCATCGAGCCGGGTGAAAGTTTTACCCTAAGGCAAGGGATTTACGCAGCGTAGGAGCGGTATTGCAAAGGCCGCGATGCTTTTCGAAAAATCGACTCATCTTCGATAAAGTACTGGTGTCTGGCTTTAGCCTGACATCCACTCTTTCCGCGTTTTCCAGATAGACTATAAAGTTGACCCTCGGATGACAGGCTGAAGGCCTGTCACCTTAGATCGCCTCATCTACGATAAGGCTCCAACAACTTAAAGCGAAATGTTGGAGCGGTCTTGCAAAGGCCGCGATGCTTTTCATCCTGGACATACCCTACTCCTTTCCATCCGTGGAACCGCAGGATACCGTCCGTCCTGGACATGCCCTGCTCCTGCGCGTCCTGCGCTCGCAGGATACCGTCCGTCCTGGACATAAAAAAGCCGCCCGGGATGGGGCGGCGAAGGGAGTGCAGATGCACTCAGTTTCCACGACCTTTAGGAAACAGGAGGTCTACAGTGCAGAGGCCTTAGCCACTGCGTCTGAAGCTAGCTTGGTAATACCCTCCCAATCTTTTGCATCGATCAGATCGGTTGGTACTACCCATGAACCGCCAACCACGCTAACGCTCGGCAGGCTCAAGTAATCGGTAAAGTTGTTTTCATTAATGCCACCCGTTGGGCAGAAACGAACCTGTGGGAATGGACCTGAAATCGCTTTAAGCATCTTAGGTCCGCCCGCAGCTTCCGCTGGGAAGAACTTGAACGCCTCAAAACCAAATTCCATACCGCGCATCATCTCGGCAACCGAGCTGATTGCAGGTAGGTAGGGCATATCAGATTCCAAGCCCGCCTTAAACAGAGCATCAGTTGCACCAGGGCTAATGGCAAACATGCCGCCCGCCGCCTGAACCTGTTGAAACTCTTCCGGTTTCGTCACCGTGCCCGCACCGACAATGACATCGTCGACTTTGTCAGCAATCTCTTTGATCACTTCAATCGCTGAATCGGTGCGCAAAGTCACTTCAAGAACCTTTAAACCACCCGCTTTTAATGCTTCTGCCAAGGGCACAGCATCTTCCACGCGCTCAATGACAAGAACGGGCATGACCGGAGAGGTAGTTAACAACGCATCAACGTTAATGCTCATTATTCGAAATCCTTTTACTGTTTAGTTCCGAAGAAGATTGAGGCACCCTCTTCCGCACCTGATACTAGAGAACGCATGCCTGCAAACATCTCACGTCCCATACCGAACTGGTGGGCCGATAGATCCTGTATCGCGCATTCACGTGCCGCCAATTCAGCCTCATCAACCAGCAGCGTCAGCTCACCGGTATGCGCATCAAGACGAATCATGTCACCGTCTTGGATCTTAGCAATTGCACCACCATGCAAAGCTTCTGGTGTTAGGTGAATCGCCGCTGGAATCTTGCCAGATGCACCCGACATGCGGCCATCTGTCACCAGTGCAACCTTGTACCCTTTGTCTTGCAGAGATCCTAAGAAGGGCGTCAGCTTGTGCAGTTCAGGCATACCGATAGCCGCAGGCCCCTGGAAGCGAACAACCACTACACAATCTTTATTGAGCTCACCTGCTTCATAGAGGGCTTTAAGATCATCCTGCTCGTGAAGCACCACAGCAGGCGCTTCCACGACGTAATTCTCTGTCGGTACTGCCGAAACCTTAATCACGGAGCGACCAAGATTACCGCGCATCACTTTAACCCCACCGTTATTGGAGAACGGCGCTTTTGCAGTTGAGATAACCTCTGCATCCAAAGAGGCTTCAGGGCCTGATCGCCAAACCAATTTACCCTCTTCTAGGAAAGGCTCTTGGGTGTAGTCTTTTAGGCCATTACCCGTCACTGTCAGAACATCCTCGTGCAACAGACCTGCACTAAGCAGCTCACGGAATAGAAGAGACATGCCACCGGCCGCTTGGAAGTGGTTGATATCAGCAGAGCCGTTGGGATAGATACGGGTTAATAGAGGCACTACATCAGATAGATCAGACATATCGTCCCAGTTCACAATGACACCGGCTGCACGAGCCATCGCAATGATGTGCATGGTGTGGTTGGTAGATCCACCGGTAGCCAGTAACGCCACAATACCGTTTACAATCGCCTTCTCATCAATCACCTGATAGAGCGGACGATAATCAGAACCCAAAGAGGTAATACGACAGACCTGCTCCGCTGCTGCTTTCGTCAGTTCGTCACGGAGCGGTGTGTAAGGGTTGATGAATGATGAACCTGGCAGATGAAGACCCATCGCCTCCATCAATAGCTGGTTTGAGTTCGCTGTACCATAGAATGTACAGGTGCCTGCACTGTGGTAAGAGTCTGATTCACACTGTAATAGTGCATCTCGACCCACCTTACCCTCTGCATACTCCTGACGAATACGCGCTTTCTCTTTGTTAGGCAAACCACTTGGCATTGGGCCTGCCGGTACAAAAATAACAGGAAGATGGCCAAAGCTAAGCGCACCAATCAACAGCCCCGGTACAATCTTGTCACACACCCCTAAGCAAAGAGCAGCATCAAACATGTTGTGTGATAGACCAACCGCCGTAGCCATGGCGATGGTATCGCGACTGAATAGACTCAACTCCATGCCATCTTGACCCTGAGTCACGCCATCACACATTGCAGGTACAGCACCTGCCACCTGCGCAACGCCACCCATGCCATTGACCGCTTGTTTAATCAGCTCAGGAAAGTGTTGGAAAGGCTGATGCGCCGAAACCATGTCGTTGTAGGCAGAGATAATGCCGACGTTGGCACTCTCCATCATCTTTAGGGTGTTTTTATCTTGCTCACCACAGGCGGCAAAGCCATGAGCAAGGTTGCCACAAGCGAGTGTAGAGCGAGTTACTTTAGAGCTTTTTGCGGCCTCCATACGAGCGACGTAGTCAGCACGTGAAGCACGGCTCCTTTCAACTATACGTTCAGTAACTTCAGCTAACTTAGGATGTACCACTTCCCACTCCTCTGCACCTAAAGGCGTTCTTATATGTAATTTAATTACATTTTAGTGTGGAAGCATCGATCAAACAAGAAGATTTTAAATAAATTACGTAATAAAAATAAAAAGAGTCGCGGATGCGGCTATCAATACCCTATGATATTAGGCTTTCACGTAACGAAAACGAACAATGACTCCAATAACACCTACAAGCGTCAATAGACCTGAGCCGGTCATTAAGGTCTCTGCTAGGCGAGTTTCAGTGAGTTGTTCTGACAACATGGAGATTGGCAGAACTTGAAAGGCTAGCAACACCCATAAGTAAACATCATTGGCCAGCTTAAGCGGCGTTTCACAGGATGGACAGTCAAATGCTGTTAGGTAGGATTGGCGCTTTCGTGAGTATTCTGGTCCTCTAAGGGACGTTTGGCAGACAGGACAACGACGATTCATTATGACTCCTAGAAACCAGTATAGCGGCCCGGTTTATGATTGGTGGTCAGGACGAAATTCAATACGATGGCGCCGAGTACAGAGACCGCCAAAAGCCAGGGGGTGACTAACCACAATCCAGCAATCACGATCAGTGAATCCAGCACCATCTGTAATTTACCAGCACGAATACCGTAGCGTTCTTGAATGAAGAGCACGAGAACATTCAATCCACCCAAACTCGCTTGATGTCTGAAGACAATCAGAAGGCCAATTCCAATTAGGAGGCCGCCACCGATACTGGCAAATAGAGGATCGATTCCCTCTATGACCAACCAGTTTGGAATCAATTCTGTCAGTAAGGAGACCAGTGCAACAGAGAGCATGGTTTTTAAGGTGAAAGACCACCCCATCTGAGCGATGGCCAGTAGGTAAAATGGCAGGTTGGTTAGAAACAGGGTCAACCCAAAATTAAAACCGGTTGAGTAGTGAATTAAGATCGCTAACCCCGTGGTTCCCCCTGTTAATAAGCCCGCCTCTTTAAGAAAAAGAACACCCATTGCAACCGCAAGGGTACCCGTCACTATGGCTTGCAGATCTTCAAACAGTGTGTGCTTGGTCGGTTCTAATTTGAGTTTTTCCAAGGTTTCATCCCTGTAACTTAGGCACAATCGCCATCGGTTCGTTTAATTCGTAGCGACGATTGTACCTTAGGAATGGGTTGAGAGTTACTGGGTATACTGATCGATGAAACGCCAAGTTTCATCGAGTATCGTCTTAAGTTCATCGATTAATAGATCAACATCTCCAAGACTTGGTGAGTTGTAGACATCCATCAACGCTTTAGCCTTATGAGTGATTGCTGGTAAACCCAACACCGCTGACGCCCCTTTTAACTTGTGTGCTAACTGTTCAGCTGCAACAGGGTCCAGTGTTTTTAGCTGTTCATCAACCGATTGATATTCCGATTTAAACCTAACCAAATAGCTCTTGAGTTTGGCCTCTGTTTTCCAATATGAGAGTGCCTGCTCTCGATTGAAAAATTCGGAATCAAACTCTTCAGCATCCTTTGATTGTTCTGTAGAGATGTTTGCAGCTTCTATTGAAAGCTCATCGACCTTGGTTGCAGTTGACACCCATTTGTTAATGACTTCGATCGACCTATCGATATCAAAAGGTTTGGCGATAAAGTCGTTCATTCCGGACTTCAGAGCTGCCTGCTTATGCTGTTCAAAAGCGCCCGCAGTCAAAGCCACAATTGGAATATCCAGTTTCAACTCTTTGCGTATCGTCTCTGTTGCCTGATAACCATCCATGATGGGCATCTGCACATCCATTAAGATAAGATCGACCTCAGTCGCATGACTCTTCAGCCAATTTACTGCCTCTTGCCCATCATTTAGGGTAATAACACTCGCCCCTTCTGATTCAAACGAGAGAACCGCCACCTCGCGGTTAAACTCATTATCATCTACCACCAACAGTCGTATGTCCTGCAATGAGTGGGCTGCATGATCTTTATATTGAATCGCGTTCGGTTGAATTGTTTTTTGATAGGCATCGTACAGATCTGATGCTGTGATCGGTTTTTCGAGTATTAGATCTACGTATTGACTGTCAGATGAACTTTTAACTTGATCCATTCCGTAAGCGGTCACCATGACGATGATCGGCGTTTTATCGCTAGGCAAATGAGTTTTCAACTGCTTTGCAACCGTTAATCCATCCACATCAGGCATATCCCAATCTAACAGGATGATATCTTTAATTTCTGATCCCTTGATCACTTTATCAATGACCATAGCGCCACCATTGACCACTTCAGAGCGCCAACCAATCGAGTCGACAATGGATCGAATCGCTTCACGCGCCACCTCATGATCGTCTGCAATTAATACATCCAATGAGCGGCTCTGGTGTCTAACGGACGCATCACCCAAAGGCATGGTTAGAACAAATGAGAAAGTACTGCCCCTACCCTGCTGACTCTCAACTTTCAGTGTAGATCCCATCAAGTTGAGGAGTGATTGACTGATTGAAAGTCCTAAACCACTTCCCCCAAATTTTGAATGGGTGCTTGCCTCGCCCTGTTCGAAGGCTTCGAATATCAGATTCAAATTCTCTTCGGCGATGCCAATACCACTGTCTTTGACCGAGAAAAGCAGCTCAACAGAATCGGTCGTTTTACTGAGCGTAATGATCTCTAATTTGACGTAGCCCGACTCAGTAAACTTAATCGCATTGCCGATAAGATTCACTAAGACCTGTTGAATGCGAACTTCATCACCCACTACCTGATTTTCCAGATGGGTGGCATTGTTAATCACCAACTCAACCTGCGGTTTATTCAGTGCAGCGCTGTGCATAATCGCCGATAGGTTGTTAACCAATTTTTCTAAATCAAAAGTACTGGGCGATAAATCCAGTTTATGAACACCCAGTTTTGAGTAGTCCAAAATGTCATTAATCACCGCAAGTAGGGATTGTCCTGCGGCCATTAATCGAGCACCAATGTGTTCAGCATCTAACTCACTGCCTTTGCGCTGTAACATCTGTGACATGGCAATGATTGAGTTCAGAGGTGTGCGAATCTCATGACTCATATTGGTTAAAAATTCACTCTTAACCGCGGCGAGCCTTTCCGCCTCTTGCGAACGACTGATCAGCTCTTCGTTCGTTGCAGCCAATTCCATTGTGCGCTGTTCTACTGCTTGCTCTAGCTCTTCTCGATAGGCTTGAGCTTGGCTTTCCAGTTTATACTCAGCCGTCAAATCACGCAGGTTACCGACAAAATAGGGTTTCTCACCAATCCAGATCTGAGTCACGGCAATTTCGACTGGGAAGGTTTGCCCCTCTTTCGTCAGTGCAAAACTTTTTCGCGAGCTTTCGACTACATGTTTAACGCCGGTTCTTTTATAGCTGTCTAAATAGCCATCGTGATGTGACCTCATAGGATCCGGCATCAGCATTTTGACGTTTTGATTGAGCACCTCTGAGTGTGTATATCCAAAGAGCTTCTCGGCCGCCTGGTTAAACTCAACAATCAGTCCTTTATCGGTGATCAAAATGGTCGGAATCAGTGAATTACTGATGATTTTTTCACGTATCGCAGACTCTTTTTTTAAAGTATTTTCTGCAATCAACTCGTTAACGGCCGCGCGGCTCCATAACAGGCTCAATAACGCCAGGGTTAGTCCAACGCCAATGGGAATGGGTTGAAGCAACTCCTTTAGTACCAGCTTCGGAAGGTTGAGGGGCTCAAACTCGGAGATAAGATAAAGTGATCGGGGTGATTCAACGACCAGACTTCCGATAGAACGTGGGTATTGAAGCCTTAACACCGAGGCTTCCTCTATTTTATTGACCTGGTTATCGTTAGTGGCTTTGAGTGAGTACCAGATCGCCTGGTGAGTATCGGCAAAACTGCTTTGCCCCCCGAGTTGGCGACTCCAATTAAATTGACCTGTCTCATCAAAGATCCAGTAGCCCTCATCATCAACCAACTCAATATTCCCTGGGAGCGTTGCTGCCACATCCATCTCATGCAGAATGTTCTCAGCTAGATAGTTCAGTATTAATACACCCACCAGATCGCCGGCATCGTTTATCAGTTTGTGACTTAAACGAATCATCGGTTTATGGGGCTGTTCTATCTGACCATTCTCAACATTCAAGTCAAGCTGTGATGCATAACTCTCATTCGGACCTAGGTTTAACGCTTCGAAAAAATAGTAACGGTTGGATTTGTCTTGCAGAAGTTCAGTGGGAGTGATGACAGCCTCGCCTGAAGAGTAGTTCACTCGAACGGTTTCATACCCAAGATTTGAGAGGATTCGAACCTGATCGTAACGTCGACTGACCGTTGAAAGAAGCGCGAAGTAGTTTTCAACACCTTGTCTAGCCTCTTCGCTGGGGTTATTGGTGTACTCTATGATCTCTTCGGAGTTGATCAAGGTCTCTAAATCTTGTGATAGAAAATCAAGATCCTCTTGAAGGACGACCCCAACGGATTCAAGCAGGTCATCAGTGACTTGACGCTCACTGTCATAACGCGCTGTCTCGGTCTCAATAATCGTGTAACTGTATAGCCCTATTGGGACTAACAGCACGATTAATAATCGTAAAAAGGCATTGATGAATAAATTGCTACCAAGAGAGAACTGCATTTATAACTTCCGATAGAAAAGGGATTTATCCTCATTTAAGAGTAGTCCATTTCTGGCATAATGAAACCAATGTTTTGGTTTTTTTCTTTCTACTTTGTAGCCTTTTCGGTTTAGAGATAAGTTCATTAAGATGACCCATTCAATCACTACAGCCGAGTTAACCAACCCTCTCTATTACCTGCAAAATGCACAGACACTGATCGGCTGGGTCGTTAAGGTTTATCAGGATCTTCTTACAGAAGAAGAGTTAGATAGACTGTCTCAATTTCAGTCATTGAGCGAGCCAGCGAAGGCACTGTTAATAAGAATGGTGATGCGCAGCCAATCTCAATTTTTGATGCGCCACATCGATCACTACCAAGAGATCATAGAGCCAACTGAAGCGCTAATTGATTCATTAGTAAGTGCCAAACTGATAGCACTCAACCAACCGCTATCCGTTCAAGAGTGTTTCAAACTGCTTAATCGGCAAGAGTTGTTGATGCTTCACAACCAACTGAGCTCAAAGCCATTGAGTAAAAGCAGTTCAAAACAGACCCTGTATGACTCACTGCAAAGGAGTAGCACTGCCCCCCTTCCCCTTCACCAGCATCTACCTGTGCTTGGTGATACTCTCCATCTTTTGTGTGATCCGCTGTTTGAGCGTCTCAAGTTGATGTTTTTTGGCAACCTGCATCAAAGCTGGAGTGAATTTGTCGTTACGGAGCTAGGTTACTTCAAATATGAGCCCGTTGAACTTAGCCTAGAGAGTCGAGCGTTTCATCGCAGAGAGGACCTTGATCAATACATCGAATTAGAGCATCTGTTGACCGGCGATAGTCTCTTATCGATTGAAGAGAGAGTCCTAGCCACCCAAAGAATCGAACCGATAAGCAGTTGGCTGGCAGGTCGCAAAGATCGCGTCCTCTATCTATTGGCGAGAGAGTTGGAGCGCGAGGATCAAACAGAGGCGCTAAGGGTCTATCAGCAACTGAGTATTCAAGATGCTCACATACGCGAACTCCGCCTGTTAGAGCGCTTAGGGAAACTGGAAGAGTGTCATGAGCGGACACGGCTATTTCAACAGGACAATCCTACCCCGCTAACTCAACTTGCCTACCAGCGTCTGTTAAAACGTAGCAGTAAAAAACTGGGCGTTGAATACAGTGCGTCTACACTCCTAGCCCCGCCTCAACAGAGATTAACCCTGGATCAAATAGAGGGGGTATCCGTTGAACGACAGGTTGCAGAGCACTTAACGAGCGAAAACTCGCACAGCCATTACGTCGAAAACCACTTAATCAATGGACTCTTTGGCTTGCTCTTCTGGGATGTGATCTATGCCCCGGTTCCTGGCGCTTTTTTTAACCCCTTCCAATCCCGCCCAGCCGACCTCTACCGAA
Organism: Marinobacterium sp. xm-a-152; assembly: GCF_013282965.1. Lineage (NCBI taxonomy): Bacteria > Pseudomonadati > Pseudomonadota > Gammaproteobacteria > Oceanospirillales > Oceanospirillaceae > Marinobacterium > Marinobacterium sp. xm-a-152. The sequence continues at coordinate 21,544 of NZ_WBYI01000012.1, read as the reverse complement.
GTCACTTCAAAGAGAGACGCTACCCTCTCATCACTGAGGCGATGACTCAAATAGAAACGGGCCAGTATCGTGAAACCATTCGGCAACGATTTAGAGAGAAACAGGGTATAACAAACAGCTTCATCCATTGGTCTGTACTGACAGAGGAACTTGTTGAGCGGGCATTAAATTTTATCCCTGCAGATCATTTAAAAAGGATTTTTGAACGACTTTTGATGGATATTAGAACGCATCGTAGCGGTCTTCCTGATCTGATTCGATTTAACAGTGACGACGAGAGTTATGAACTGATCGAAGTGAAGGGGCCAGGCGATCGCATTCAAGACAACCAAAAACTCTGGCTCGATTTTTTTGTTCGTCATGACATCCCCTGCTCCGTCTACTGGATCGAGTGGAGCCACCCCGAATGAGAGCCCTCTCCGTTCGCACTTTATGTGAGTTTTGTGATCGATCTGGTGATATCGATCTAAGATATACGCCGGCCCCTACAGCGCTGGAGGGAATACAGGGGCATAAACGACTGCAAATGCGTCGTCCCAAGAGCTATATCCCAGAGTTCCCCCTGGCAGTGGATATCGAAGATTTCCAGCTAAAAGGCAGAGCCGATGGTTGGGACCCTAACCAGAATCGTGTTGAAGAGATAAAGACACACCGAGGGGATCTTGAACGCCAGTCAACGGGACAGCGACAGCTTCATCTGGCACAACTTCGTAGCTATGGTGCCATGCTATGCATGAGTGAATCACTGCATGAGATCCATCTAAGATTGAGCTACTTGGAGATCGCTTCCGACGAAGTTACACACTTCGACTTTACTGTGAATGCTGCAGAGCTGATCGAAGAGCTCAAACAACGAGTGACTCACTATCAAACCTGGCAGAGCACTCTCGATCAACACCGAGCGGCTCGGCAAAGCCATATTGCGTCGCTCGTTTTCCCTTTTCCCCATTTCAGAAAAGGGCAACGGGAGCTGGCTGAAGCCGTCTACAAAGCGAACAACAGAGCTAAACAACTACTTATAGAGGCACCCACTGGCTCAGGAAAAACCTTGGGCACCCTGTTTCCAGCGATTAAGGCGCTTCAGACCGAGTCGTTGGACAGCCTCTACTATCTGACAACCCGAAATACAGCCCGTAGAGTGGCACTGGATGCCTTTGAGTTAATTCAAAGCGACTCACCCATTCCACTCACGCTCATTGAGATGACCTCAAAAGAGGCGGGCTGCATCGAACCTGACAAACTCTGCCAGGGCGATAGCTGCCCACTGGCAAAAGGCTTTTTTGATCGCCTACCGGCTGCTCGTGATGAAGCGTTTACAAAACAACTACAGACCTTTGATCAGACCGCTCTGCAAAGGCTCGCCAAGCAGCACTCTCTCTGCCCCTACTTTTTAGGGCAAGAACTGGCGCGCTGGGCGGATATTGTGGTGGCTGATATCAATCAATTTCTGGCATCTAGTGCTATTTTGTATGGCTACCTTGTTCAAGATGAACGAAAGGTCTCAGCACTGGTGGATGAGTCTCACAATTTGATCAGCCGCTGTCGCGACCTCTACTCGCTTGATCTTCACCAGAGTGATTATCGTTTTGATACTAACAATCAGGATTTACAACGCGCCTTGGATTCTGTGCAACGTGCCTGGCAACAGCTATTTAGTGATCGAACAGGTGAACAAGAGTTTATTAACTACCTACCAGACAAACTAGAGAATGCACTGCAGAAACTCTGCTCAGTCATCGGTGAAGAGCTGGCCATGGACCCATCAAGCATGGAGCTGCAAAATCTACTCTTTGCCTCTTCGGCCTATTTAAAGTTGGCTGAACAGTTTGGCGAGCACTCCATTGCCCGAGTAGAGAAACGCCTTAGAGGCAGAGGCGAGTTAGCCATACTCAATATGGATCCATCGCTATTCCTTGTTGAGCGCTGGCAATCTCTTCACAGCTTGACGCTCTTCTCTGCCACGCTAAAGCCGTTTGGCTACTACCAACAACTGCTTGGCCTAAATGAACCCGTATCAGGGTCACTGCCCTCTCCCTTTGAACCTGACCAGATCCGATTAACCCTTCGCAGAGATATCGATACTCGTTATCAATTCAGAGAGCGTTCGATACAACCTATCGCAGAGTTACTGGTGGAGCTGTATCACCAAAATCCTGGCAACCACCTCTTCTTTGCCTCCAGCTTTAGCTATCTAAACGAGATTGAAAAGGCTATTGCTGAGATGGATCCAGAGATTGATCTGCATCCGCAAAGGCAGGCCATGTCCAATGCCGAGCGACAGGACTTTTTAGATGCTTTTTCACCAACGAGTCGAAAACTGGGTTTAGCAGTACTGGGTGGTCTTTTTTCGGAAGGGGTCGATCTTCCAGGAGATCGACTGATTGGCGTAACGGTTGCCACCTTGGGCCTACCACCCTTTGATGAGTTTCATGATCTGATGCGAAACAGTTTTGATGAACGATTCGGAAAGGGGTATGAGTACACCTACCTCTATCCAGGTTTGCAAAAGGTAATTCAAGCTTGTGGGCGTTTAATACGCACGGCTGAGGATCGAGGAACGCTGACGCTGATTGACCCTCGATTTGCATCGCCTGAGATACAGGCAATGCTACCGAGCTGGTGGCCATCGCCTCATCTTCGATAAGGCGCCAACACCAACTCGGCGAACGAACCGTTGGAGCGGTCTTATAAAGGCCGCGATGTTTACTGATAGAAATCGCCTCATCTTTGATAAGGCTCCAACACCAACTCGGCGCGCGAACCGTTGGAGCGGTCTTATAAAGGCCGCGATGTTTACTGATAGAAATCGCCTCATCTTTGATAAGGCTCCAACACCAACTCGGCGCGCGAACCGTTGGAGCGGTCTTATAAAGGCCGCGATGCACTGGTTAGGGTGACTGGCCTTCAGCCTGTCATCCGCTGCTTCAATTAACTATCCAACATCCCCTGATGCACGATGAAGTCGATGATATCTTGCAGCCCTTTACCCTCTTTTAGATTGGTAAAGACCCAAGGTTTCTCGGGGCGCATTCGATTGGTATCCGACTCCATTACCGATAGATCTGCACCGACGTAAGGTGCCAAATCGATTTTGTTGATCACCAACAGATCCGATTTAGTGATTCCCGGTCCACCTTTACGAGGAATCTTTTCGCCCTCTGCCACATCGATGACGTAGATCGTAAGATCCGCCAACTCTGGACTGAAGGTTGCACTGAGGTTATCACCACCAGACTCAACAAAGACAAGATCCAGCGTTTTATGTCGTTTAGCCAGCTCTTCAACTGCCGCTAGATTCATTGAGGCATCTTCACGAATAGCGGTATGCGGGCAACCACCCGTTTCCACACCAATGATGCGATCAGGCTCTAGCGCTTCAGCGCGAGTCAAAATCTTTGCATCCTCTTGGGTGTAGATATCGTTGGTCACAACGGCAAGGTTGTAGTGATCTCGCATCGCTTTACACAACGCCTCGAGAAGTGCTGTTTTACCGGAACCTACTGGACCACCTACGCCAATTCGAAGTGGGGATTTATAGTCACTCATGACTGCTCCTAAGATCTAAATAATCGTGTGTATTGAGTTTCGTGTCGACTGCTCGCTATCGCTAAAGCTGGCGTCACGCTACTGGGGTTTAATACCCGCTTGGAATGTTCAACTGACTGCTCTATTGAAGAGGCCATTCGTTGCAGCGTCTGCTGACCTTGTGTCTGACCGAGTGGAATCAGCTTAACTCCAGCCATAACGGCATTCTCTAGCCAGCTCCACAGATAACCGGCAAACAGTTTATCCCGAGGGATTTGCCATTGATGCGCGGCAATTGCGATACCTGCTAACTGCGTTCGCTGACAGGCCTCCAACAAGAGACCTTCTAGGTTTACATCCAACTGAGGAAGCAGGCGCGCTAACGCGGCTCCACGCTGCTTCTCTTCAAGACGAAGCTCTTTGGTTTCGCGCCAAGCGATCAACTCTTTTGTCAGTTGGTTAAATGCCTGTGCATCGGCTTCATCTAATGCGTTTAGCATACGATCCAGCACCGGTAGCTCAAGTGTCGTTAGGGAGTGATTTAACTGTCCTGTTAACCAGGCTTCAAATCGCTCTTGAGAGTCTACCCAGCCCGCTTCAACCGCCAACTCCAACCCTTGCGAGTAGGTGAATGCACCGACCGGCAGTGACGGACTGATCAGCTGAAAAAGACGAAGATCACTTAGCACGTTGCGCCAGTGCTTTGGTTTTAATACGGGTCGCTAGGGCCAGTGTTGCTGCGATGGAGCCAACAACCGCCACAGAGAGTGCTGCATGCTCAACTGAGGAGAAGGCATGCCCCAAAGCTGAAGCCAAATTAGAGTGATCACCCGTATGAGCAAAGGCCGCAGTTGGGGCGATCATAAGAAGCGACGATAATTTAATGTTCATTGTATTAGGTTCCTGTTAAATACTTAATCTATAAAGAGTTAATGTGAATGTTGATGATCATCTGAATGGCTGTGTGAATGGCTGTGCGAGTGTCCATGACTAGAACCACCATAAGCGCCAGCCTCAGGTTCAAACGGCATTGACTCACAGGTCACTGCACCACCCAATCCAACCACCATGTCGTCCAACACATGGTCATGTTGGTAGCTAACATACTCATCATTGATCTCAAGCGGCACGTGTCGGTTACCTAGGTGATAACAGATACGTGATTTTAGAAGTGGGTCACTGGTTCTAACCACTGACAGAGGTTCAGCCGCGGCCTGCACTGTCACAACCACCCCGTCATCATTCGTTAACTGTTCGCCCCCACGAAGTATCTCCCCGCGTGGTAGATCCAAACCGGCCTCTGTACCATTAGAGAGCGTTACTCTCAGACGGCTGCGTATGCGCTGATCAATGGTCAACTCAAGCGTCAGATCGGTTTCAACTGAATGGGACTCCAGCTTTTTATTCAGTTTAATCATCTCGTTACTGTCTTACTTAAAATAGGAAATAGCGCTGCGCCATCGGCAATATTTCGGCCGGTTCACAGGTTAACGTCATGCCATCTGCAGTGACCTCATAGGTTTGAGGATCCACCTGAATATCGGGCTGCCAATCGTTATGAACCATCTGATCTTTGGTGGCGGTTCTACACCCTTTTACAACGCCGATCATCGACTGCAGACCAAGCTCTTCAGCCACTCCAGCAGCGACAGCTGCTTGAGATAGGAAGGTCATTGACGTGCTTTGAGCCGCTTTACCAATGCTGGCAAACATTGGACGATAGTGAACAGGCTGAGGCGTTGGAATGGATGCATTAGGATCGCCCATAGGGGCCGTCGCGATCATACCCGCCTTCAACACCAGACTGGGTTTAGTGCCAAAGAAAGCCGGTTTCCATAACACCAGATCGGCCAGTTTGCCGACCTCAATTGACCCCACTACGTGTGAAATCCCGTGGGCGATGGCCGGGTTAATGGTGTATTTAGCAATGTAGCGTTTCAAACGATGGTTATCGTTGCGCTCAGAGTCCGCCTCTAAAGGGCCTCTCTGTACTTTCATCTTATGCGCAGTCTGCCAGGTACGAATGACAACTTCCCCTACTCGACCCATCGCTTGTGAATCCGATGAGATCATCGAAAAAGCGCCAAGATCGTGAAGGATATCCTCTGCGGCGATGGTTTCACGACGAATACGTGACTCTGCAAAGGCGACATCCTCAGCAATACTTGGATCTAGATGGTGACAAACCATTAGCATGTCGAGGTGCTCATCCACCGTATTAATGGTGTATGGACGTGTGGGATTGGTCGACGAAGGCAGCACATTTTTAAGCCCTGCAGCCTTGATGATATCTGGTGCGTGACCACCACCCGCTCCCTCTGTGTGGTAGGTGTGAATGACTCGGTCACCGATCGCATCCAGTGTCGCTTCGACAAAGCCTGATTCATTTAATGTGTCAGTATGAATCGCAACCTGAACATCGTATTTCTCTGCAACGCTCAGGCAGTTATCGATTGAAGCGGGCGTAGTGCCCCAATCTTCATGCAATTTAAGCCCGATAGCACCCGCTTCAACCTGCTCGATTAACGGCTCGGGAAGACTGGCGTTACCCTTACCTAAGAACCCGAAGTTCATTGGTAAAGAGTCTACTGCTTCCAGCATTCGAGCAATGTTCCATGCACCCGGTGTACAGGTGGTTGCATTAGTACCGGTGGCTGGACCTGTACCCCCACCGATCATCGTGGTGACACCTGAGCAGAGCGCTTCATCGACCTGCTGCGGACAGATAAAGTGAATGTGAGCATCAATCCCGCCAGCCGTTAGAATACTGCCTTCACCGGCAATCACTTCTGTGCTGGGACCAACGACAATATCTACATTAGGTTGGATATCTGGATTACCGGCTTTGCCGATCGCAAAGATACGACCATCGCGAACGGCAACATCGGCTTTTACTATCCCCCAGTGATCAAGAATCAATGCATTGGTAATGACCAGATCCGGTGTATCAACACGGCAGGCTTGGCTCTGCCCCATACCATCACGGATAACCTTACCGCCACCAAACTTAACCTCCTCACCGTAGGTCGTGTAATCCTTCTCGACCTCTAACCAGAGCTCGGTATCCGCTAAGCGAACACGGTCGCCTGTGGTGGGACCAAACATTTCTGCATACGCGGTGCGATCAATAACAGACATTCTGATCTCCTAATCCAATTGGCCACTGACTTTGGCTTGAAATCCATAAACAACGCGGTCACCCGTCAGTGCCACCAACTCGACTTCGCGCGATTGACCTGGTTCAAATCGGACCGCTGTTCCCGCGGCAATGTTTAGTCTAAAACCCCGTGCTTTTTCACGGTCAAAAATGAGGGCTTCATTGACCTCATAGAAGTGGTAGTGAGAACCAATCTGAACCGGACGATCACCGGTGTTCGCGACGCTGACTTTGATGGTCTCTCGACCCTCGTTGAGATTGATACTGCCCGTATCAACTTTGTATTCACCTGGAATCATTAAGCCACCTCTTAAACAATCGGTTCATGGACGGTGACCAATTTGGTCCCGTCAGGGAAGGTCGCTTCAACCTGAACGTCATGGATCATCTCAGGCACCCCCTCCATAACCTCTTCACGAGTCAGCAAGGTGCGGCCATAGTCCATCAATTCAGCAACCGTGCGACCATCGCGTGCCCCTTCCATCACTGCTGCACTGATGAGCGCAACCGCTTCGGGATAGTTCAATTTCAAACCACGATCTTTACGACGTTCAGCGAGCAGCGCTGCGGTGAATATCAGTAGTTTGTCTTTCTCTCTGGGTGTCAGTTCCATGATAGTTCCCTTAAGCGGTGTTCATGAGAGTTAATAAATTAGACTTAGCAAAATAGAGACCAGTTTTTATAAAAAGCCTAAAAATCGAATAAAATCGAACAAATAGCAGACATCATCTTGAAAAATTCAAAAAATCGACAACAAACAGAATAACCCAGCTGAATTTTGGCAAAAAAAACGCACTCTTTGAGTGCGTTTTAGAATTAACTTGGTTCAGGTTGCCCAAATGCGAGGCACTACAGCCTCTTTTCCAAGAGATTGAGGTCGAATGAGACGCCAAACGCTAGAAAAGAGGGAAATAACCTCTTGGCTCTGCTCTGAAATAGTGCGAACGACCAGTAGACCATCTATCAGGGTCGCGCCTGAAAGCGGATCATCTGACAGCAGCTGTTGAACCTGCTCTAACAGATCCTGATCATCAACGGTCGCGACCATCGACGCATAACCTGACACCCCTTTTAAACCGATCGAACTGTCGATCAGGGAAGCTCCATCGGTTGCAAATCGATCGAACAGCACCGGTTCGCCGTCACGATAGATTCGCATCTCTGAACTTAACTGCCCGGTTTCAAAACGCTCTTCATTAGAGGGACGACCAAAGCAGTTGATCTCCCAGCCGATAAAATGAGCGCCCGTCTCTAAATGCACTTCGGTGACAATATGGGAAAGGGTGCCTGGGAAGAATATATTCTCCAGTGGCATCCACTCTAAAGAGCCGCCATGAGCGACCGTTAAGCGCTGAGAGACCTCTGCAACTGGACCGATAGAGCGATAAAACTTAGTCGCCCCTGGTGTTGTCAGTAGAACCTTAGCATCCTTGGAGACCTGCAAATCGATATTCAAATCATCACCGGCCACCACACCTCCGGGGGGATGTAGCAGGTAGGTGTGGCATACCTCGCCTTCAGGATAAAAGGCGCGCTGTACCGCCAAAGGCCCCTCCCGTTTGGAGTCCACCAAGCGCGTTTTATCACCGCGCAGTTGATAACCGAGAGTCAGTTCAGCATGCCACCCTTGGCGGCCAGTCAGTGCGTTCACAATATCCCTTAAACCGTTAGATACTTTGAAACCAATGTATCATCAAGTTGATCCATTGAGCCAGCAGCAACATTGCGACCGCGATCTAGCAGCGTGAAGACATCTCCAACTTTGCGAGCAAACGGGAGCTTCTGCTCAACGAGCAGAACGGTCAGCCCAAGCTCTTGGTTCAATTGGCGAATGATATCGCCGATCTGCTGGACAATATTGGGCTGAATACCTTCAGTAGGCTCATCCAGAATCAACAATTTGGGATTGACTACGAGTGCTCGAGCAATGGCTAACTGTTGCTGTTGTCCACCACTCAGATCCCCACCACGACGAGCCAACATCTCTTTTAAAACGGGGAATAGATCAAAAATATAGTCCGGTATTTTGCGTGCGCCGCGCGGCAATACAGGCAATCCAATCTGTAGATTCTCTTCAACGGTCATCAACGGAAAAATTTGACGACCCTGTGGTACATAACCAATACCAATATTGGGGCGCTTCTCAACGCTAAGCTTGGAGATATCCTCGCCCATGAAACGAATCTCACCCTGTTTGATCTTGTTGTGCCCCATTACACAGTCCAAAAGAGTCGTTTTGCCAACACCATTGCGCCCCATTAAGACACTGCACTCACCCTCTTTAACAGCAAGATCAAGATCCCAAAGGGTGTGGCTTTCACCGTAAAACTGATTCACTTTGTTTAGTTCAAGCATCCCACTACTCTCCAAGGTAGACCTGCTTCACGCGGTCATCATTCTGAACTTGATCCATGGTACCTTCGGCTAACACCGAACCCTGATGCAGTACACTCACGGTGCGACCACCCTCGGCTAGGTTTCGAACAAACTCCATATCGTGTTCAACCACCACCACTGAGTGTTTACCGGCCAACGAGATCAGCAGCTCTGCGGTCTTGTCCATCTCTTGGTGAGTCATACCGGCGACGGGTTCGTCCACCAGAAGAAGTCGTGGCCTCTGCATTAACAGCATGCCGATCTCTAACCACTGCTTCTGTCCGTGCGACAGAGCGCCTGCCAGTTTAAAACTCTGCTCCGCCAAACCGATAAGCTGCTGCACATCGGCTATTCGATCAGACTGTTCAGAGCTTAGCTTGGCTGTGTAAAGCGAGATGAAATCTCGATTTTGTGCCATCGCCAACTCCAGGTTGGCAAACACCGATAAGTTCTCAAACACCGTCGGTTTCTGGAACTTGCGCCCTATTCCCGCCTCAGCAATGGCCGGTTCATCCATGTTGAGCAGGTCAATCGTTTGACCAAAATAGGCGGTACCTGTATCGGGTTTAGTTTTACCGGTAATGATATCCATCATGGTCGTTTTGCCAGCACCATTTGGCCCGATGATGCAGCGTAACTCCCCATCTCGTATGTAGAGATTGAGATCATTAATCGCCTTAAAGCCATCAAAGCTAACCGATAACCCTTCCAGATAGAGAAGAATCTGCTTATCGACATTGAGTCGCTCACTCTGTGCAGCATTCACAATATCGAACACCTGATCACGACGCATAAACTCCTGCAGTGAGAATCCAGACATTAGACGCTCTCCTTTTTACGAATCAGTCCCACCACCCCTTTGGGTAAAAAGAGCGTGACTAGTACAAACAGACCACCCAGAGCGAATAGCCAAACATCGGGTAGCTCGACGGTAAAGTAAGATTTTGCATAGTTAATCAATAGCGCACCGATCACCGCGCCATAGAGCGAGGCACGACCACCCACCGCAACCCAGACCACGACCTCAATGGAGTTCAGAGGCGAAAATTCATTCGGGTTGATGATGCCTACTTGAGGCACGTAGAGTGCACCGGCGACACCGGCAATCATGGCCGAGATCGTGAATACCCAGAGTTTTATGTTCTCCACACGGTAACCCATAAAGCGAGCACGCGATTCAGCATCTCGCACTGCAACACAGGCTCTGCCCGCACGGCTTTCAGTTAACGCACGACTGATCAGGTATCCGACCATTAAAGCCACAGCACTGGCGATAAAGAGTCCGATCTTGGTCGCATCATCAGACAGACTGAATCCGATAATGTCTTTAAAGTCGGTCAGGCCGTTGTTACCACCAAACCCCATCTCGTTACGATAAAACGCCAACATTAATGCGTAGGTTAACGCTTGAGTGATGATCGACAGGTAGACCCCTGAAACGCGAGAACGAAAAGCCAGAGCACCAAAGACATAAGCCAGCAACCCTGGTACCAACAAGACCATTAAGGCTGCGAACCAGAACTGATCAAAACCGCTCCAGAACCAGGGAAGCTCCTGCCAGTTTAAGAAGACCATAAAGTCCGGCAGATCGGGATTCCCATAGACACCGCGATCACCAATTTGACGCATTAGGTACATACCCATTGCGTAGCCGCCCAGCGCAAAGAATGCAGCATGCCCTAGAGTAAGGATGCCCAAATAGCCCCAAACCAGATCGACAGCCACCGCTAGAAGCGCCAGCGTCAGGTATTTACCCAGTAGAGAGATGGTATAAGTCGGCACATGAAGAGCTGAATCCGCTGGCAGACTGTTCAGCACTGGAACCGCAACAATCAGAGCGATCAAGAGACCAATAAGCCAACGTCCGCCCTTATCATTTTTAAGAATCTGTAATAGAAACATCGAATTAACCCTCCGCAGCTCGACCGCGTTGTGGGAACAAGCCACGTGGACGTTTTTGGATAAAGAGGATGATGAACACAAGCACGAGAATTTTCGCTAACACGGCACCCGCCCAAGGCTCCATGACCTTGTTTGCCAGTCCTAAACTCAAGCCTGCAACCAGGGTTCCCCAGAGGTTCCCTACACCACCAAAGACCACCACCATAAAGGAGTCGATGATGTAGGCCTGGCCTAAATTGGGCCCCACATTGGTCAGCTGTGAAAGTGCTACACCAGCCACACCGGCAACACCCGACCCCAAACCGAAGGTCATCGCATCAACCCACTCAGAGCGAACGCCCATAGCACGAGCCATCGCACGATTCTGTGATACCGCTCGCACCTGAAGACCCAAGCGGGTTCGCTTCATGACTAGCGACAGAGCAACAAAGACAAACAGACAGAAGAAGATGATGTAAAGACGACTCTCAGTCAGCGAGAGAAGTGGATTGATCTCAATAGAACCGGCCATCCATGAGGGTGTTTCAACACTACGGTTCAGTGGTGAGAAGATCGAGCGCACAGCTTGTTGTAATACCAGTGAGATACCGAAGGTCGCCAACAGCGTTTCCAGCGGTCGACCGTATAAGAAGCGAATCACACCTCGTTCAATCGCAATACCTACCAGACCAGAGACAACAAACGCTGCTGGAATGGCGACAAATAGGGAGTACTCAATCGAGTTAGGCATCAATAGTTGCACGACATAGGTCGTGTAGGCGCCGATCATGATCAGCTCACCATGGGCCATATTAATAACCCCCATCACACCAAAGGTGATGGCCAAGCCAATTCCAGCAAGTACCAATACCGACCCCAAACTGAGTCCAAAGTAGACAGTCTCAACACCCGAGTAGAAAGAGGCCTGATCTTGGTGAGTCTGTATAGCCTTATTAGCAGCCGCAACAAGCACCTCATCACTGGAGCGCTCAACAAACTGTGTCAGTGCCGCCAGAGCCGCGGGCTCAAGGGTATCCGCAAGTGTTGTAATGGCTTTCGCTGCTCGTGTTGTGTTATCACCGTTTAGGTCCGCCACAGCTAGCACGATATTAAAGGCCTCTAGAACAGAGGAATCGGATTCAGACTTGATGAGCTCACGCAATTGACCCACCACCTCTGGAGTTGCGGTTCCAATCAAATCCAGGGCAGCACTGCGTCGATCCGCTGGACTCTCTGCAAGCAGAGCCGCGGTTGAAAGCAGCGCACCAAATTCAGAACGCAAAGTGTTATTGATACTGACACGTTTAAAGTGGCGCTTATTGTCGATCACAACCAAACTGCCATCACGCAGCCTGATTGCCTCAGCCCCCTTTTCAGCCTTCTCAACTCGATAGAGCTGCTTCTCTTTTTTGTGGTAGTAGAGTTGGCTGTCGAGCATCAGTTGAACTAAGGATAGGGCCTCGCCTGAATCGGTAGCCATCCAGTCGCTAATAATGCGTGATTTTTCAGTAAACTTTGCTTTTGTCAGCTTCTCTTCGTACTGATTAAACTCAGCCTCGCCTGCTAGAACTGGCAGAGCAAGCAGCGAGATGATCAGCATCAGAGAGCTTAGAAGCGATTTTCTAACAGATCGCATCATAATGAGATTCCTTACAGGTGGAAAAAAGGCGGCAGTATCTGCCGCCTGGTCTTTTCTTGTTAAGAAAGATTAGAAGTTCTGACCAGAACAGGTTGCGGTTTTCACGTTGTAGTTCCCGCAAGAGAGTGGCTGGCGCCAGTCTGAGATAAGGTCTTTAGAACCCTCTAGGAAATCAGACCATGCATCACCAACCACCAAACCTGAAGTTGAAGAGACCACTTCAAATTGACCATCATCTTGGATCTCACCGATCAGAACCGGTTTAGAGATGTGGTGGTTTGGCATCATAGTGGATAGGCCACCTGTAAGGTTTGGTACAGAGACACCGATGAGAGCATCTTGGACAGCCGATGGATCCGTTGTACCAGCTTTTTCAACCGCTTTAGCCCACATGTTGAAGCCGATGTAGTGCGCTTCCATTGGGTCATTGGTTACACGATCTTCGTTACCAATGAATGAGTGCCAGTTCTCGATAAACTCATCGTTCACTTCACTATCAACGCTCATGAAGTAGTTCCAAGCAGCTAGGTGACCTACAAGCGGTCCAGTATCCATACCAGATAGCTCCTCTTCACCGACAGAGAAAGCAACCACTGGAATATCTTCAGAGCTGATGCCCTGTGAACCTAGCTCTTTGTAGAAAGGTACGTTGGCATCGCCGTTAATGGTAGAGACAACCGCAGTCTTCTTACCCGCTGAACCGAACTTTTTAATGTCCGATACAATCGACTGCCAATCAGAGTGACCGAATGGCGTGTAGTTCACCATGATGTCCTCTTCAGCAACACCCGCCGCTTTTAGGTAAGCATCCAAGATTTTGTTAGTTGTACGTGGGTAGACATAGTCAGTACCGGCTAGCACCCAACGCTCAACACCCAACTCGTTCATTAGGTAATCAACCGCTGGAATCGCCTGCTGGTTTGGCGCAGCACCTGTGTAGAAGACGTTTTTAGACGACTCTTCACCTTCATACTGAACTGGGTAGAACATGAGGCTGTCTAGCTCTTCAATAACCGGAAGAACCGATTTACGCGACACTGATGTCCAACAACCGAAGATCGCGTCCACCTTCTCTTTCTCAACTAGCTCACGTGCTTTCTCAGCAAACAGTGGCCAGTTAGACGCTGGGTCGACAACCACAGGCTCAAGTTGTTTACCTAGCAAACCGCCCTTCTTGTTCTGCTCTTCGATCAGCATCAGCATGGTGTCTTTCAGTGTTGTCTCACTGATCGCCATTGTGCCCGACAGTGAGTGAAGCACGCCCACTTTGATCGTATCAGCCGCCATTGCAAGATTCGTTGCAGAAACAGCTAAGGCTAGCGCAGCAGATTTAAACATAGTTGATTTAGACATCAGGGTCTTCTCCTTTGATTAGTAACCTAGATGTTTTTCTTATTGCAGAGTGCGTGCCAGTTTTTGAAATAGTCCGTAAATTAATTTTATTTATGTTTAAAAACAATAAGATAAACAATTAATATTATTCTATTTGACGCATATGAAGAGATTTTGCAGTGCACCATTAAGTGACATTTGCGACAGGAATGCGCACCAAAAGATCGCAAAAGTAAATTTTTAAGGGTATTTTGGTGCACTTGTTTGGGGTTGTGGGATTAGCCATATAGCGGCTGACAGGCGAGAACTCAACTACGGAGCTGCCGTGACTGGCTTCAGCCTGTCATCCGCAGTCAGAAACGATCGCCTCATCTTCGATAAGGCTCCAACATCAATTCAGCGTGCGAACCGTTGGAGCGGTCTTGAAAAGGCCGCGATGCGTGCTGATAAAAATCGCCTCATCTGTGATAAGGCTCCAACTGAAAAGGCCCCATAAGGGGCCTTTGATCGATTAGAAAGGTAAGTTAAAAACTTACTCCTCTTCCTTCTTAGGATGAGGCATAAACAGGTTGAGTACGATGGCGCAGACTGCTGCTGGTAGTAGACCTGTTGTTAAAAGCGCCTTAACTGTACCGTCTAGGTGCTGAAGCGCTTCTGGAACCTGCATTAGACCCAGGCCAAGTGATAGTGATACTGCAAAGATCACCATGTTACGGCTGTTCCAATCCACATCAGCCAGCATCTTCATACCTGAAGAGGCAACCATGCCGAACATCACGATAACACCACCACCCAATACTTCGATTGGCACAGTAGAGATAAGAGCACCCACTTTAGGGATCAGACCACAGACGATCAGGAAGATCGCACCAATGGTTGCCACGTGACGGCTCATCATACGCGTCATTGCGATCAGACCAACGTTTTGCGAGAACGATGTATTTGGCAGTGCACCAGCTAGAGCAGATAGCGCTGTACCTAGACCGTCTGCATAAGTTGCGCCTTTGATCTCAGTATCAGTTGCTTCACGATCCGCACCACCTTTGGTGATACCCGATACGTCACCCACTGTCTCAATCGCAGAGATGAATGACATGAGTGCGATACCGATGATGGCACCTGCGCCGAACTCGATTCCGAATGGGAAGAGCTGTGGCAGCGCAAAGCTTGCAGCACGGCCGACGTTACCGAAGTTAACCATACCCATAAAGTAGGCCAGAACGTAACCTGCAATCAGACCGATCAATATAGCCGCTGAGCTGATCATGCCTTTACCGTAGAATTTCAGACCTAGGGTCACCACAATAACGGTACCAGCAACAGTCCAGTTCTCTAACGAACCAAACTCAGGCTTACCAATCGCCGGAACGCCACCTGCCGCGTACTGAATACCCACTTTAAGAAGTGACAAACCGATCATCAGCACGATCAGACCTGTTACCAATGGAGGCAAAGCAAAACGAAGGCGACCAATAAATGGCCCTAGCGCTGCTTGGAATAGACCACCGACTAGGACACCACCGGTCACCATAGCCATCGCTTCTACACCCTTACCCGCTACCAATGGGATAAGAATAGGAATGAATGCGAAACTGGTACCTTGCACAATCGGAAGACGTGCACCCACAGGGCCTGCACCAATTGTCTGAAGCAGTGTTGTAACACCCGCAAGGAGCATACACATCTGCATCATGTAGATCATGTTAGGGAAGTCAGGTGAATTTGAACCAAAGCCAAATCCCGCTGCACCCGCAACGATGATCGCTGGGGTTACGTTTGCGATAAACATCGCCAGTACGTGTTGAATGCCTAGCGGAATTGCTAGATGCATCGGTGGGGTCTAATTCGGATCGCGCATCTGCGCTGCCGAAATCTTTTCATTGCTCATTATTGCCTCCAAACAACTGCTCAATGCAGCCTTCTTATTTTTGTTAGCGCATCAAATGCCAACTTCACTAACCCATTGATATAAATGAATAAATCATTAACCAACAGGTCAGAAACTCAAGCTGTTGCACCTTTAGTGTGCATCCAATTTAACTTGACGCACCATTATGCGCCAGCTTTTTCAGTTCGGCGCCCAAACACCTTAGCCAAATTTCGGTTACCCGGTGACTCATCCAGAGCCAAACGCTCTTCAATATGATCTAGATGCTCACCCATTAAACGCTTCGCCTCCTCGGCATCACCCAGCTTCAGCGCATCCAGCAGACGACTGTGCTCATCAATGGCACAACGACTCCCCTCTTTGGCCTGATAGAGGGCGATGATTAACGAGGTTTGCGGTACCAGGGAGTGAAGAAACCCCTCCAGGGGTTTATTGCCAGAGAGGCGTGCTAACTCTAGGTGGAATTCACCCGACAAACGAATAGCCGTGCCTTTGTCGGCAGCCGCACTGCTTTTATGCTCCTGCTCGATCAGATCATAGAGTTTCTTAAACTCGTCTTTGATCGAAGAGGCACGTTCTGCCACCCTCTCAACAATGGCTAACTCCATAAGACGACGAGCATCAAGAATCTGACGAGCATCCGAGACATCGGGCTCAGCAACAAAGGCACCGCGGTTGGGTTCAAAAACCGCAACACGCTCGTGCGCTAATCGACTGAGCGTGCGTCGTATAATGGTTCTAGATACACCAAAGATTTCACCCAAGGACTCCTCTTTCAAGCGAGTACCGGGCCAGAGCCGCTGCTCTAAAATAGCGTCAAAAATCTCCTCGTAGATGTGCTGATCTTGAGTCTTAGATTTTTGACGTGTGGATTTAGGCTCAACCACTGTGAAAACTCTTACTTAGCTACCGCGGTAAGTTGAGTAGCTGTAGGGCGAGATCAGAAGCGGTACATGGTAGTGCGCCTCTTCGTCAGCAATACCGAAACGGATAACAACCTGATCCAAAAAAGCAGGCTCAGCGAGCTCAGTGCCGCGACGTCTAAAGTAATCACCCGCCATGAAGTGCAACTCATAGACCCCTTTGACACACTTCCCCTTAGGAAGGATTGGAGAATCAACACGACCGTCGTCATTCGTCACCGCTGAAACCACTTCGATTAATTGCCCCTCTTCCACCTTAAAAAGGGTTAGCTCAATCCCTTCACCAGGACAACCGTTGGCAGTGTCTAAAACATGGGTTGTTAGATAACCGTTCATATGAACTCCTCAATATTGATTAATTATGTATACCGATTTGTATACATAAAATCTAACAAATAGAGCAATAGTCGACTAAAGTCTATCGGATAATTGGCATTATCTGCATGATTAGAGCCTGTTTAATGCTTTTACGCTATTTACCTGACTGACAAATTGTATACAATCTGCTCATCAATATTGGAGTTTTAGGTATGAACAACTACCCTCGCGATCTGGTCGGTTACGGAAAGAATCCACCGCACGCAGCTTGGCCGAATGAATCGCGCATTGCTCTCTCATTTGTACTCAACTACGAAGAGGGAGGCGAGCGCTGCATTCTGCATGGCGACTCAGAGTCTGAAGCCTTTCTATCGGAAATGCCCTCTGCTGTCCCCTTCCCAGGTCAACGCCATATGAGTATGGAGTCGATCTATGAGTACGGCAGTCGCGCCGGTGTATGGCGCTTATTAGATACCTTCCAAAAACGGGATATCCCTCTGACCATTTTTGGGGTTGCGACTGCATTGGAACGCCACCCTGATGTCACCCAAGCGTTCGTTGATGCTGGATATGAGATCTGTTCACACGCTCTAAAATGGATTACCTACCAAGAGATGCCGATGGAACAGGAGCGTCAAGAGATGCAGGAAGCCATTGAGATCATCGAACGAGTGACCGGACAACGACCACTGGGTTGGTACACCGGTCGAGATAGCCCCAACACTCGTCAGTTAGTTATGGAAGAAGGTGGATTTCTTTACGACTCCGACTCCTACGCTGATGACCTGCCCTACTGGGTAGATGGACCGAAAGGCAAACATCTCGTTGTCCCCTACACACTGGATACCAACGATATGCGTTTTGCGCAGGTGCAAGGCTTCAATACCGGAGAACACTTTTTCCAATACTTAAAAGATGCCTTTGATGTCCTCTACGCAGAGGGTGAGACATCCCCTAAAATGCTATCGATCGGCATGCACTGTCGTCTGCTGGGTCGCCCTGGACGTATTGCCGCGCTGCAACGTTTCTTAGATTACGTTCAAAGTCATGACAAGGTCTGGTACGCACGTCGCATCGATATTGCCCGTCACTGGCATCAACACCACAAACCTGAGGCTTAATGATGAGTGTCACCTTTGCATTTGGCTCACCTAGCGAGCTAACAAAACAGGAATTCGTTACCAAATTTGGTGGCATCTATGAGCACTCCGCTTGGATTGCTGAACAAGCATTTGATCAAGGGATCACAGCAGAGCACGATGTCATTGATGCGCTTCACCACTTAATGGCCGACTGTTTCTTGAGTGCTAGCCATGAGGAGCAGCTCGGTGTCATTGTTGCCCACCCTGACTTAGCCGGCAAAGCGGCACGAGCAGGCAAACTAACGGCTGAATCGACGTCAGAACAGGCCAGCGCGGGTATCGATACGCTGACCGACGAGGAGTTTGCTCGATTTACCGAGCTCAATGATGCCTACAAAGCCAAATTCCAATTTCCATTTATCATGGCCGTTAAAGGGAGCAACAAACATGCAATCCTCTCTGGCTTTGAGGAGCGTATCAATAACACGCCAGAGCAAGAGTTTGCTCGAGCTTTAGCTGAAATTAATAAAATTGCCGCATTCCGTCTGGCTGATTTGTGAGGTTGTATAGATGAACGAACAGAAACTGAAACGCCTAGTTAACCTTGCAGATGCTCGCTTAGGAGCCAAAGCGACCTTTGTTACTGACGACTGGTTTGCTGAAGTGAATCGCATGCTAAATCCTGAACCCCCTGTCTGGAAAGAGGGTGTTTACGATGATGCTGGTAAGTGGATGGATGGCTGGGAATCACGCCGCAAGCGTTTTGAAGGCTATGACTACGCCGTTATTCGTCTTGGTGCACCGGGCATGATTCAAGCCCTAGAGATCAACACAAACTTCTTTACCGGAAACTTTCCTCCGTCAGCTTCTGTCGATGTCTGTTACTCGCCAGATCAGGATCCAGATGATAAAACTAAGTGGTACACACTGCTTCCATCGGTCGATCTTCAGGGCGATAGCGAACACCTATTTGAAGTGAACAACGATCAGCCTTGGTCTCACGTTCGCCTAAACATCTACCCAGACGGTGGCATTGCGCGTTTCCGAGTCTATGGACGTCCGTTTATCGACTGGGATTCGGTCGACAACTCACAAAGCATCGATCTAGTCTCGGCACTGAATGGCGGTTGTGCCCTATCCTGTAGTGATGAGCATTTCGGGAAAATGGGCAACCTAACCAATCCTGGCCGTGGCGTTAATATGGGTGATGGCTGGGAGACAGCACGCCGCCGCTCACCAGGCTATGACTGGGTCATTCTGGCATTAGGTAGTCCAGGGGTTGCAGAGGAGATCGAGATCGATACTGCTCACTTTAAAGGCAACTTCCCTGACAGCTGTGACATTCAAGCGGCCTATGTTCGTGGCGGTTCACCTGAACAGATCGCCACTCAGAGCCTATTTTGGAAAACACTCTTACCTAACCAGAAGCTAAGCGCCGACTCGATTCACAAATTTTCTGTAGATCCTGAGTTTGGACCGATTACTCACGTTAAGCTCAACATCCACCCAGATGGTGGTGTGTCGCGCTTAAGAGTCTTTGGTAAACCAACCCTTTAATAGGAGTGAATGATGAGATCTCTGACCATTGAACCGTTAACAAAAGAGGCTTTTGAACCTTTTGGCCAAGTAATCGAGACGGAAGGCTCTGATCACTTTCCTATTAACAATGGCTCAACTCAGCGGTTTCATCAATTGGCAACGGTTGAACTGAATCGCCAAGAGGACCAAGCCATTATCAGTATCTTCAAGGCAGATACCTTAAGTTACCCGCTCGAAATCAAGATGCTTGAGCGCCACCCTCAGGGGAGTCAAGCCTTCATCCCGATGGAGCGCCAACGCTTTCTGATCGTCGTCGCGCCACCTGCAGATCAGCCTAACCCAAACGATATTCGCGCTTTTATTAGCAACGGGCGTCAGGGTCTGAACTACGGTAAAGGGGTGTGGCATCACCCTATCCTAGCGCTAGAGAACGGCAGTGATTTTCTGATCGTTGACCGCAAAGGCGAAGGTAATAACTGCGACGAACACTTTTTTGCTGACGGAGAGATCACTCTTCTTGATGCAGATATCAATCATTTAAACGCTTAGAGGTCGATATGGATCCGCACTACACAGAATGGCTCAACCTACTGGTCCGCTGGATACACATGATCGTTGGTATCGCGTGGATTGGTGCCTCTTTCTACTTTGTCTGGTTGGAGAACAACCTAAACCGTAAGAGTCCTAGAGAGGGTCTATCGGGCGATCTATGGGCCATCCACGGTGGTGGTATCTACCATCTAGAGAAGTACAAACTTGCCCCGCCACAGATGCCGGAAAACCTACACTGGTTTAAATGGGAAGCGTACACCACCTTCCTCTCTGGTTTTACCTTGTTGGCAGTTGTCTACTACCTAAATGCCGAACTCTACCTACTCGCCCCTGGCTCAGGCCTAACTGCATGGGAAGGCATTGCGATCAGTATCGCGTCACTGATCGCAGGTTGGTTTATTTATGATTTCTTGTGTGAATCACCCTTAGGTAAACAACCGGCACTGCTTGGATTGGTTCTACTGATGCTGCTGATTATTGCGGCCTGGGCCTTTACTCAGGTGTTCAGTGGTCGTGCTGCCTACATTCACATCGGCGCCATTACCGGCACCATGATGGTGGGTAACGTATTCCGCGTCATCATGCCGGGACAGCGTGATCTGGTTGCAGCAATTAAAGAGGGTCGCGAACCTGATCCAAAACAGCCCGCTCGTGCCCTGCTTCGCTCTCGCCACAACAACTACCTGACGCTGCCAGTGCTGTTCATTATGATCAGCAACCACTACCCAAGCACCTATGGCCATGAGTGGAACTGGGCCATTCTATTTGCGATTGCGTTGTTGAGTGTCGGTGTTCGCCACTACTTCAATACCCGCCACGAGAGTCAAAAATTTGCATGGACACTCCCCTTCGCGGCTCTGGGTATGATCTGCCTTGCTTATGTGACGCACCCTAATCGAGGTATGGAAGCTACCCTAAGCAGTAACAACGTCACCCTGGCGCAAGCGACTCAGATCGTCTATGAGCGCTGCACTAGCTGTCACGCTAAGAACCCAACCAGTGAGATGTTCACTGCTCCCCCTGCCGGTGTCATTCTGGAGACAGAAGAGGATGTTCTAATGAGCGCTGCACGCATTCATGCAAAGTCTGTCGCGACTCAGGCGATGCCTTTAGGCAACCTAACGGGCATGCTACCGGAAGAGCGCGTCATGCTCGGGCAGTGGTTTAACGCTTTAGAGAAATAGTCGAACAATGGGGTCAGACCGAAGGTCATATATGGTCCGTCCCGCGTTATGCAAGATAAAAGTACCAATGGTTAAGGTGAGCTGCAGTCATATATCCGGCTTTTGATGAAGATCTCTTTCTTCTAGCCCCAATGGATTCTGCATACTT
>NZ_WBYI01000011.1:0-110902 GCF_013282965.1 Marinobacterium sp. xm-a-152 | reverse complement strand
AGAATACATTGATTATTACAACAACGAGCGAATTAAGCTTAAACTAAAAGGCCTGAGTCCGATAGCATATCGAAATCAGGCCTTGAGCGCCGCTTAGAAATGAGTCCAACTTTATGGGGTCAGTTCAATTTAACTCGGCTTTTTTAATGTTAGATCGATGGTGGATTAGTGGTGGTGACCGCCAGCTCCATGAACATGACCGTGCTCAACTTCTTCAGCGGTTGCTTCACGTACTTCAACCACTTCAACATCAAAGTTGAGCGTTTCACCAGCAAGCTGGTGGTTGCCATCAAGAGTGATCTGGTCGCCTTCAACTTTAACAACGGTTACAGGCTGCTCCCCCCAAGGTGTTTGAGCCATAAACTGCATGCCAACATCGATATCATCAACGCCTTGGAACGCGCTGCGATCAACTTCTTGGATCAATTCATCACGAATCTCGCCATAGCCTTCAGCCGGTTCAACGGTAACCTGAAGTGCATCACCAACCGCTTTACCAGTTAGGGCGTTTTCTAGACCGGGAATGATGTTTTGAGCACCTTGTAGGTAGACAAGAGGATCCTGTCCTACAGAGCTATCAATCGTCTCGCCCAAAGCATTGGTAAGAGTGTAGTGAATAGAGACAACAGTTTTGTCAGCGATTTTCATCTTTCTCTCCTTATATTGGAGATGCAGACCATTAGTGAATCGCAGTGCTCCGTGAATGTAGGCGACTATGCTAACAAACTACAAGGGCAGGTTGTAGGGTAAATCACCGATGACTAAGAGCCGATGACAGGCTGAAGCCAGTCACGGTTACTCCGTAGATAGTTCAAAGCACCGGTGACAGTAATTTGCTCCTGCAATTACCGCATACAGCACATCCGTGTACTTAACAGGTTTCAACCTGTCATCCTCTGTATCGGTCATCCGAAACCTCTATCTGAGCGTAAATATTGAAGTAAAAATCAACACCGAGGCGCACAATGAAGCTTATGAAAATATTAACCCTACTGGCAGCCGTTTTTGGCTTTAAAATAGCCTCAGCTGATACTTGCACTAACGTGCTGAATCATACCGTTCGTGAGCTAGCCGGTGAAAAAGAGGTCAACCTCTGCGAAGAGTACAAAGACAAAGTGGTCTTGATCGTCAATACAGCCAGTAAGTGTGGTTTTACCGGGCAGTATGAAGGTCTTGAAGCGATGCATGCTAAGTACAAAGACCAAGGCTTTGCAGTGTTAGGTTTCCCTAGCGGTGATTTCGCCAACCAGGAGTATCGTGAGGAGGGGCAGATCAGAGAGTTTTGTCGTTTAACTTACGGTGTTAAGTTCCCGATGTTTGAGAAGTCTGTGGTTCGTGGTGATCAAGCAAGCCCTCTATGGGCGGATTTGATTGCTGCAACAGGAACCGCCCCGAAATGGAATTTCTACAAGTACTTGATTGGCCGTGATGGTAAAGTCATTGATGTCTACTCAAGTGTCACGTCACCCGAAAACAGAGGCTTCATTAATACCGTTGAAAAAGCCATTGCAGTAGAGCCCAATTCATAGGAAGAATATGCCAAGGATAGCCATTATCGGCGCTGGTTTAGCCGGCGCTACACTCGCCAATAGACTGACCTCTTCAGGTTTTACTGTTGATCTATTTGAAAAATCACGAGGAACGGGTGGGCGTTTAGCCTCTACTCGCGTTGGTCAACTCTCTGCTGACTTGGGTGCACCCTATCTAGATGGCTGTTCCAGCGAGTTTGAGCGTTTCTTAAATGCCTATGCCGAAACCGGTGTGATTGAGACCTGGAGCACCACGCGCTCGAATTTTAGCCTCACACAACATGAGTCCGTTGAGTACAAGATTGGCGCGGGTCGTAACAGTCTGTTTACTCGTGAACTACTCAAAGGCACTACGCTTCACACTGAAACCCGTATAGGTGTCGTGTGGAGTGATAAGCAGGGTGTACTCATTCGAGATGATCAAGGTGAACTGATCGACTATTTTGATGCGGTAGTTGTTGCCGCCCCCGCGCCACAGGCGGTGCCTCTTCTGGAAACCTCACCACGCTTTGCTCATCGAGCTGAGCAAGCAGCAACTTCAGCCAATTGGATTGCACTGTTTCAGTTAGAGAAGCGACCCTCGCGTTTAGACGGAGTTTCTGTGATTGAGGGAGAGCATCCTGAGTTCTACCGTATCGTGGTCGAGAGTGACAAACCCGGCCGAGAGGGTCTATTGGTTCGAGTTGAAATGCGTGAATCTTGGAGCGAAGCACACATTGATGATGATCGAGAGCTTCTTCTGAAAAAAATAGAGGGGTTATTGTCTGATTGGCTGGGCGAATCGATAGAGCCCAGCGCCTCAAAAATTCACCGTTGGCTCTACAGTCGAACTCTGCAGAGTGCTCAATTAACGGAACCTCTGTGGGATGCTGAGCTTTCGATTGGCGCCTGTGGAGACTGGATTAATGAGCCCGGTTTGGCAGGAGCTTGGAAGAGTGCCAATGAATTGGCCGATGTCATTATTGACTCTTATAGTACAAGCGGTAGTCTGTCCTAACACCCGCATAGTTAAGATGGCACAGATTGATTGAGTTCGAATATACCCTAGAGCGATCCAGTAGACGTCGAACTCTGTCGATTCAAATCGACAGGGGTAGAGTCGTTGTCAAAGCACCACTATTCATTAGTGAGGCTGATATTCAGCAATGGGTTCTGAGCAAACAGGCCTGGGTCACTCCTAGGCTAGTACAACAGCAGAAAGCATTGAGTAAGCACTCCATTGATCTGCATTCAGAGACTCTGGTCGTTAATGGCATCAACTACCAACTTGAGAAGGTCTCTCAATTAACACCCGAAGAGAAAACAATCTGTCACACTGGCCGTTCCGTCAGGGTTAAAGTCAATGCGCGCTCAACAGATCAGTCAATCAGACGACAGCTTCAATCTTCACTAAAGGGGGCTGCCCAACAGCAGTTAATTGCACGTTCTGAGCAGTTATCGAGTTTCACTGGTCTAAAGCCCTCATCCGTCAATATAGGCAGCTATACGAGTAAATGGGGGCAGTGTTCCAGTCGCGGTGAGATCACGCTTAACTGGCGATTGATACACCTTTCACACACTCTGCAGGACTATGTGATCATTCACGAACTCTGTCATTTGAAAGAGATGAACCACAGTCCACGCTTTTGGGCCCTGGTTAGCC
Organism: Marinobacterium sp. xm-a-152; assembly: GCF_013282965.1. Taxonomy (NCBI): domain Bacteria; kingdom Pseudomonadati; phylum Pseudomonadota; class Gammaproteobacteria; order Oceanospirillales; family Oceanospirillaceae; genus Marinobacterium; species Marinobacterium sp. xm-a-152. The sequence goes on along the minus strand of NZ_WBYI01000011.1, from coordinate 107,731 downwards.
GCTTCTTTCCAGACTATCAGTTGGCCAAACAAGAGATAAAAGATCGCTTCGCCTACTTAAACTGGTAGAGGTAAGTTGTTAGACTGGCGTGACTGTTTATTAGAGGTGTACGGTGCAATCGTTTCTATTTTCGACTGAAGATGATCGTGGTGGTGTGATTTTGTGTGATATCGACACCCTTGAAGAGGTCGTACCTTACCTTCAAGCACGATTCAAAGGTGTTATTCGTGTCGAGCAGGGGCGTCGTGCATGGACCATTGAAAATGGGATCGCAGACTTTACGCCACGTCCCATTACCGATGAAGACTTAGCTTAGCGGCGACGCTTTTTCTGGCTGCGCTCTTCGATACGAATCGGCTGCAGAACAGGCTTTTTAGACTGAATATTTGTGCTGATGATGTACAGTGCTGCAGCAATACACAGAGCGCCTAGAATAACCATTTCCATACTCACTTCTCTCTGTTTTTGTTAATTAAAACCACTCATCCTGTCTCTTCTTACGACGAGGAAGGTGGGGAAGGATCAATCCAACGATCAAACCTGCTAAGGCGATCAGTCCGCCATGCGTTAACCAGCGCATTAGGTTTGATTGATCCATATTAGCGACTTGAAACTCAAGTTCGCGAATCCGTTTATCTTTGATGACAAGCTCTGTGGTCGAGTCAGTCGCTTCATCGCGGTAGCTTGCCAACTCTGTTTCGAGTTGGGCGATTTGATCGTTTTTCTTTGCCAAATCTTCACTAAGCGACGCTAGCTGCTGTTTTAGATCCGGTAGCTCAGTCTGCAGAACTGTCAGTTTGCTTTGTCCCTCTGCTAAGTAGCGAGTGAGAACATAACCCTCTTTGCCATCGGCCAGTTTGATCTTGGTGTAATCTTTGCCGCGCTCTAACAGAGTCACGGGATCGCCACTGCGAACTCTAGAGACGATGCGGTATTCGTAAGAGGGGCCGCTGTGCATGAAGAGCTGAACATCATCGGCGATATGGTAATCAGCCGCATAGAGGTGGCTTGACATTAGAAGAGCAAATAGAGAAAAAACTGAACGCATAGCTGGGAAACTGCTTTACCTAGGTTATAGTGTAGATATGGGGGTGAATTTATCACTATCAACCTTACCCGCAGCTTAAATTTAGCCTTTTTGGACGTTTAACTATGCCTGATTTGCAATCTCTTATGGATACCTACTTAGTCCCATGGTCTATCAATATCGCCACGGCTTTGGCCATCTTTGTGGTGGGTCGTTGGTTAGTCAAATTTGCAACCCGACTGCTTGAGAGAGGGCTGCACCGTACATCAATGGACAATATGCTGGTCAACTTTGTCCGCTCCGTCATCAGCATTCTGTTGACGCTGCTGGTTATCGTTGCCGCGCTGGGTCAATTGGGTGTTGATACCACCTCATTGATCGCTCTGGTCGGTGCCGCAGGTTTGGCAATCGGTCTGGCACTGCAGGACTCGTTGAAAAACTTTGCTGCGGGTGTCTTGCTGATCTTCTTCCGCCCATTCAAAGAGGGTGACTTTGTCGAAGTGGCTGGCATATCCGGCGTAGCTGAAGAGATCACGATTTTTAATACGGTGATGCGTACCGGAGATAACCGCGAAGTGATTGTGCCAAATGGTTCGATCTATTCAGGGATCATCACGAACTACAACCGTAGACCGACACGTCGTATCGATATGATCTTTGGTATCAGTTATGACGATGATCTGCGTAAAGCAAAACAGATCTTAACAGAGGTTGTGACGGCCGATAGTCGAGTCTTGGAGGATCCTGCCCCTAAAATTGCGGTATCAGAATTGGCCGATAGCAGCGTTAATTTCATTGTGCGCCCATGGGTTAAAACCGAAGACTATTGGGAGGTCCGTTGGGCACTGACCGAAGAGATTAAAGTGCGTTTTGATGCGGAAGGCATCTCTATTCCTTACCCGCAAATGGATGTTCATCTCAAAAAAGAGGAGGCCTAAAGCCTCCTCTGATTCTTTACTCTGCGGGTACTAACTCTCATCAGTTGAGAGCCCCAATCGTGCTTTCAGTGTCTGGTTTTCATGGGTTAGCTTCTGTATCTCTAAGCGATGCCCATGAATCACTTCGTACTGACGATCAACCTTCTCCTCTAACACCTTGTTCGCATTTTTTAGCTTAGCGAGCTCGTTGTTAAGCTGTTCGTTATTATCTTGCAGCGACTCAAACAGAGGACTGTTTTCGGTTTCTGAACTGCTCAATTTTAATTCGCTGGCAATGTGAGAGAAGAGCGCTTTTAGATCGGCGGATTCTCGGTCGGAGTAGCGAATAGACTCTTCAATTGCTGAATGTGCACCTGCTGCGCCAATAGAGCCGGCTAATCGTTGCTCGAGTAGTCGATGAAACTCCATCAATTCGACAATGGTGAAATGAGTGCGAGCACCTAGCTGGAGGTCCGTCAAAATGCTGCCAAGTACCTGATCCGCCGCATCACTGCTTAGAAAACGGTTGAGAAGAAGCTCAGCCTCTTGGGTTTTCGGCTCACGCTCAATATAGGCTTCAAGCCCAGTGGGGCGGGCATTGCGATATCGGTCCGTTAACATCTCGTTAGTGGCGTTAAACAGCTCTTCTGTCTGAGCTCTCTCAACCTTACGAGGCTTGTAGAGTTTACTGCCAACCACATACAGCGTGATGTTAAACAAGAGTGACCAGAATACGCCGTGGGCGAGTGGGGGTAAAAATTCCAGTCCAAACAGTGCATTAGGACGCAGCCATGAGTGGCCAAACAGTCCATTCGTCATAACACTGGCATCGATCCAGCCCTCACCAACCATAGGCGGTAGCACTAAGGTGAAGCCCCAGAGAATAAAGCCAGACAATAAGCCCAGTGCTGCGCCTAAACTATTCCCTTTACGCCAAAATAGACCGATTAACCCAGCGGGTGCTAACTGCAGAACTGCCGCGAACGAGATTAAACCCAATGCAACTAACAAGTAAGGTGCATCGAGTTGGTTGGCAAACAGATGGGCAATTAACGCAATGCCTAGAATGAGTATCCAGCGCAGATGGAGCAGTGAGGCGCCTAAATTGAGATCCGGTTTAAAACGACGCCAGATGGGAATCACCAAGTGGTTTGATGTCATCGTCGCTAGGGTAATTAGGGTAACGATGACCATACCCGTGGCGGCGGCGAATCCGCCTAGGTAACCCACCAGGGCCATCACCTCACTATTAGCGAGCTTAGGTATCAATAGAACGAACTGATCACCAGAGCTTTTTGGAAGCCCGAGCAACAGCCCGGCCAGTGCGATAGGAATAACAAATAGGTTGATGCCAAGCGTGTAGATAGGAAAGAGCGTCAGGGCGCTCTTGATGTGTGTCGTACCCGGATTTTCAACGACCGTGACATGAAACTGTCTTGGCAGCATCAGGATGGCGGCTGCGCCTAGTATGATTAGGGCAACCCAGGTTAAGAAACTGTCCGATCCACCAAAGCTGTAAACCGACTGTAAGTTGGCCTGCTCCGCTTGCTTGAGGAGATCGTCAAACCCATCAAACAGACCAAAGGTGACAAACAGACCCAGGGCAATGAAGGCAAACAACTTTACCAGACACTCGGCGGCTAACACGGCAATAATGCCCTGGTGACGTTCAGTCGGATCAATTTTTCGGGCACCGAAAAGAATCGTAATAAACGCGAGCGTCAGTGTGATGATGGCAGCCGACCAGCTACCTTGGGTTGCTGAGTCGTTGGTCAGTACATCAAACGCACTATTGATCGCACGCAACTGAAGAACGATGTAAGGCAGCAGCCCTAGAATCGCAATGATGGTCACCAGAGCGGCAATGCGCTGAGAGCGTCTGTAACGCGTTGATATGAAATCGGCAATGGACGTTAAACGAAAACTCTCTTTGGCCAGAACCATTTTTTTGATCGCTTTGGCACCAAAGAGTAGACCTAAAATGGCACCGATATAGATGGCAAAGAACTGGAGTCCGTTCTCGAGCGCGAATCCAACGCTGCCATAGAAGGTCCAAGAGGTAAAAAAGACCGCTAATGAGAGGGCGTAGATGGGTCCCTGGAAGCTAAGACCAGACTGTTTCCTTACCTTACGCTCAACAAAAATCGCTAATGCAAACAGAAGAGCCATGTAGAGCAGAGCAATGCCTGTAAGGCTGGCAGTAGAAAACACGATCAGTGCTCCTTGTTCTCAGGGTGTGAACAGCCGCAGCTTTGTTCGGCAAGTTCTTGTTGATAACTGCTCTCAAGCTCACTGCCTGGAACCGGATCTATCCCACCATCAGACCCTGGATGGCAGCGTCCAATGCGTTTTAAACCGAGCAGTGTGCCTTTGAGGGGGCCGTACAGTTGAATCGCTTCGATCATATAGCTAGAGCAGGTTGGGTAGAATCGACAGCGCGGACCCAGTACAGGACTGATGAACAGTTGATAGAACCGAACCGTCAGTACGAGAAGATGTTCAAAAAAATGTTTAACCACACCGGACTCCTTATTGACGCAATGGTAGTCCTTTAACGCCAATAAACCAATCCGGTGGGGTCCCAGAAATAGAAAGAGTTAGGCCGCTTGAGAGGCCTTTTTCTCATCCAGTTGTAGTGTCTCAAGCGTTTTAGCCCGCACCGTACGAAGAAGATCGCTATTGGTCGCCAATGATTCACCGTAGGATGGAATCATCTGTTTTAGCTTCTCGGACCAGTTCGACTTCTGCATGCGCTCAGCAAAGCACTCTTCGATGATCGAGATCATCGTGCTGGTTGCCGTTGATGCACCCGGTGATGCGCCCAATAGTGCCGCTATCGAACCATCAGCTGCAGAGATCACCTCTGTACCGAACTCTAGCTTACCCTTGGTTTCATTGCCCGGTTTGATGATTTGGACACGCTGACCGGCGTAAGAGAGTTCCCAATCGTTCTCTTCAGCATCTGGGAAGAAGTTGCGAAGTGACTCTACACGTGAACCGTGCGTCTGCATTACTTCACTGATTAGATATTTGGTCAGATCCATGTTGTTGCGGGCAACTGACATCATTGGCATCAAGTTGTCTGGGCTCAATGACATCGGCAGATCCATCAACGAGCCATTTTTTAGGAACTTAGTAGTGAACCCTGCAAAAGGACCGAACAGCAGTGCTTTTTCACCATTGATAACACGGGTATCCAAGTGGGGTACTGACATGGGTGGCGCACCAATGGGGGCCATGCCGTATACCTTGGCTTGGTGACGCTCGATGACCTCTTTGTTCTTACAGATCAACCACTGACCACTAACTGGGAAGCCGCCGTACCCTTCACCTTCAGGGATGCCAGATTTTTGCAACAGAGGTAGAGCTCCACCACCGGCACCGAGGAAGACAAACTTCGCACGGACTTTGTAGGTGTCTGGCTTAGCAGAGTGTTTCAGTTTGACGCACCAACGGCCATCCTCTTCCTGTTTAAGATCTTGGACTGTTGACGACAGTTTGAGTTCGAAGTTGCCACTAACTTCAAGGAAATTGACCATGAAGCGCGCAAGTTCACCAAAGTTAACGTCCGATCCATATCGCACGCGAGTAGCAGCAATCGGCTGGTTATCTTCGCGGTTTTGCATCACTAGAGGCATCCACTCGCGAATTTGCTCAGGATCTTCGCTGTACTCCATCGCCTCAAAAAGAGGGTGCTGTGAAAGTGCTTGGTGGCGCTTACGAAGGAAATCGACGTTATCTTCACCCCAGACAAAACTGCAGTGGGGCGTTGTGTTGATGAACTTCTTAGGATGAGGAAGCGCACCTTTATTCACAAGGTATGACCAAAACTGCAAGCTGATCTCAAAACATTCGTTAATTGAGAAAGCTTTGCTGCAGTTAATTGAGCCGTCAGCCTGGCGAGGGGTGTAATTCAACTCACAATAGGCTGCGTGCCCAGTACCCGCGTTATTAAGACCATCGGTGCTTTCGCTAGCCACGTGGTTGAGACGTTCGACCATCATCATTTTCAGATTAGGGTCCAGCTCCTGGAGCATAACGGCAAGCGTCGTACTCATCGCTCCTGCGCCAACTAACAATACATCTACTTCTGAATCCATAACTCGACTACCATCTGTGTGTTGAACAAATGTGCCTTACGACTCAATCTCCTATAAGCTTTTGGCAAATAGGCCTTGGAAGTGAGGCGGTGGGTAACAGATAAATGTGTCACCCATATTTCAGTGGTGCCAATTATATTGCGCCGCATCATGGTTTCTAGTCTCTATCGCCTAACTGTTTTGTTATACAGCTATGACAGATAACTATAAGCCACGTAGTTACTGGACTTCGGCGAAATGGACGGTTTTTCAAGATAGACCAATGTCTCAGATGGATGTATCCAATGATCGACTTAAAAAGTCTAAAACCCCTTGAATTGTGGGGATTTGTTGAAGATGCGCTGGTGGAAAAAGGGCACCCTTGGAGGGTGTTTACTCTCTCTACAGTGGATGATGCTGGTCGACCGCAATCACGCTCTGTTGTCTTAAGAGAGATCGAATCGAATAACTGGCTTTTGCGTTTCTATAGTGACTCCCGATCACCAAAAATTTTGCAGCTGCAACATAATCCAAATGTCTCACTCTGCTTCTGGAATCCACAGTTAAAACAGCAGTTACGAGCTGAAGGGTTAGCGACGTTAATGAGTGACAAGGAAGCCATTGATGAACGTTGGGATAGGGTCAAAGAGGGGCCGACGGTTGCGGACTACACGACCAAGTTACCACCGGGTTCAGAAATTGATCCACTGGTGGAATTTGTCGAACAGAACTGGTTCTGTGTGGTGGAGATTAAGATCAGCTCGTTTGATCTTCTGCAGCTAAATCGCGAGGGTCATCAAAGAGTGGCCGTGACCCCAGATGGAGTCACAGCACTGGTACCCTAAAACGGGATGTTTAGAGATGCTCTTCGGCGTATTCGGCCAGTTTAGAGCGGAAGATTCCCTCAAAGTGAACGCTGGCAGAGCCCTCATAGTCTCTAAAGCGTTCAACAATGTAAGTTAAGCCTGAAGTGAGTGCGGTTAGGTAGTTTGAATCAATCTGGGCCAAGTTTCCTAGGCAGACCATCTTGGTGTTTTTACCACAGCGAGTCAGGATCGTTTTCATCTGTTGCGGCGTTAGGTTTTGGGCTTCATCAATCAAAACAATGGCGTTCTGAATGCTTCGCCCACGTATGAAGTTGAGAGACTTGAACTGAATGTTAGCCTTCTCAATCGCATACTTAACACTGCTTTGCGGGCGTTCGTCCTGTTCGTGCATCGCTTCTAAGTTATCGTTAATCGCACTCATCCATGGAGTCATCTTCTCCTCTTCGGTGCCTGGTAAAAAGCCGATATCTTCAGCGACCGGTGGCGTCGAGCGAGTGACAATAATTTTATTGTAGCGACGCTGTTCAATAACCAACTCCAGAGCACTGGCTAGGGCAACCAAGGTTTTACCCGAACCGGCGGACCCAAGCAGAACGGCTAGATCAATATTAGGATCCAGCATCGCTTCCATGGCAAAGGCTTGTTGAATATTGATGGGTGAAATGCCCCAGCAGTTTTGCTGCATCAGGTTTTGGTAGCCCAGATCCTGAAGGATGACCTTGTCACCTTCGACACGGCTGGTTTTAGCGGCAAAATCCTGCGAGTCGTCCCAAATATATTCATTAGGGTAGGTCTCTGGCAGCACCTCGCGGTCTACTCTGTGACAGGTGTGCTCGTTTTCGTGATAGCTTTCAACGGAATCAACCCCCTCCCAAAAAGGGGTCTCTAAATGAAGATGGCCCGCAGGGAGTAGATCGATGTCCGAGACGAGCTGGTCGGTACGGTAATCCTCAACGCGTTTTAAGCCAGCTCCCATCGCCTTAAGACGCATATTCAAATCTTTAGTGACCAGAATCACCTGGCGCTTAGGAAGCACTCGCTGTAAGTGAAGGGCGCAGTTAATGATTCGGTTGTCTTTATTGTGGTCTGCTGGCAAGAACCCTTTGTCATGAGCCAGTTCATGATCAGGGTAGATGGAGAGCTTACCAAATACGATCTCGCGCTCTTTACCATCCAATAAAATCTGCACACCGTCTAGAATCTCTGAAGGGTCTTTGGCGTTGCTCAGAATTTTATCAATTTCGCGAATCGCAGCACGCGCTTCTGCCGCTACGTTCTTCTTCCGATCTTTGATGTCGTCGAGCTCTTCAAGCACGGTCATCGGAATGGCAATATCTTGCTCTTTAAATTCGACAAGACACTTGGGGTCGTGCAACAGCACGTTGGTATCAAGGATATAAAGCTTGGATGCGCTCATTGGCGGTTCCTTCTGCAGCAGAGAGGGATCGATGAAAAACTCACCGATAACTTTAAACTAATCGATGCATTCGCCTTTGGCAAATATGTTCTGCCGATTAGCTGAATGTCATCTATCCTTCATGTATAAACGTAAATAATGACATCGTGATTACGCGAAGGAGAGTGTTATGAGCGATCTATTTGTCAGTGCCAGTGTCAAACCTCTTGAGAGTTTGGATATGCTCTCACCCTATGAAGTAGAGCGTATTCGGGATCGAAGCGATTCTGGGCTATACCCTCTATTTCGCCAATGCGCTTTGGCGGTACTCAACTGCGGTAGTGAGATGGACTGTACGGCCGAAGTGCTTGAGAAATACCAAGATTTTGATGTGCACATCGTCAATAAACACCGTGGTGTGCAGCTGGATCTGATCAATGCACCAGCGTCGGCTTTTGTGGATGGTGAGTTGGTCGATGGTATTCGTGAGCACCTTTTCTCGGTGTTACGAGACCTTGTCTATGTAGTAGACGAGCTTAATGATGTCTGTGAGGGCTTAACGCCAGGTGAGAAACTGACCAATACAGTATTTCACATTTTAAGACACGCTAAATCGCTAAGACCCAACATTAAACCCAACATTGTGGTCTGTTGGGGCGGTCACTCTATTGCTCGCCATGAGTACGCCTACACCAAAAAAGTGGGTTACGAACTGGGCTTAAGAGGCCTCAATATCTGTACCGGCTGTGGCCCGGGTGCTATGAAAGGTCCAATGAAAGGGGCCACCATTGCACACGCTAAACAGCGCATTAGCGACCCAAGATACATAGGCATTACTGAACCCGGCATCATTGCGGCTGAATCGCCCAATCCGATTGTCTCTGAACTGATTACCATGCCGGACATTGAGAAACGCCTAGAAGCTTTTGTGCGACTCGGTCATGGCGTCATTGTATTCCCAGGCGGAGCGGGCACAGCAGAAGAGATTCTCTACATGCTTGGCATCTTGCTTCAAGAACAGAATCGCAATGTAGAGATGCCCTTTATCTTTACAGGCCCTGCAGGTAGCGAGGCCTACTTCGAGCAGATCGATCAGTTTGTTAAAGCGACGCTCGGTGAAGAGGCCAGCAAGCTGTATCAGGTTGTGATTGATCATCCGTCGAAAGTGGCTGCATTGATGAAAGAGGGTCTCAACCGAGTCACCGAACAGCGTAAAGAGTCCGGTGAGGCTTACCACTTCAACTGGCAACTGCAGATACCTTACGAGTTGCAACTGCCTTTTGAACCGACACACGACAATATGGCCGCGCTGAATCTTCACAAAGGTCAGCCGATCTCTGAACTGGCGTCAGAACTTCGTAAAGCACTATCGGGTATTGTCTCAGGCAACGTTAAAGAGCCTGCTGTTAAAGCGGTTGCGGAAAAGGGGCCTTTCATCCTAGATGGCGATCCCGAGGTGATCACTGCACTCGATAAATTGTTGAATGGATTCATTGAGCAGCGTCGAATGAAGATTGATTTTGCGGGTTACGTTCCCTGCTTTAAGCTTGCTAGTTAACTTAGAAGGATGACTGGCTTTAGCCTGTCATCCGCAATCTAGTTAATCTCCAAAATAGAGGTCAGCCCCCGGTCGTTTAATCAGTTATACTTCCACTAGCTTAAAGACAGGGAGTCGCTATGTGTGAGTTAATGGGTATGAGCGCTAATGTACCCACCGATATCTGTTTCAGTTTCGCCGGCTTGATGCAGCGTGGCGGTGGTACTGGACCGCACAAGGATGGATGGGGTATCGGTTTCTACGAAGGAAAGGCTCAGCGAGCCTTTCATGACCCGCAACCCAGTGTCGACTCACCCATTGCTCAGTTGGTCTGTCACTACCCGATCAAAAGCAAGAACGTCATCAGCCATATTCGCCAAGCCAATGTAGGTTCAGTCAATCTAGAAAATACCCACCCATTCAGTCGCGAACTCTGGGGTTTTACCTGGACCTTTGCCCACAACGGACAGTTGGATCCGGTGATTTTTGATTGGCCTCTACGCTTTTACAAACCAGTGGGTACCACCGATTCGGAGTATGCCTTCTGTTGGTTGTTGGATCAGGTTCGACTAGCCTTTCCAGAACCTCCCCAAAAATCGGAACCTCTGTTTGAATTGATTACCCAGTGCTGTCATAAGCTTCGTGCGCTAGGGGTTTTCAATATGCTGCTGTGTGACTCCGACTGGCTCTTCTCATACTGCACTACTAAATTGCATTGGATTACCCGGCGCGCGCCTTTTGGTGTCGCTCAGCTAAAAGATTGTGATTTGACGGTCGATTTTAGAGGGGAGACACAGGAGAACGATATCGTCACAGTGATCGCGACAGAGCCACTGACCGATAACGAGGTATGGCAGCCTATTCAGTCAGGTGAAGCTCGGGTATTCAAAGAGGGAGAGACCTGCTTCTATCGCAGTGAATAAGATGTCTCAATTGCCCCTCTCAATAAACAGCCTTTCGCAACTGCCTCAATGGTTATCAAACCAATACGCCAATGCACCTGCCGTACGGGAGGGTAATACACAGCTATCCTTCTCTGAGCTGAATGGTCACTGCCGCGCCGTGTCACAATGGTTTGTCGAGGTTCTAAACCTCTCAGCAGGGGATAGAGTCATTGTTCAGATGCCCAATGGTGCTCACTACCCGGTGCTGTTAATGTCGCTTTGGCGTGTCGGTTTGGTTCCAGTCTGTTTGACAACCTCCGCTGATATCACCGAGTTAGAGCGGGTCGCGAAACTGACGCAAGCCAAGGCACTGATTGCCTGTCACTCACACTCTAACTTAGCCGAATTAGCAGTCCGTCGAGGCCATGGCCTAACCACTGTAAGCTGCTCCCCTGAAGACTTTTCAAATTGGTTTCTGTTTCCACTTAAGCGACTTTGGCGCCATATATGCAAACGCTCACCCAATTTGGCGGATTTTCAATTTCGTGAAGCGATTGTCTATCACTCAGACTCCTTGATGCTCAGTGCACGATCAGAGGTGGATGAGGTGGCAATGATACAGCTGACCAGCGCTACCACGGGGCAGGCAAAAGCGGTGCAATTGAGTCACAGAAACCTGCTCAGTAATGTTGGGCAGTTAAATCATCGGCTTGTAGATATCGGTATCTCTGGCCCGCAAAGATTACTGATGCCCTTGCCGATCTATCATAGCTACCCCTCAATGATCTGTTTAATGACCTGGTGTCAGGGTGGGGTGGTTGAGATGGCATCGGATGTCAAAGAGATCAATCACATTGCAGAGCTGTTTGATCGTTTTCGCCCGACCCTGTTTGCCGGTGTGGCTCCACTCTTTATGGGCTTAGTACAGCATCCGCTCTTTCCTCAACTCGACTTCTCAATGCTCAAATGCACTCTGTCAGGTGGTGCACCACTCAATCAAGCCATTGGTGATCAATGGCAAGCGATCACTCACTGCGTTATCTCGCAGGGCTATGGCCTAACCGAGTGTTCACCCGTTGTGACGCTGGACTCGAGTGGCAGGTTCGTGACCGGCGCAGTCGGTCGACCGCTGCAAGAGACTGAGGTACGTATTCAAGATGAGTCTGGCAGTGAACTGCCTCAAGGCAGTGCAGGAGAGATCTGCATTAGAGGCCCCCAAGTGATGTTGGGGTATGCCGGTCAAGTTGACACCCAGTTTGAGCAAGGTTGGTTTAGGACAGGTGATATAGGACGTGTGGACCCCGATGGTTCACTGCATATGATTGAACGCCAGTCTGATGTCATCTCACTGGTTGGAAACTTTAAGATTTACCCCTCTGAAGTCGAAGCGCTCATCTCCCAGCACCCTGACATCACCGATTGTGCCTTCGGCAGTTATCAGGAGGATGGCGAAATCAAGCTCCGTCTATTCGTAGTGACCAACAACCGTCGTTTGACGCAGAAAATGATCCGTAACTACTGTCGTCAACGTTTAACGGCCTATAAAGTCCCACATCTTATTGAGCTGAGACGGGCTCTGCCCCATAGCTCTGTCGGTCGAGTATTACGATCGGGACTGGTTGATTAACCCTAACCCTTGGGCCAAACCAACTATTTAATCGCTTCTCTGGCAGCCTTTTTACCAGTTGGGTAAAATTCGCGGCTATCAAAAATTATGAGTCCCATTGTGCATCCGACATTAAAACCGTTTATTGACCGCCTCGAGCGTTGCCAAATACGCGACCAATACCCTATTCGTCGTGCATTGGAACGACTCTCCGAGGCAGCAGAAATCGATGAAACGGCACTGCAAAAGGCGGTTGAACGCATAGAGCGATCGGAAGCGATAGTGGCGCAGAAGACCGAAAAAGCTCTGCTACCGATCGACTACCCAGACCTGCCGGTGACGGGTGCACGCCAAGAGATACTCGATGCAATCCAGCATAACCAAGTGGTGGTGGTCGCAGGTGAAACCGGGTCCGGTAAAACGACCCAGTTGCCAAAACTCTGCCTAGAGTTGGGGTTAGGCTGTAAAGGGTTGATTGGACATACACAGCCACGACGATTAGCCGCGCGCACGGTTGCCAGTCGCATTGCTGAAGAGTTGAAAACTGAACTGGGCTCTAGAGTCGGTTATCAAGTTCGATTCCACGATCAGATTGGCGAAGAGACTCAGATTAAACTGATGACGGACGGTATCCTTCTGGCCGAAACTCAGCACGATCGATACCTGAACAAATACGAAGTCATCATCATCGATGAGGCGCATGAGCGCAGCCTCAATATCGACTTCTTATTGGGCTACTTCAAACGAATTTTGCCTAAACGCCCCGATCTTAAGTTGATCATTACCTCTGCAACCATCGATGTGCAGCGTTTCTCGAAACACTTTGGTGATGCACCTGTGATAGAGGTCTCCGGAAGAACCTTCCCGGTAGAGACACTCTACCGCCCATTGAACGAATCCACGGATGAGGATGATGAGGCGAGTGGTGATATTCAGCAGGGCATTCTCAACGCTGTCGATGAACTCATTGCCATCGACAGAGCTAAACCGAGTGGTATGCCTGGCGACATTCTGATCTTTTTACCGGGTGAACGAGAGATTCGAGAGAGTGCAGAGAAATTGCGCAGGGCTGATCTCAGAGATGTCGAGATTATGCCGCTCTATGCAAGGCTGTCGTTAGCGGAACAGAACAAGGTCTTTACCTCGGGTCGCTCAGCAGGGCGTCGTATCGTCTTAGCCACCAACGTGGCAGAGACCTCCGTGACAGTGCCGGGGATTCGTTATGTCATTGACCCCGGTCTGGTTCGCATGTCGCGCTACAGTTATCGATCTAAGGTACAGCGCTTACCGATTGAGCCAGTGTCACAAGCGAGCGCCAACCAGCGTGCAGGTCGCTGTGGGCGAGTAGCTCCCGGCACCTGCATTCGACTCTACTCGGAAGAGGATTTTCTCTCTCGTCCTGAGTTCACCGATGCGGAAATTCGTAGAACCAATCTCGCCTCCGTTATTCTGCAGATGCTGCAACTTCGATTGGGTGATATTGATCGTTTTCCCTTTATCGATCCACCCGATAAACGCTTCATCAATGATGGTTATAAACTGCTTGAAGAACTGCAAGCGGTCGATGCAAAGCGTTCAATCACCAATTTGGGTAAACAGCTGGCGCGCTTGCCTGTCGACCCAAGGATTGCACGTATTATTGTTGAAGCGGGTCGTCAGCACTCACTGCGTGAGATATTGATCGTTACCAGTGCACTGAGTGTCCAAGACCCTCGCGAGCGTCCGCAGAATAAGCGCCAAGCAGCCGATGAAAAACACAAGTTGTTCCATGACGAGAAGTCCGATTTCATCACTCTGATTAATTTGTGGAATGCCTTTGAGGAGCAACGCCTTGAGCTGAGCCAGAATCAACTGCGCAAGTGGTGTACTAAACACTACCTTAGCTACCTAAGAATGCGAGAGTGGCGAGATCTGCATCGACAGCTGCATCTGAGCATCAAGTCGCTTGATCTGAAAGAGAACAGTGAACCGGCCAGTTACGATCAGGTTCATCGAGCAATTATCTCGGGTTTCTTGGGACACCTCGGTTTCAAGCAGGAGCGTGGTGAGTATCTTGGTGCGCGTAACCGCCGCTTTAAAATATTCCCTGGCTCAGGCGTATTTAAGCAGGCACCGAAGTGGGTGGTCGCTGCAGAGATGATTGAGACCAGTCAGCTGTTTGCTCATACCCTTGCCGAGATTAACCCAGAGTGGGTTGAGCCCTTGGCTAAGCACCTCATCAAACGTAGCTACTTAGAGCCGCATTGGGAGAAAAAACGTGCTCAGGTAGTGGCCAGTGAGCAGGTCAGACTTTACGGCCTAGTTATTGTGCCTAAACGTAAGGTGCACTATGGTCCGATCGATCGCGAAGTCTCCCATGAAATTTTCATTCGAAGTGCACTGGTCGAGGGTGAATATCAGACTAAGGCGCCGTTTTTCCAACACAATCGAGATCTTTTAGAGTCCGTTGCCGCGCTTGAGGATAAGTCGCGCCGACGCGATCTGTTGGTCGATGAAGAGACACTGTTTCAGTTCTACTTAGAGCGTCTGGATCAACACGCGGGATCAGATATCGTCAACGGAGCTGGGTTTGAATCTTGGCGCAAAAAAGCAGAACAGGCCTCCCCTAAGCTGCTCTTTTTGACCGAGCAGGATGTGCTGCAACGCTCGGCAGATCATGTTCGAGATGAACAGTACCCAGAAGTATTGTTGATCGAGGGTGCGCCTTTAAAACTGAGCTACAAATTTGAGTTAGGTGCGGTCGATGATGGCTTGAGTATTGATTGCCCTCTGCCACTGCTGCCCAGACTCAGTACCGAACGTCTAGCCTGGCTGGTACCGGGTATGTTGGCCGCCAAGCTTGAGGCGTTGCTACGTGGCCTGCCTAAGGCTGAGCGTAAACAGTTTGTGCCGATCCCTAACTACGTCACCGAGTTAATGGAGAAGCTGGCATTTGGTGATGGCGATCTGTTTGAGGCGGTGTCACTGCAACTGCTGCGTCTGACTGGGCACCGTGTTCAGGTGGATCAGCTGAAAAGTGTGCAGCTTGAGCCGATTCATCAAGCCAATATTCGCGTAATCGATGAGCAGGGTAACCTATTAGGGCAGGGGCGTGATTGGTCCGAGCTACAACGTAAGCTCGGTGATGCGGCACAGACAGCGATTCAGCAAGCACCTAAACAGAGTTGGGGTGAGACAGAGTTAACGGAGTGGAGTTTTGGCAAACTCGATAAACAGAAAACCGTTAAACATGCTGGCGGTATCGAAGTGGAAGCCTACCCTGCACTGATCGATAAGGGTGAGAATGTCGAGCTGACCTTATTGAGCCAGCCCTTGGATGCACAACGCCAGTCACATCGAGGTGTGGCACGTTTGGTGCTGATATCTCTGCAAACTCAGGTTAAAGATATTCGTAAAAGCCTGCCTAATTTGGCGCAAGCGATTCTGCAGGCGGGTAAAAAATATAATGAACGCTTCCTGCAAGAGCAGATCATTATGGCCGCGGCACTGAGCCTGATCGATCAGGACAATCTTCCTACCAGTGAGTCGGAGTTTAGCCAGACGCGAGATCGGGTGAGAGCCGATCTGCATGAACAGGCCAAAACTATTGCAGCCTTTGTCATAGAACTTCATCAACGCGTGCATCGCATATCGAAGACGTTGAACGGTAAGGTCTCATTAGAGACGGTACCGGTACTGAATGACATTCGTGCGCAACTTGATCGATTGATTGATAAAACCTACCTCACCGAGACGCCACCGCAGTGGCTGGCACATCTACCGCGCTACCTCAAAGCGATTGAAGTGCGATTAGATAAGTACCAAAGAACCCTACGCCAGCAGGTTTTGTGGTCGGATGAGCTGGTTAAATGGCAACAACAGTATGAAGCAGCCGTTGCCAAAGCGCGTGATACTGGCGAAGTGGGTAGCGAGTTGATCGACTTTAAGTGGTGGATCGAAGAGTACCGAGTCTCACTGTTTGCTCAAGAGCTTGGCACAGAATTTAAAATTTCTGAGAAGCGTCTTAAGCAGAGGTTCACAGAAGTTTCTGGATAATAGATCCATTAAAGAATTCTTGGCCTATACTTCATAAATCATTGGTTAGGCGCTAACGGATAATTAGGTAGTTTTTAATGAACGTTTTAAATAAGTTGTTGGCTCTTTTTGTACTGAGTCTGTCACTCAATTCGGTCACAGCAGTGGCTCAAGATTCGGAGTTAAATGACCCTTGGGAAGGCTTTAACCGTGGTGTCTTCAACTTTAATGAATCCCTAGATCGCGCCATTCTTAAGCCGGTTGCTCAAGGTTACCGTTTTATCATGCCAGATGTGGCCGAGCAGGGCGTCAGTAACTTCTTTGATAATCTGCGTGATGTGGTCACCTTCTTTAATAACGTTCTTCAGCTTAAACCCGTTGAAGCAACCCAGGATCTATCGCGCGTTCTCATCAACACCACCATCGGTATTGGTGGTCTGTTTGATGTGGCATCAGCCATGGATATTCCTAAAAACGATGAAGACTTTGGACAAACCTTAGGTGCATGGGGTGTTGAATCAGGCCCTTACCTTGTTCTGCCTCTGTTTGGACCTTCCACTGTTCGTGATGGGGTAGGTATTATTCCCGATATGTACCTAGACCCACTGAACCAGGTTGAGTCTGATGAGCTACGCTACGGCTTAAAAGCGCTGAAAGTGGTTGATAAGCGTGCGTCGTTGCTTGATCGTGAAGGGGTTGTTACGGGTGATCGTTACACGTTCATTCGAGATGCCTACCTGCAGAAGCGTGAATTCGAAGTCAATGATGGTCGTGTAGAGTACAACGCAGACGACTTCTAACAGCAGTTTACTTCACACCTTCGCAGGAGTAGTCTCGGTACTTAATATGTTGCTACTTGTTTGACGAAACCTGCGATGGATTCACAAGAGACTCGAATTTTAATCTACTCCTCGGATACCGAGACCATAGATGCTATTTTTGATCTTTGTGAATTGAGCCAGGTGGATGGTCTTAGATTGGCCACCTGCGCGACACTCGATGCCGTCGAAGATTATCTAGAACACCACTCTACCTCGCTTCTCTTTTTCGATTTCCACTCCTTTCCTGAAACTCAGCAACTCAGTGAATTAGCGCAACGAGTCAGTCCAAAACCGACCATCGCATTTATCTCTCAGCTTGAACAAAACACGCTCGTGCGAGCCCTTCGTAATGGGGCCGATGGTGTGTTCAGTCTTGATGAAGTGCGCAATGACCCGTTAAGTCTGGTGCGCTCATTAGATCGCCAACTAGACCGTGCCATCGCGATTGAATCGGCGCGCTACTTAAGAGATTCACTGAGCCAGAGTTTAGAAGAGCTAAAAGCCGATCAGGATGCGGCTGCGCAAATTCAGCAGCGACTGCTGCCGCCTACTCATCAATCGCTTGATGAATCGCTTAGCTGCGAATATCTGTTGCGACCCTCACTTCTGTTGAGCGGTGACTTTATCGATCTGATTCCGCTGAAAAACGATCAGTATCTATTCTATTTGGCTGATGTGTCAGGACACGGAGCCTCGTCCGCACTGGTGACAGTACTACTGAAAAACATGACCAATCGCCTACAACGAGCCTACTTTAAAGGCGAAAGTGATCGGTTGGAGAATCCACAACAGCTGTTAGAGCACTTCAATAAAGAGATTCTACTGACCAGTTTTGGTAAGCACATGACGATGTTGATTGGTGTGGTTGATACCAAAGCCGCAAAACTGACCTATAGTATAGGTGGGCATCACCCCTCTATGGTGTTAGTGCAGGGCGATAAAGCGCACTACTTAGAAGGGCGGGGAATGCCAGTGGGGCTGTTTGAAGAGCCGCTCTATGAAGAGCACAGCTGCGAATTGGCTTCTGACTTCTCAATCTACCTCTTTTCGGACGGTATTTTAGAGATCATAAAGGGTGACAAACTCGAAGAGAAAGAGCAGAATCTGCTCCGGTTGTGTCAGGCTGAACAGCCCTCTCCAGAGACTTTGTTAAAACGGGTCGTAGATGAAGAGGCGGAGTTGCCTGATGATGTTGCAATAATGATGGTTTCACGTCGATGTTAACGACAGATGGCGGCTTGTTGTTCGCCTTTCAAGATGGCCACTATGTGGTTAAATTTATTGGTGATGTGCGTCTGACGCTCTGCTCAACAATAGATCAACACCTGCGCTCAATGCTCAGTCGAGATGATGTCACTCATACATTGATCGATCTGACCGAGACCACCAATATCGACAGCACCTCTCTTGGACTGATCGCAAAGCTGGCCGTTAAAAGCGCCAAATGTGATATGCCCCGTCCAACCATCGTATCAACCAACCCAGACATCACCAAAATCCTATACGCCATGGGATTCGATCACATCTTCCTGCTTCTAGAAGAGCTGCCCACCAGTAAGAAAGATCTAACCGAAGTGCCATTCGTTCAAGAGTCCGACGAAGCCGTGCGCGCTAAAATCATCGAAGCCCACCGCATTCTCATCGACCTAAACGACAAAAACCGAGACGAATTCAAAGGCCTAGTCGAAGTCCTAGAGTGCCAAAAATAACGCCTGCTCCACCGTAGGAGCGGTCTTACAAAGGCCGCGAATGCTCCAGATTTAAGTCCCATCGCCTCATCTACGATAAGGCTCCAACAGTTAAACCCGCTCCCCAGTTATAGCAGTCTTGCAAAGGCCGCGAAGCTCTCGATTTAAGTCCAAATCGCCTCATCTGCGATAAGGCTCCAACAGTTCGTCCCGTTCCCTAGTTGGAGCGGTCTAGAATAGGCCGCGAAGTTCTCGGTTAAAGTTCCAATCGCCTCATCTACGATAAGGCTCCAACAGTTAAACCAGCTTAGGAACGCGTTTTAGCTGATGTCTAAGGCGATGCTGTGCATGCTCGACAGAGATCGGGTAGAAGAAAACCTCGGTCCCAGGTGTGGCTTGGGCTAGAAGTGCTAGATCGGCTCGGCAGATCGAGCCGATCTTCATATATCCCCCGATCGTTTGGTGATCATTGAGCATAATGATGGGGTGGCCATCGGCCGGTATTTGAACGGCGCCTAGATTGATACCTTCTGATCGAATACCACCGATAGGTGGCTTGATAGGGGTGTCGGCTATCAATCGACAACCCATTCGATCCGTCAGTGGAGAGACTTCAAAACGCGTTTGGAAAAAACGATTAAAAGCCTGCCAGTCATAAAGGTGGCTCTGTAACCCTTTCACTAAGCCCAATCGAATCGAGCGTTTAAACTGTGGAATTTGATCGACTGAAAGAGCCACCGAATCAGTGATGGTTGGAATTAATAGCGTTAGATTATCACCGACTGATAAAGCATAGCCTAAGCCTTCTCGGGTGCAGGTCGAGGCGCTGCCAAACAGTCTCTCTGTATCAAACCCACCCGATGCCGCTAAATAGAGGCGAGCCCCTTGTGAAGCGGGTTTGATTTCAAACCGATCACCTTTGTGCAGTTTAATGGTCTGATACTGGTCTACTGGAGTGTCGTTAAGAAGCAGAGGCGCTTTTGCACCGGTGACGGCCAGACTGACGTCACAACCACTGGTAAACGCAAAACCACCTAGCGTGATCTCTAAAACTGGTTCAGATTCCGCATTACCCACCAGTGCATTGGCGCAGCGCATCGCCCACTTATCGGCCGCGCCTGATTCGGTTATCCCTAAATGAGCAAATCCGGTTCGTCCGTTATCTTGAATCGCAACCTGACCAAGTACCTTAGTGATCGTCCAGCTAGACATAACTGCCCTCCGACAGAGACCAGTGTTCTGGGCACTGTTTGATCCGCTCAAATGTATCCTGATTGACGGAGACAAATCGAACCCGATCGGCAGGCTGAATCAGAGAGTAGGGTGCTTGAGTTGGATTAAACAGCTCAACCGGACATTGACCAATAATATTCCAGCCACCCGGTGACGCAGCAGGGTAGACAGCCGTCTGTTGATCGGCGATGGCAACAGACCCAGCAGGTACAGAGACTCTTGGCGTTTCCAGTCTTGGAGTTGCGATGCGTTGGTCTACTTCGCCTAGATAAGCAAACCCAGGAGCAAACCCCAGTGCAAAGGCTCGGTAGTCAGTACCGCTGTGGATCTTAATCACCTGATCAACTTCCAGGCGGGACTGTTGTGCCACACGCTCTAGATCCTGACCGACCTCTTCAGAGTACCAGACCGGTAGGTGGACCAATGATGGGTTAATCGATTGACCGGCTTCTAAAGGCTCCTGTTGCAGAAGGATTAGAGCCTGTTTGAGCTCGGACTCACTTATTTTACAGACATCATAGCTCAGCAAAATAGAGCTATAGGATGGAACCAAATCGATAAGAATAGGCGCTAGTCGCTCTATAAGTAGTGAGTTGAGCTGCCCAACAGACTCATTTAATGAAACACTCAGCTCACCATCAAAGTAGATCATGATGGCGCACTCTGAGGCGGTCTCAAATCGCCACTGTGCCATTAGATTAGCGCTCGAATCTGTTGCACAACCTTAAGCGCCTCTGGATTATCACCATGCACGCAGATTGATTCGACAGGGAATATTAAAGGGTGGCTGTTTTCAGACAGGATAACCCCTTCCTCAACTAATCGAAGCACTTGATTAATTGCATCAGACGCCGCATGGACCGCATGGGCTTGGCCTCTGGAGACCAACTGACCTTGGTCAGTGTAAGCGCGATCGGCAAAGGCTTCAAAGATCAGTTCAACCTTTTTACGATCGGCCAAAGCCGAAAACTCAGTGTGTTTGTCGTTGGCTAATAGCATCAGTTTGAGTGGTTTTGAGCAGCGCTTGATAGCATCCAAAACAGTATCAAACAGCTCACTATCAGCCATCATATCGTTATAAAGTGCACCGTGTGGCTTCACGTAGTGAATCGGGTATTGCTCCTCTTCAGCTATCTGACTGAGGGTATCGACCTGATGGGTGATCACCTCAATCAACTCTTCCCTAGGCAGAGTCATAGAGGTGCGACCAAAGTTTTCAGAGTCAGGGTAGGAGGGGTGTGCGCCTACTTCGACGCCGTACTCTTTTGCGAGTCGCAGGGTGTCGCGCATGGTCTTCAGATCGCCAGCATGCACGCCGCAAGCGATATTAGCCTGATCAAGCAGCGGCATAAGCTCAGCATCCATGCCAAGCAGTTTACCGTTAACGCGTTCGCCTAAATCTGCATTTAATTTCATGCACTCAGTTTAATCGCCCCCAACTTTTGAGTCTATCTACGACTACGTTGGAGCCTTATCGAAGATGAGGCGATAGAAAATCTAATAAAATAAATCGCGGCCTTTATAAGACCGCTCCAACAGGTGGTTGTTGGAGCTTTATCGCAGATGAAGCGATTAGATCTAAAGTGATCCTGGCATTAGCAAGCCCCTCCAGCGATTTGCAGAATCAAAAACTAATGTCTAGTATAAAGGTTCTATTAACAGGTCCAGCTAAAAGGTTTCTTAATGCGTTTCTCAGAAGATATCGTCCCGCTGAAGGATTTAAAGGTTAATCCAGGAAAAGTGGTCACACATACACAAACAGCTAAACGTCCTGTTCTGTTAACCAGTCGCGGTCGTGGTGTTGCTGTTATTCAAAGCTTAGCTGAGTTTGAAGAGCAGAGTGATCAGTTAGAGTTTGTTAAAGCCGTCGCTAAAGGTTTGTTGGAAGAAAAGCAGGAGAAAACTCTAACCCTCGATGAGCTTAAAGCGGATCTCGGGATCTAAATCGTGCAGATCAAATTCACTCACTCAGCTCGAACGGATCTAAAAGAGATATTGGAACACTTCAAATCTGAAGGTTTAGAGGTGAGAGGCGAAGAGATAGTGGGTGATCTTATTCACGCAATGGAGTTGGTGTTAGAAAACCCTAAAATGGGGCGAGTTGTTCCTGAGTTCCAAGTCGATACACTGAGGGAGCTCATCCGTCCTCCATATCGAGTCGTTTATCGAATCACAGAAAATTGGATTACAGTCGTCAGAGTTTGGCGCTCAGAGAGGTTGATGAAGCCAATTTCAGAGTAGCCTAAAATATCATCGCGGCCTTTGAAAGACCGCTCCAACATTGGAGAGCTGTTGGAGCCTTATCGAAGATGAGGCGATTAGGACTAAAGGTAATCGCGGCCTTACAAAGACCGCTCCAACATTGGGGAGTTGTTGGAGCTTTATCGAAGATGAAGCGATTAGATCTTACAGAAATCGCGGCCTTTGCAAGACTGCTCCAACCCTTAGGCTTTTGAAGCCAACAGCTTCTCTAACTTAACCTGATCGATCGCGAAGTTACGAATACCCTCTGACAGCTTTTCAGTCGCCATAGCGTCTTCGTTCATGCCCCAACGGAACGCTGATTCGGTTGGGCCCACTTTGGCATCCTGGCTGCTAGCATTCGCTGCAACGAGACGCTGTTCGATAGAACCTGTCGCAGCAGCTAGCTCTTCAAGTAGGCTTGGACCAATGGTGAGACGATCACAACCCGCTAAAGAGATGATCTCGCCGGTATTACGGAAGCTGGCGCCCATGACAACGGTGTCGTAGCCATTCGCTTTGTAGTAGTTGTAGATACGCGTCACTGACTGCACGCCAGGGTCATTATCACCAGTGAAATCAGCGTCAGGAGTCTGCTTTTTGTACCAGTCCAAAATACGACCGACAAAAGGTGAAATCAGGTAAGCACCAGCATCGGCACAAGCCTGTGCCTGAGCAAATCCGAATAACAGCGTCAGGTTACAACGGATGCCGTTCTTCTCGAGTTCACGAGCGGCTTGGATGCCTTCCCAAGTTGAAGCAATCTTAATTAGCACACGGTCTTTGCTAATGCCCTGCGCTTCATAAAGCTCAATCAGACGGTAGGCCTTTTTAAGTGTCGCTTGAGTATCGAACGAGAAGCGTGCATCAACCTCTGTAGAGATATAGCCCGGTACAATTTTAGTGATCTCACTGCCTATCAAAACCGCAAGGTGGTCGGTCATGTTAGCCAGCTGCTCACTGTCACTTCCGCCCTGTACTTTAGCCCAGTTGATCGACTGTTCTAGCAGGTGAGCGTACTTAGGATCTTCACTCGCTTTTAGAAGCAGTGAGGGGTTGGTGGTCGCATCCTGTGGCGTGAACTGTCGAATAGCATCAATGTCACCAGTGTCGGCAACGACGGTGGTCATGGATTTAAGTTGGTCTAGTTGATTCATCTATCTCGTCCTTGTAGCTAATCGACTTAGAGTATCGTTACTCTGTTACAAATTTAAGAGCTTCGCGGAAGGTTTCAACACCCGCTTCGCGTTTATGTCCGTTTTCACTGAGATGGCGTCTAAATTGTTTACCACCGCGCTCGCCATGGAAAAGGCCTAGCAAATGTTTCACCACACCATAGAGTGAATAGCCATTGGCCATGGCGCGTTCAATGTAAGGGATGAACTGTTCTGCCACTTCGATTCTTGCAGGCGGTGTGCCAGTTTCACCAAAGAGTCTAGTGTCTACTTGGCTCAGAAGCGGGTAGGGGTTTTGGTAAGCTTCACGCCCAATCATCACCCCATCAACATGCTGCAGGTGCTCTTCGCACTCATCCAGTGTTTTGATGCCACCGTTGATCACAACCTCTAACTCTGGAAACCGCTGTTTGATCTTATAGACATTGTCGTAGATAAGCGGTGGTACTTCGCGGTTCTGTTTAGGGCTTAAGCCATCCAGAATGGCTTTACGAGCGTGGATGGTGAAGCTGTTGATACCGCTTTCAGCAACCGTCTCAACAAACTGCTCTAGCAGCTCGTAGCTGTCGAGATCATCTATGCCTAAACGGTGTTTAACGGTCACTGGGATTGATACCGCTGCCTGCATCTCGCCCAAACACTCTTTAACTAATTGAGGGTGTGCCATTAAGCAGGCACCGATCATATTGTTCTGGACACGATCCGACGGGCAGCCCACATTAAGGTTCACCTCATCGTAACCCCACTCTTCGGCAAACTTTGTGCACTTAGCGAGATCCTCAGGATTACTACCTCCAAGCTGCAGAGCAAGCGGGTGTTCCTCGGCGTTATAGTCCAACCAGCGAGCAGGGTCGTTATGAATCAGTGCACCCGTCGTCACCATTTCGGTATACAGCAAAGTATGGCGAGACATCAGGCGATGAAAGAAACGACAATCACGCGTCGTCCAATCCATCATGGGAGCGACTGAAAATTTGCGGGAGAAGCTTGTTGTAGTCATTAAACACACCAAGGTCTGACCTTCGGTCTGACCCTACTCTCTAATTACACTGTATCTGTTGGAGCCTTATCGAAGATGAGGCGATCAGACTTGCAAGAATCGCGGCCTTTTCAAGACCGCTCCAACATCGGTTAACTCAAATCACCAAAACGCGCTGAAATATCGGCAAGCATTGGCAAATCACCACCATTTCGCTCACAGGTTACTGCCGCAGCATGGGCTGCAAATTTTATCAGTTTTGCCGCATCAAGGTTATCCAGATTATCAGGGCCACCTTGTTGGAATATTTCGTGAATTAATCCAGCCTGGAAGGTATCACCTGCCCCAACGGTATCTTTAACGGTAATCTTTGGTGCCGGTGAGTGGAAGTACTCTCCTTTGGCTCCAAAAGCATGCGCTCCGTCACCACCCTGAGTAACAAACACCCAGCGTGGGCCAAGTGCTAAACAAGCTTTGGCGTAATCTTCGATTGAACTGCCAGGTAACAGGAACTCGATATCCTCATCGGACATCTTCATTACGTGAGCGATTTTGCCTAAACGATCAACCTTGGCCTGCCATACAGCGGGGTCTGGTTGAATGCTTGGGCGTACATTGGGGTCATAGGCAATCAACGCACCCGCGTTTCGTGCCTCACTGGCAAACCACTCCAGTGTGCTTGCACCCGGTTCAACAACCGTGCTGTAGGAGCCTAACGAGATGGCTGTAAACTGAGAGGGATCTGGGCACTGTTCTTGAGTTAAAGAGACATCTGCACAACCATCGATGTAAAAAGAGTAGGCAGGGTGGCCATTTTCGTTGAGAGCGATCATCGCCAGTGACGTGTTGAGATCGCTACTGGCTAAGAACTTAGTCTCTACGCCGTTAGCAGCAAGGTGCCCCGCCAATTTTTGACCCAATGGATCGTTGGAGTTTGCGGTTAAATAACCGGTAGGGTTGCCCATGCGTGCTAGGCCGATAGCGACATTCAGGGGGGATCCACCCACCGTCGCATTTAATGTCACCTGACCAGTAGAGGCAGAATCGCCAGGGAAAACGTCATACAAGGCATCGCCGCAACACAAAAACATCAAAACTCCTTAAGTAGAGCGTTATAACGCTCTATAATGTCAAACTTTAGTTTTATAAGTGGATTTTAACCTCATGGAATGGTTGCTTGATAGTGCTGACGTAAAAGATTGGAAGAGAGTATCACCAACGGGTCTATTCTCGGCCGTCACGACCAATCCACTTCTGATTCAAAGAGCCGGTCTGCACTGCTCAATCGACACTTATAAAGCGCTGCTTGATCAAGCGATGGATCTAGGCTTTGATCACCTGCAACTTCAGGTTTTCGGTGACGATTGGGAAGCGATGGCAGAACAGATTCTATCGATCAGTGATAACACCCTCGTTAAAATCCCAGCCAATGAAAGAGGCTTTGTTCTGGCAACCCAATTGGCCGTGCCTGAGCGTACGACCATTACGGGTGTCTACTCAGTCCATTTAGGAGCTGCAGCAGAGCGCCTAGGCGCTGCCTATGCTGCTCCCTATTACGCCCGATTGGCGGAATCCAATCGTGATGTGGACGCTATTTTTACAGGCTTGCGCGCTGCCTGTCAGAACACAAAGATCCTAGTCGCAAGCCTGCGCTCGATCGATCAGTTCGAGCATTTGGTCACGCTCGGTCATCGTTGCTTTACGATTCCGGGTGCCTTGCTGAATGATCTATTGAGTGATGAGATGACGGAAGCAGCCATCGCGCAGTTTGAAGAGGCCGCGAAGAGCTGAAATGTCGGTTTAAGATCAGACAACAGTTCTTTATAATTCACGCCATTATTAATTTTCGGATCTATTAAGTTTATGACCGTTCGTACACGTGTTGCTCCATCTCCAACAGGCGATCCACACGTAGGTACTGCCTACATCGCACTGTTTAACCTTGCCTTTGCTCGCCAGCATGGCGGCCAATTTATTCTGCGAATCGAAGATACCGATCAGACTCGTTCAACGCCTGAGTCTGAGCAGGCAATCCTCGACTCTATGCGCTGGTTAGGTTTGGAATGGGATGAGGGTCCAGATGTGGGTGGTCCGCACGGTCCTTACCGTCAGTCTGAGCGAAAAGATGCCTACAAAGACTTTGCGATGCGTCTTGTTGAAGAGGGTAATGCCTTCATCTGTTACCGTACCGGAGAGGAGCTTGATCAGCTACGTGCATCTCTAAAAGAGCAGGGCATAAATCGTGCGCTTAAAGAGTGTGATTTGGCTCTACCTGCTGATGAGGTTGAGAAACGTCAGGCTGCGGGTGCGCCATTCGTTGTTCGTATGAAGGTGCCTGTTGACGGTGTGTGTGAAGTTGATGACATGCTTCGCGGTACCATTGAGCTTGACTGGGCTTTAGTAGACGCGCAGATTCTTCTGAAATCTGATGGCATGCCAACCTATCATTTAGCGAACGTAGTTGATGATCACTTAATGGAGATCACGCACGTGATTCGTGGTGAGGAGTGGATTAACTCGGCGCCTAAGCACAAGTTGCTATACCAGTACTTTGGCTGGGATATGCCTCAGCTTTGCCACATGCCGTTGTTGCGTAACCCTGATAAGTCAAAGCTCTCCAAGCGCAAGAACCCAACTTCGATCCTGTTCTACAAACGCATGGGTTACCTACCAGAAGCATTGTTGAACTACCTTGGCCGTATGGGTTGGTCGATGCCAGACGAGTCTGAGAAGTTCACTCGTGATCAGATGTTCGAAAACTTCGATATCCAGCGTGTATCACTCGGTGGTCCTGTTTTCGATCAGGAGAAGCTGAGTTGGTTGAACGGCCTATGGATTCGTGAAGAGTTGGATCCTGCTGCATTTGCCGCTGAGTTCCAGAAGTGGGCACTTAATCCAGAGTATCTGATGCAGATTATTCCACTGATCCAACCACGTGTTGAGAAGTTCTCTGATGTGGCACCTTTAGCGAGTTTCTTCCTGTCGGGCATGATGCCAATCACCTTAGAGAGCTTTGCTCATAAGTCGCTTCAAGAGGAAGATGTTCGTCGTATTCTGCAATTTGCAGTATGGCATCTTGATCAGCAGCGCGAATGGGATCGTGACTCACTCTTTAATAGCCTGAAAGGCTTGAGTGATGCGATGGAGATTAAGATCCGTGACTTCCTATTCCCTCTGTTTGTTGCGATTGCAGGTACGTCACAGTCTGTCTCTGTCGTAGATTCAATGTCGATTCTGGGTCCGGATATGAGCCGTGCTCGCTTGCGTCATGCGTTGGACATCGTCGGTGGCCCGTCCAAGAAGCAGACGAAGGCTTGGGAGAAAGAGTTTCGCTCGATCGTTTAATGAGAAAACCAGACAGGTTTAAATGCCTGTCTGGTGCTCAACTAAGATCTAAACCCCAACTGCTCAGAAATTCGCTCTCCCGTTGCCTTTAGGTCAGCTATCCACTCCTCTTTACGTCGTTCAATGGGGGCTGACACAGAGAGTCCTGCAGCCACCTTTCCGTTACGATCGTAAATCAGCACGCCAATACAACCCACGCCAATTTCGGCCTCTTCATCGTCTAGTGAATAGCCTCGATGAACCGATTCGTGACAGACTTTTTTAAGGGAGTCGATGTCGCTAAGTGTGTTGCGAGTGTACGCAGGAAGGTTGGTGCGTTTTGCATAACCATCGATACTTGAGTCGCCACCCAGGCCCAGCATCAGTTTTCCAACTGCTGTGACATGCAGTGGTGCACGGCTGCCGATCAGTTGGTTAACGTGCATCATACGATTAGGCGTCGCTTTCTCGAAATAGATAACGACATCGCCCTCGCGCAATGTCAGGTTCACCGTTTCGCCGGTCCTATCACGCAGTGCTTCCATGTGGGGCAGGGCAACGGCTCGAATATCGACCTCTGAGTGCAAGCCGCTTGTTAGTTGGATCAGTTTTTGGCCAAGGCGATATTCACCATTACCGCTCGCTTCAACGAATTTATTGTCGCTTAGAGAGTGCAAAATACGGTGAACAGTTGATGGGTGAAGTCCCGTTTCTGCACTAAGGATCTTTAACTTAACCGGTTTTGAGTAGCGGGCCAGTGCTTCTAAGATTTGAACAGCACGATCGATTACCTGTATTTTTGATCCGGAAGTTTCACTCATTTTGGGCTTCTCAATAATATTGTCATCAACTTAGTGTATTTTTCATGATGCAGTAAGTTTTTCAAATAGTGAATATTTCATATTGTGAATTTATTTCAGAATGAAAATTATTATCACTCTCGCACTCTTGAGAGATTATCAGTTGCAAGGGCTGTTCGGTTTGATTAATATCCTGCTTGCTCTAATGGGGCCTTAGCTCAGCTGGGAGAGCGCTTCGCTGGCAGCGAAGAGGTCAGGAGTTCGATCCTCCTAGGCTCCACCAAATAAAAATGGCTACCGTAGGGTGGCCTTTTTTGTTTGAACTTCACTGAACTCGAACGTATGAATCTTTTATGATTTTTCTAAATCGTTCAGAGGTTGTAGACCAGTCTACAACGTCTACCGGCCAAACTAGGTCACACCGATCAAATGCGTCTTTGATCGAAGCAATTTTGCTCAAGCCAAGAGGGGTCTCAGTCATAATAGCTAAATCTAGATCTGAGTAGGGTCGAGATTTTCCAGTTACTCTGGAGCCAAATGCTATGACTGAAATGCCAGAGACTTCCGATTCAAGGATGCCTCTTACCGTTTCTAATTCGTGCTCACTGATCCGTAAATGATCTAGATTGAGTTCTGGCATTTGTTCGTTAATATCTTTTGCAGGTGAACAGCTTCATCAATAAATGCTGGAATTCCTTCCACTACTTGGATGGCAACGCTTTCGTCATAAGTATGGCTAGTTTTACCCCTCATCTCTCGATAAGTGCTCCAATCTGACCAGTTGCCTTTAATTAATTTCTTATCAGAAGCCGTGCGAATTAAACCCTGAAAACTGAGTTCATTAATACTGTCACTGTTGGCGGAACTCTCAACAAGGTACCGGCGAATCATCTTATGTGCGAGTTCGTACGTGAATTCAAAGCGTTGAATTAAACCGTCACGGACTTGATCGTCTGAGGTATCAAGCTGATAACGCTCCAATCCTTCTATTAGCTTCTTAAGAGCGTTGTTAAATGGTGTTAGATCTAATTCCATAATCATCACATTGTTTGAACTAAGTCTTATTTAAACACACTTTCCACTCAAATTGATGCCCAGACAACTTCAAATAGTTGCCCATAAAAAAGCCCCGGCAACTCAGTTACCAGGGCTCTTTCAAAGCAATTTCAGCTTATTGTGGGATAGAACCTTTTAGGCCTTCTACGTAGAAGTTCATGCCTGCAAGAGTACCATCATCCGCTGTTTCACCTTCAGCCAACCAAGCAGAACCGTCTTGCTTGTTGATTGGGCCAGTGAATGCGTGGTATTCGCCAGAAGCTAGTGCATCACGTAGTGCGATTGCTTCAGCTTTCACGTCTGCAGGTACTGCAGACGAGATCTCGCCGATGCCAACCATGCCAGCGCCGATACCGTCCCAAGTGTTTACTGATTCCCAAGTACCGTCTAGAACTGCTTGAGTACGTGCGATGTAGTATGGTGCCCAGTTATCGATGATCGATGAAACGCGTGGCATTGGACCGTATTCAGCCATGTCAGATGCCTGACCGAAAGTGATTACGTTGCCCGCTTCCTGTGCAGCAGCCTGTGGTGCAGTTGAGTCAGTGTGCTGAAGGATAACGTCAGCGCCTTGCTCGATTAGAGCTTTAGCTGCATCTGCTTCTTTAGCTGGATCGAACCAAGTGTAAGCCCAAACAACGTTGAACTCGACATTTGGATTCGCTTTCTTAGCGTGGATGTAAGCCGAGTTAATGCCACGGATAACTTCTGGGATTGGGAATGAACCGATGTAACCAACTTTGTTGGTTTTAGTCATTTTACCCGCGATGTGACCCTGAACTGCACGGCCTTCATAGAAACGAGCAGAGTAGACAGATACGTTGTCTGCTTGCTTGTAGCCAGTCGCGTGCTCGAACTTCACTTTAGGGAACTTCTTAGCAACGTTGATGGTTGGATCCATGTAACCGAAAGAGGTTGTGAAGATCAGATCAGCGCCTTGAAGAGCCATCTGAGTCATAACACGCTCAGAGTCAGCACCTTCTGGAACGCTCTCTTGGTAGATCGTTTCAACGCGATCACCGAAGTGCTTCTCAACCGCTAGGCGGCCTTGGTTGTGCTCGTAAGTCCAACCACCGTCACCCACAGGGCCAACGTAGACGAAACCAACTTTAACGTCGGCTGCGATTGCTGCAGAGCTAAGCGTGATCGCCGCAGCCGCAGTAGTAAGGATTGATTTAAGTTTCATAGGGTCTCCCTAGTGAGTTTTTTAACCTCAGTTTGAGGCGTGGAACAGGCGGCCAAGGGAGGCGGGTGCCCCGTGATTCCCTTTTGCCGAAATAATGACCAGTACGAGAATTGTTATCAAAAACGGTGACATAGACAAGTACTCAACTGGAATTGCGACACCAGCTGCTTGCAGATTAAGCTGCAGCACGGTGATGCCACCAAATAGATAAGCGCCCAATAGTGCTCGCCAAGGCTTCCAGCTGGCGAATACAACAATTGCCAGTGCGATCCAACCCGCACCCGCTGTCATACCCTCGGTCCACTGTGGGACACGAACCAGACTGATGTATGCACCGCCCAAGCCAGCACAAGCACCACCGAACATGATCGCCATGAAGCGGATACGGATAACCTTATAGCCCAGGGCGTGAGCAGCATCGTGATTTTCACCTACTGCGCGAAGTACCAAACCGATGCGCGTGTACTTAAGAACAAACCAAACGGCTGCCACGATCAGAATAGAGATATAGACCATTGGATCGTGTGAGAACAGCATAGGCCCCAATACAGGGATGTCTGATAGAACGGGAATCTCGAAGGCTTGAAGGGTGGGTGACTTGATCCCTTCATAAGGTTTACCCAACAGCGCAGAGATACCTAAGCCGACTAAGGTTAACCCCAAGCCAGTCGCCACTTGGTTCGATTTAAAGAAGAGCACCAAGGTTGCGAAGATAGTCGATAGCAACGCACCGGCAATAGCCGCCGTTACAAACCCCAGTGCAGGACTAGTCGTATTAACGGCCGTTATAAAACCGACCACCGCACCGACAATCATCATGCCTTCAACACCTAGGTTAAGCACGCCGGACTTTTCTACGACGGTCTCACCAATGGCAGCCAGCAAGATCGGAGTGGCTGATACCATTAAAGAGGCGATCAAAAGGACGGGGCTGATTCCTGAAAGATCCATTATTGAGCCGCTCCCAATCGAATTCGGTAGTTGGTAAACATATCCGTCGCCAGCAAGAATAGAAGCAACATACCTTGGAATAGCCGGATGGAGGCGCCGGGAAGTCCCAACATCAACTGTGCTAATTCACCGCCGATGTAAGTCAGTGCCATTAATAGACCAGCTAACAGAATACCCACTGGGTGAAGTCGTCCTAAGAAGGCAACGATGATGGCTGTAAAGCCGTATCCAGAGTTGAAGTCGATGGTGATTTGGCCTGCTGGGCCTGCCACTTCAAACATTCCTGCTAGACCCGCCAAGGCTCCAGAGAAACCAAGACAGAAGACAATTAGACGTGTCGTAGAGACACCGGCAAATTGGGCTGCTTTAGGTGCTTCACCCATTAGACGAACTTCAAATCCGCGAATGTGACGAGTCATCATGACGTAGGTAAAGATCACCGCAATAAATGCACTGATGACGCCCCAGTGCATGCCGGAATTGGCAATCACTTCACCATTGAACGCACTTGGGTACTGTTGCAGGTTGCGTGACCCCGGGAATCCGTATCCGTCAGGGTTCTTTAATAGGCCTTGCGCTACGGAAGCTAGAATTGATTCAGCAACGTAGACCAGCATTAACGAGACGAGAATCTCATTTGTTTTAAATTTGGTTCTAAGAACTGCAGGGATCATAGCCCAGAGCCATCCGCCGAAAGCGCCAGCAATAATCATGGTTGGGAAAATAAAGGGTGATTCAGCAGGGTAGACGGCCAGTGCAGCAGCGGCACCAAAAATAGCCCCCATAATGTACTGACCCTCAGCACCGATATTCCAGATGCCCGCTTTAAAACCGACCGACAGTCCAATAGCAATAAGAATGAGTGGGCCTGCTTTAACCAGTAGTTGTGGTCGTGAGTAGGAGGCGAAGTTCTCATCAAAGAGTGGATCCCAAAAGATGATGCGGATAGCTTCAAACGGATCTTTCCCCAAGGCTGCAAACATAATTCCGCCAGCAATCATGGTAAGGATGACTGCGATAATTGGAGTCAGGATGGTGGTTGTTCGTGACGGCGCTAACCGTTTTTCAAAACGTATCACTGTGCACTCTCCTCAAAAGAGGCAGTTGATCCGCCCATCATCAAACCTATTTGATCCATACCTAACCCTGCAGTGGGAACGATTTCAGAGAGTGAGCCCTCATTTAGCGCACAGAAGTGATCACTGATCTCTAACAGTTCATCCAAATCTTGGCTGATCACTACGACACCCGCACCATTATCAGCAAGGTCCAATAGTTTTTGCCGTATAGAAGCCGCTGCAGCCGCATCGACTCCCCAAGTAGGTTGGTTAATAACGAGCACCTCAGGCTTTTGCAGAACCTCACGGCCCACGACAAATTTTTGTAAGTTACCGCCTGATAAAGAGCCGGCTGGAGTGTGAGTGCCAGGGGTGCGCACGTCAAAGTCTTCAATAACCTCTTCGGCATAGTCATTGGCGCTAGACCAGTTCACAAAACCACTTTTCAAAAGCCCCATACGGCGAGCTGCAGTAATCACAGTATTCTCTTTCAGTGACATGGCAGGAGCGGCTGCATGGCCTAGTCGCTCTTCGGGTGCACTCAGAAGACCTAGCTGACGACGTTTGATAGGGCCTAGCTCACCGATGGGTTCGCCATTAAATTGAATGGCATTTGCGTTCGTTTTAAGTTCGCCAGAGAGTGCCGAAAGGAGTTCATCCTGACCATTACCAGCAACTCCGCCAATACCCAGTATCTCACCGGCTTTAAGGTCGATATTGATCGATTTAAGTGAAGTGCCAAATTGATCTTGTGAGGACGAAGAGAGGGCTTTAACAGAGAGTATGGTTTCACCAATATTTCGGCTGGATTTAACCGGGTTTGCAAAACTGGCACCCACCATCATCTCCGCCATCTCGCGAGCCGTGGTTTTTGACGGCACACAGGTTGCGACCTTCTCACCATGCCGAAGTACGGTCGCTTCATCACACAGAGCACGAATCTCTTCAAGCTTGTGTGAAATGTAAAGAATGGAGGTACCTTCCTCTTTAAGCTGGCGCAAAGTTTTGAATAGGATCTCGACCTCTTGGGGAGTCAGAACCGACGTGGGTTCATCCATAATCAAAAGCTCAGGGTTTTGTAACAAGCAGCGAATAATCTCAACGCGTTGACGTTCACCCGCCGACAGGGTCCCTACAATACGGTTTGGCTCAAGCGGTAATCCATAGGCATGTGAGACGAGCTCAATACTTTTGGATAGCTCACGTGGCTTGGGTGCGTCATCCATGCCCAGTGCAATGTTTTCAGCAACGGTTAATGCATCGAAAAGGGAGAAGTGCTGAAACACCATCGCAACACCTGATGAGCGAGCCGCGTTGGGCGACACTGGCGAGTAGTCGGAGTTGTTGAGTGTCATTTGGCCAGAGTCAGGTTTAACCAGGCCGTAGATCATCTTAACCAGTGTGCTTTTACCGGCACCGTTCTCACCTAAAAGGGCATGAACTTCGCCCTTTTTGATTTCGAAAGAGACATTGTTATTGGCGACAACACCCGGGTATGCCTTCGTCAGGCCATTAATCTTTAAGAGCGCATCTGCCATTAAATCGCTTTCTCTTGGTGGCTGAAAGAACAGTCGCTGTCTGACTGTCTGGTTAACAATTGAGTAAGAATACCTAGGGAAGGATCATATGTCATCACTCTGTCACTGAGTGATTCTATATTTAGGGGTTAGATAAAGTATTTGGTAACTGGGAAGGTTTTCTTAGTAATTTTAGGCATAAAAAAACACGACTCAAGGTCGTGTTTTCTCTAGATGCTCTCTTTGTACCTATTGAATGGTACCGATGGTCGGACTTAGAGACTGCCCAAGTACACCATCTTTCCTTGCAAAACATATACTTACATACCTTAGGTTCACCCTCAAGAGACCTTTTTGTGTCTACGGTTTTGTCTACGGATAAGTCCCTTTACCCGTAGGACGCTCTAACTCTCTTTCTGAGCTAAATTCACCGAAAATCTTTAAGACACTCATCAATTGAATCGGATAATGAGTAACCCCCCTTCACCCTATCAAAATCGTAAGCACTAATGAGCAAGTAGATTGAAATTCAGATTCTTAAGTTCCCCTAACGATAGAAAGTTAGCTCGTAAGTGTTCTCTATATGGAACACTTAAATCATTGCAACCCGCATGAAACCTGACTTTCTAGTTTCTTTCAATTAGATACTAAAGGGGATAAAAAATTGACTTGTAGACTAGATGCTTCCGTTTTTGAAGTTGCAGAACCAACATTTCCATATGAAGAACGATCTTGGGGAAGATATAACCATTCTATGCAGCGTAAGATCGTTGAATGTCTCAAGCAGGAAGGAGAGCCAGATATCGCATCACAAGTTTGTCTAGATAATGAAGCAAATGAACAACTAGTAACCTACTCAATTAATACTGGTTTGGTTCTAGATGTTAGACCATGCAATTTAAAGGACGAAGTAGTCAACTTTAGACAGTCCCATCCAATATGGTCTCTTTCTCAGGAAGACCATGTCAGGCTCTATTTTAAAACCTATCAACATATGGAGTTAACTGTCGATCGCATGTCCTATGCTTTGACTGAGAACCTTAGCAAAGCTGCGCGCAAATACCTTACTTATCTACAAGATAATGTATTAGGAAGAAATTACTGTTTGGTAAACATTAGTGACCTGACGGCATACGTTGGAGACGCCTATAGAAAAGCTAAGCTTGAGTTGACCAGATTCAATTTCTTGCGCAACGTTAAAACACGGCTTCCTAAGCAATTGAGCCTAGTGCAAGTAAATCCATTGCTAATGTATCGTGGCATGCCTTTAAGTCAGAAAAGCAGCCCTGTTGATGATTGGTACAAATCTATAAAGCCCAGGGTGAAGGGGGGTTACTCATTATCCGATTCAATTGATGAGTGTCTTAAAGATTTTCGGTGAATTTAGCTCAGAAAGAGAGTTAGAGCGTCCTACGGGTAAAGGGACTTATCCGTAGACAAAACCGTAGACACAAAAAGGTCTCTTGAGGGTGAACCTAAGGTATGTAAGTATATGTTTTGCAAGGAAAGGTGGTGTACTTGGGCAGTCTCTAAGTCCGACCATCGGTACCATTTATTTGGTATAGATTACAGAGAGACACTTTAGAAACCTTGAGATCCCTTAAGGTATCCCATTGTTTTCCTTGCGAATCCTCATGATCCGCGTCCAAGGAGTAGACAATGGGTCCCCAAAGGTAGCTAGTGTTACTTGCCCAATATTTTCCTAGTTACTAGCGTGATATAAAGATGAACCAAGCTCTTCAAATTTACCTGACATCTCTTTCATACCATGTGCTTTGATATCAGCATATTCTTTTACTTCCTGGCTGATCTTCATTGAACAGAATTTAGGACCACACATTGAGCAAAAATGGGCTACCTTTGCTGCGGGTGCAGGCATCGTTTCATCATGAAACTCTCTAGCCCTGTATGGATCAAGCGA
Organism: Marinobacterium sp. xm-a-152; assembly: GCF_013282965.1. Classification (NCBI taxonomy): domain Bacteria; kingdom Pseudomonadati; phylum Pseudomonadota; class Gammaproteobacteria; order Oceanospirillales; family Oceanospirillaceae; genus Marinobacterium; species Marinobacterium sp. xm-a-152. Next base: position 71,494 of record NZ_WBYI01000011.1, on the reverse strand, counting down.
GAGATTAAATTGATCTTCCCAGCAAAACTCAAATCGAGCTTTTGACAGGGCGTTATCTCTAACCTGTGCGCCAGGGAAGCCTTTAGCGAGATCAGCGGCGTGAGCTGCAATTTTATATGTTATCAGCCCGTCCTTCACATCCTCCTTGTTAGGTAGACCTAGGTGTTCTTTCGGGGTCACGTAACAGAGCATAGCGCATCCATACCAACCAATTTGAGCTGCACCAATCCCTGAAGTGAAGTGGTCGTAACCAGGTGCTATATCCTGAGTCAGAGGTCCTAGAGTATAAAACGGTGCTTCATGGCAATGTTCTAACTCTTCAGTCATATTTTCCTGAATTCGCTGCATCGGAACATGACCAGGACCTTCGATCATGACCTGAACATCATATTCCCAAGCAATTTTCGTCAACTCACCGAGTGTTCGAAGCTCACTAAATTGAGCCTCATCGTTCGAGTCCATGATTGAGCCTGGACGCAGCCCGTCACCGAGAGATAATGCTACGTCGTAGGCGGCACAGATCTCACATATCTCCCGAAAGTGAGTGTAAAGGAAGTTTTCTTGATGATGAAAGAGACACCATTTAGCCATAATGGAACCACCGCGAGAGACAATCCCTGTTAAACGATTGGCAGTCATAGGTACGTATTCAAGAAGCACCCCTGCGTGGACCGTAAAGTAATCTACGCCCTGTTCTGCTTGTTCAATAAGCGTATCTTTTATGACTTCCCAACTAAGGTTCTCTGTAATCCCGTCAACTTTTTCTAGTGCCTGATAAATGGGTACTGTTCCGATGGGTATGGGTGAATTACGAATAATCCATTCACGCGTCTGATGGATGTCATCGCCAGTTGATAGATCCATCAATGTATCCGCACCCCATCGAGTTGACCATACAAGCTTTTCTACCTCCTCTTCTATTGAAGAAGTAACTGCTGAATTACCAATGTTAGAGTTCACTTTTACTAGGAAGTTGCGCCCAATAATCATAGGTTCAGACTCAGGATGGTTGATGTTAGAGGGTATAATAGCCCTGCCTTCTGCAACTTCTGTACGCACAAACTCTGCTGTTATTTTTTCAGGAATATTGGCTCCGAAGCTCTCACCTGGATGTTGTTTACGTAGCAGCTCGCTTTTTATCGCTTCCAGGTTTTGATTTTCACGGATAGCGATAAACTCCATTTCTGGGGTGATGATCCCTTTTCGCGCATAGTGCATTTGAGTAACACATTTGCTCTTCAAGGCTTTGCGAATACGAACTCGTTTTTGAAAACGCTTTGCTTCTCCTCGAATATCTATCTGTTGTAAGCGAGCATATTCAGAACTTAAAACATCTAAGACCTCTGTGTCTCCACGCTCAGTGATCCATCCCTCACGAAGAGGCTCAAGCCCTTCTGTAACGTCTATGTGCTTATTGGGGTCCGAGTATGCACCCGCTGTTTCGTAAACATAGATAGGTTCGTTCTGCTCCCAATTTGAGGCATCTTTCTCATCAGCTATCGGTGTTGGATTACAACTAATTTTTCGCATGGGAACTTGTATGTCCGCTCGAGATCCTTGGACATAGATTCTCTCCGAACCCGGCAAAGGGTTAGATGATAGTGAGTAGATAAAGTCTCTCGCAGACTCTTGAGCTGTTTGTGAGCTGGTAGGTTTTGTATTTTCTGACATAAGCACTCCTGAACTAACTGGATTGCTTGTCGAGTGGTATCGAATAGATACGTGGCGACCCAAGATAAGGGTGACTGCAGAATCAAGAAATCTTGTTCCCTACGCGGGTTCTAACCCGTTCAGGTTCTGCGGATCCCGCACAATGTGCGATCTCAGCCAATAAGGCACTCCGACAAGTTTTTTTAAAATAAACACAAAAATGAAACAAATCAACAGAGATCTATTTACAAATGCGAGCGTAAAAAATACATTGAAAAAAGACAGGGGCGCCAAAAGGCTGAGAAGCACCCTTAGTACCTGAACCAGATAATGCTGGCGTAGGGAGTCGAGAATCCACTAGTCATAAAGCTAGGATTCCCCGTCTCTCTGTGGCCTTGGAGAGACCATGGAAAATATCGGACACTACCTTGATCAGATGCGTTCTGCATCACCACTAGTTCACAACATCACTAATTTTGTAGCCATGAACAGTATGGCAAATGTTTTGCTGTCTGCTGGTGCATCACCAGCTATGGTGCATAGCCTAGAAGAAGTTGAAGACTTTGCCGCAATTTCAAATGCACTGACTGTGAATATTGGAACCCTGGAGCCTGCTTGGTTGGAAGCTATGTGTAAAGCAGCCAAGCAGATGAATTCTCAGAGTAAGCCCTGGGTATTTGACCCTGTAGGCGTTGGTGCAACCAAGTATAGACAACAAGCCTCTAAACAATTACTGGCTTTAAAACCAACCGTAATACGTGGTAATGCGTCTGAAATCATGGCTCTCGCTGGTCTTGAAAGTTCGGGCCAAGGCGTTGATGGGCGAGATTCAGTAGAGTCAGCTATTGATGCAGCATGCACCCTAGCTAATCAGCTCGGATCTGTTGTCGCAGTTACGGGGGCGATTGATGTCGTCACTGATGGTGAGCGAACTGTAGAGATCCCTCATGGCAGCTATTACATGAGTAAAGTAACGACTATGGGCTGCTCTTTGAATGGCGTTATTGCTGCGTTCTGTATTGGTCAACCATCATTTGAAGCTACTGTTTCAGCTTTAACGTACTTCGGTATAGCGGGTGAGATTGCAGAGAATAAATGTAAAGGCCCTGGTTCGTTCTGGGTAGAGTTCATAGATACACTTGCATCTCTGTCTGGGGAGGCAGTGACTAGTCGTTCACAGGTTACATTGTGAACAGACTTGGCCCTATTTATGTCATCACCGATACTGAATCACCCTGGTCTATTAGAGATCAGGTTAACTTTGCGGCTGAAGGCGGTGCGCATTTAATTCAGTATCGTGACAAACATATCAGTGATGCTGGCTATTTCAGTAAAGCAGTTCTGCTTATGAAAGACCTCAAGGGATATGATTGTGAGCTAATTCTGAATGACCGAGTAAACGTGGCTAAAGAGTTGCCTCAGTGCGGACTTCATGTAGGTCAGAGTGATGGTGAATTAGCTGCTATCAAAGCATCACTTGCCCCAACTCAAATTTTGGGTCTGTCCATTGAGCATAGTTCTCAAATCAATGAAGCGAATCAGCAGATTGCTGATTACTTCGGTATAGGCCCTATCAGAGCAACTCAAACAAAGTCAGATCATGCTCCACCTATTGGGTTTGATGGTTTGAAAGATGCTGTCAAGCAGTCATCTATTCCAACATATGCGATAGGAGGAATGTCATCATCTGATATCCCTATTCTTAAATCTATTGGAGTTTCAGGTATAGCAGTTGTATCAACAGTTACACGTTCGGATGACCCAAAACAATCGGTAGAAAACCTTAGAAAAGAATGGAGCAAAACATGATCAAGAACATTCTTACTATTGCTGGCTCAGACTCATCAGGTGGGGCGGGCATTCAAGCAGATATTAAAACTATCTCTGCATTAGGTGGTTACGCAATGTCGGTTATCACAGCAGTGACTGCACAGAACACCTCTGGGGTTAAGGCTGTAAAGTTGATAGAAGCTAGTTTAATCAAAGCTCAGCTAGATGCTATTTTTGATGATATTCGTGTGGATGCCATAAAAATTGGAATGCTGGGATCAACCGAAATAATTACAACTGTCGCAGAATGTTTGAAAACCAAAAATGTTCCTATCGTTTTAGATCCTGTGATGGTCGCCAAAAGTGGTGATCCTTTGTTGGATTCAAATGCCGTAAATGCACTAAAAAATTCTCTTCTACCACTAGCCACTTTAATAACGCCAAATCTTCCGGAGGCTGCTGTGCTTCTGGGTCAAAAAGAAGCTATTAGTAGAGCTGAAATGGAAGCTCAAGCCAAAGACCTTTTGAATCAAGGAGTAGAATCCATTTTACTTAAGGGAGGGCATCTAAAGGGTAAAGACAGTCCAGACCTTTTAGCAACCGACGGCAGTCTGATATGGTTTGAGGAAAAGCGTTTTGAAACGAAAAACACTCATGGAACAGGATGCACTCTTAGTTCAGCACTAGCCACCCTTATTGGTAAGAATTACTCGATCCAAGAAGCCATTTTAGAGTCTAAAGGTTATATTACCAACGCTATTAAAGCAGCAGATAGGCTTTGCGTAGGCAATGGTCATGGCCCCACTAATCACTTTTGGAGTCTTGCAGAATAATAGTTTGAACCTAACTTAGTTACTTCAACATAGCAGTTGTCTGTATTCGACCCATAAGAGACACTTCGCGTAAACTCTGCAGCTCAGTCAAAAGGAGAAGCTAGTTATTCTTCAAGTGTAACTATTGATGTTTTTATATCGCCTTTCAATCTAATGACAGGTTTAGGTTGCATGATTTGATGGAAGTTATCTTGAAGGTAAAGTAATGCGGAAAAAATCACTTAGACTTACCTTGGCCAGTGTTTTATTTGTTGCTGCATTTGCTGCTTATGCACACTCTGGTGCAACTGGAGTTGTTAAGGAGCGAATGGATAATTTTAAGCAGGCTAAGAAATCCATGAAAACCATCAAGCAGGCGATTAAAGCTCCTGATTTTCAAACAATCACTTTAGAGTCGGAGAAGTTGGTAAAGTGGGGGAATGAAATGCTTAACTATTTCCCAGTGGGTTCAAACCAAAAGCCATCTGAAGCTATGCCATTAATTTGGCAAGAGTGGAGTAGATTTGATGCGCATCGTCAAACTTACCTATTAAATTCAATTACCCTAGTAGAATCCGCCACATTGCAAGATCTCGATGCTGTTAGGGATGCATATGGTGAATTAGCGAAGTCCTGTAAGGCTTGTCATGACAGGTACAAAGATTAAATAACTATGTTCCAAATTAAGAGTTTGAATCACACTGTAGTCATCGTTATCAGTGCCTTACTTGCAGTGTCACTATTTCTATATTTCAGCTTCCAGCAACCAGATGAGCGTATCCCCTACAAAGATGCAGAGGCTGTAGCGAAGGGAAAAGCAATTTACTTCGCTGAGTGTGCTTCCTGCCACGGCTCCAGTCTGGAGGGCCAAGTTAATTGGAAACAACGTGATTTAAAGGGCTACTTACCCGCTCCACCGCATGATGAGTCAGGACACACTTGGCATCACGATGATCAGCTTTTGTTTAAGCTTACTAAATTTGGTGTACAGGCAATTGCAGGCAAAGAGTACAAATCAAATATGCCAGCGTTCAAGAAAAAGCTAACAGATGAGCAAATTTGGCATGTTTTAGCTTATATTAAATCTGAGTGGCCTAAGGACTTGGCTCAACGACATACAGAGATGGTTAACAATAAATAACGTAGAGGAAATTACTATGAATAACATTAAATTGTATGTTGAAGGGATGAACTGCGGAGGGTGCGTATCATCAATTCAGGAAGCATTGGCTGCAGATACTGCAATCAGTGAGGTCAGTGTAGATCTTGATAGTAAAACAGTTTCACTGGCGACAGAAAAACCCATAAATGAAGTTCTAAGTCTACTCCAAGATGCAGGCTATGAATCTGAAGTGGTAAATCAGTGATAAATAAAAGTTTAAAAATGCTTCTTTGTTCTTCGTTTGTTCTGGGGTTAAGTGTTCCAGTACACGCAGGTCATAAAGAGAATCACGTCGATGTTAAAACTGGTGCGCTGAGCGATAGAGCCAAGTTTGGCGCCAAAGTATTCAAGGATAACTGTGCGCAATGCCATGGTGAAAATGGATCAGGTAGTGATAAGGGACCTCCTTTAATTCACTCAATTTACAATCCAGGGCATCATTCAAATCAGTCTATTGTGAGTGCTATTAAAAACGGTACACGGCAACATCACTGGCCATTTGGTGATATGCCTGCACAAGAACAGATTACATTCATGCAAGTTCCTGCAATCATTCAATATATACGTGAAATGCAGGAGATAAATGGAATCAAAACGGTTCCACATAAGATGTAAAAAGATTGTCTGGGCGTGGCTCATGGTTATTTTTTGTGAGCCACAACTGAATATTCTTTAGCTGACGACTGTTTATGACCTTCAGACGTCACTACAAATTAATTGGTTTGCCACAGTCGAAAAGTACGAAGTTAGGCTCAGAAATAATTAGCGCCTAAAGTGCTAATAAACTTATACCCTGCAAAGCCACCAAACATTAAAAAAAGAACTCCACCTGCTCTGTGCAGCCAATGAAGCGGGATTTTTCTAACAAGAGCTTTACCCGCCCAAATTCCTAATACGGATATCGCAATCAAACCTAGGCTACCGCCAATCCAAACGGATAGAGCATCCATAGTGGTTGATAATGCCGCTACAGCTATTTGGGTTTTATCACCAAACTCTGAAACTAAAATCATTAAAAAGGTTGTTATGAAGATACCATGACTCGCTTTCTCTTCTAGCTCAATATCTTCCTCATCTTCGGTAGCTCTAAGTGCCAACACACCAAAAACGATAAACATCACTGCTACAGTCGCTAAAATTATTGATTCAGGTACCAACGCCGCTATGGTTGAACCAAAAATAACAGCTAGCAAGTTTAAGACTAGAAATGCTATTGCTGCACCCCAAAATACTGGCCAATGACGGTAGCGTGTAGCAAGCGCCATACAGACCAACAGACTTTTATCGCCAATTTCTGCTAGTGAAACTAAAGAAAATGTAGAGACCAAAGTTGTAACAAACTCAGACTGAATCACAATAGGAGCCTTATGGAGTTTTAAAGATTCTAATCTTTTCAAAAGAAACTTTTTAGTTAATTCGTTACATTAAATTGATCTTCATAATATGGCTACTTTGTGCCGTTAGTCGTCATCATTAACGCGCATAGCTCTGGTCATCCAGTTGTGCAAGGTTTTAAGTGGGTAGCCATTACCATAGCCTTGCCCAACACTTTGAACACTCCAGCCACCTAACTGGTCTATAAGTTCTGAAGGTGCATCTGCTGCTCTCAATCTATCTCTAAAACTGTGGCGTAGTCCGTGAATAACGGCGTCCTTTCCTGCAATTATTTTTATCCACTTGTTCAAAGCGGCGCTTGCAGAGTTTGTTTTACATTCATTTTGGTTTGCATATCTTGGGAAGCAAAACTCATTTAGGGGGCTCTCTAGGAGTCGTTTAGCAGCCCACAATGAAGACCTTACGAGAGGAATAACTCTAGCGCTTGCAGAGGTCTTTAAGGGCCTGTGTGAGTGCTTTTGGATTATGATATGCGGTGTTTCTGCTTCAAGGATAATATCTGTTCTAAGAAGCCCTACAGCCTCTCCTAAACGTATACCTGTGTCGCTTATGAGAGCTATGAGATGTCTTAGGTCATCATCTAAAACCATGCATTCCTGTTGAATCTTTTTGATGCTATCTAATGGAATGGGCAGGCGCTTATGCTTATCACTATCATTAGCAAGGTAAACACCTTGGAACGCGTTATTACACTCAAGACCAAGCTCATTAATTGCAAAAGACACAACGGCTTTAATACACGTGAAATTACGCTGAATGGAACTCATTTGAAGCCCACGTTCAAGCAGCCAGTCTCTTAGTTTGGATGCGTCTGCTGTTGTGTATTGGTCTAAGCAGCGAAGACCCAAGCATTCTTTCAGATATCCTATGGCTCTCTTGGTATGGCTAAAGAAATACTTTCCTTTACTCCGCCCCTTAACTGAAAGGTAAGTCTCCATAGCTTCATCAATTGTAGGAAGAGTGGAGTCCAGGTTGGTTGTTGCTTGAGAGGTCAGTAGGTGTGCTGCAGGCACGTTCATCTCCTTAAGACGCAGACCTAGCCAGTAGTCATCTAAGCGAGATGAAAGAAGTTTAGATGCTGTTGCTGCTCGTGTAGATGATTTGGTGCTAAGGCTCTGAACAATCCTTGAAGACTTGTAGTGGTGTCTAAGATCGCTAGGAACAGCTCTAGAAAAATAATAGATAGAGTCTTTAACGAAGGTGTACGAAGGATGCTTTTGTGTATACGCCATTGTCTACTCCTTGGACGCGGATCATGAGGATTCGCAAGGAAAACAATGGGATACCTTAAGGGATCTCAAGGTTTCTAAAGTGTCTCTCTGTAATCTATACCAAATAAATGGTACCGATGGTCGGACTCGAACCGACACGCTTTATAGGCAACGGATTTTGAATTGCGATGCGTCTAATAAATTGCATTTATTTCAGTAATTTATGTTTTATATGTATTGGTGTGCTACATAGTGTGTGATAACTTTTTTCAAATACTGTGTTGCAACCTACACTTACAATCCGAAAAATTCCAATTTAGCTCTAATGGGTAGAAATTTTTACCACAGCCGATAAGCTAGTTGCTTTAGACCTAGGAACAGTTAGGTAATGACAAAATTAAGATTCTTTTTAGGATTGATAAGGCAGTTAGAATCAGCGTCTATAGAACTTGGTTTGGGTAGTCTTACGGATTCTGATCGTATCGTGCTCATAGCGTTATGGGATGTGGTTGACAAAAAAACGTATCAATCAAATCTAGGATATGATCGTTTTGCGGAAATGACTGAAAAGCAGGAGATAGTTGTATCTAGATCTCAGTTCTTTAAGTCTATAAGTAAGTTGGAAGATTTGAAGCTAATTACTCGTGTGGGTGGTTCCAGAAGTGGCACGTATCAACTTAGAGAAGAGTAAATAGTATTTAGCTAATTAAGTTGCTCTATTATATGAGCTCAGCAGCATTGCGCTTTAGCTCATCATTCACAGTTACATATCTCTGTGTTGTCTGAATACTCTGGTGACCAGCCATTTCAGCGAGCACAAATACACTCACTCCTTTTTGACTCAATTGAGTTAACCAAGTTCTTCGGCCCGAGTGGCTTGTAGCTCCGTGCATTCCTGCTCGCTCGTACAAGCGTTGTAAGTGCTGTGTGGCAGTATTTGCGCTAAAGCGTGACGACTTCTGTGTTGAAAATAGATAGCCGTGTGCTGGACGTCGTTTAAGTCCTGAAAGGTATTCGCGTAGCTGGCGCATCATCTTTTTCGGTAGGAATATTTTTCTAGAGCGCTTACTTTTAGTACGTTCTTTGTCGAGTGTTAACTCAGAGAGTAGGGTGCCATCATTGCTGATGATGTCCTCAAAACGCAGAGCTGCAACTTCGCCGACTCTAAGGCCACAATAATGTGTAAGCATTAGCATCGTAATGTCACGTTCGGGATAGCGACTACATGCTCGTGTAACGTCGAAAACCTGTTTTAGTTCGGGCTTAGAAAGTGTTTTTGCTTGTGCCATATTCTTCACCAAAAATGTAACTTTTTCGTGTGTATAGCTTATTTTCTGAGGTTTGTTTTGGGCAACCGAAAAGGCAGTTTGCCAGACCTTTTGCGATTCAATGACTTAGTGTGAAATGTAAGAAATTCCGAGTTTTCTTACATTTCTAGAAACAGTGCAAGAAGAGTGTACTTAAAAATTTAGTGCTTCTTTTATTTCATTTATAGCGCGGTCATATGTGTTGCTTGGAATCTTTCTATTGAAATAGATAGCATTAAGTAATTCCTGATCTTCTATCTCCTGTAGAACCTTATCTACGTGAATACTAGCTGGATTCCCTTTAACCATATCCTCTAAAAAATATCCTAGCCCATGTGAGCAAGAGTACTTGTCTTTAAAATCTATAGTTACACTTCTAATCGGCTCGGGCTGACCTTTCCCCTTAACTTGAGCTGATTTTCGTGCTCGAATTTCGATATCAATAATGCGTCGAGCCAGTTTGATAATGCGCTGTTGTCATGTGTAGTCGCCATCAACACGTTGCTTGTTGCTAAGCACGCTGGATAGCCAGAGTGTGTCCATTGAGATCATCAACGCATCGAGTTTGCGAACTAAGCCAACAAACTGGCCAACCTGGGGCGAGCTTATTTTTGCGTTGAAGGTTATCGGATCGGTGTAGTCAGGTACTTCATCGATGCCGTTGGACTCCATCAGTTTGTCCAAACGAGCTTGTTCGTTGTCTACCGCCTTAGCGCAATCCTCGATCAGATGGCTAATGATCTGTTCCACTTCATCAATTTCGTTCTCATCGCCAATGATGCGTAGGATGACATCGATTCCGTAGAGCGCACTGACCGTCCGTCTAAAAACACGGTCAACGACACGTTGTGCCTGTAAGCTGTTAATTGTGAATGATTGTTCAAAGATGGGTTTTGAGTAATTGGGTTTTGCTTGGGCCATAAGTTTGCTCCTGATATGACAATAATCAGTCCCTAGCCTAATCCTCTGTGAGGTAATGGCCTTTCAGCTAGGTGGAAGAATTGAGCATCTTTCTAACTATCCTGTCTGGATAAGACGGTTACACTGACTATCAAATATTGCTGATCTGTTTCAGTGATATCTGCGCCTAAGAGCATGAGCTCAAAGGAAGCCCGCCGCTGAGTATTCTCAGTGGTACTAAGAGGTAGCTAGCCTCCTTAAACAAATAGCCTGCATGTTTTTACATGCTCAACCATGCGTTCCTTACGGTTCGCCTTTTCACCACCCAACTGGGGGAGTTTTCCCCAGTTGGGGTTGACTCCTTCAAAACCAAATTAAGGAGTCACCCATGGAATATATCTTCGGATTTATCATCCAAATCGCAGGCATTATGTTGCTTGCAAAACTAAGCTGGTCGCTTTTGCGATTGCTTGCTCGTCAAAGCGTGCGCCCGTTTCGATTTGTACTTACTCAAATCAAGCGATTGCTCACACCAACACCAAAACGTCGTCCAATGGCAGTGCCTAAAGCTCCTGGTATGCCCCGTTTGACATCTGCGTTTTACAAAGAGCCACATCAGTACGACATGGCTTTACTCGAAATACCAACCTATCTGCGTCGTCAGTCTTCTTTGCCCAGCCGGGTAGAAGCGACTGTGTGCACAGAGTTCAACTAAGACGAGGAGAACATCATGAAAAACCAAGTAACACTCATAGGCTACGTTGGCTCTGAGCCAGAGACGCGAGCCTATCCATCAGGTGATTTAGTGACCAGCATTTCACTGGCCACTTCTGAGAAATGGCGCGACCGTCAATCCAATGAGCTCAAAGAGCATACGGAATGGCATCGGGTCGTTTTTCGAGATCGTGGTGGATTTAAGTTAGGGCTAAGGGCAAAAGATTTGATCCAAAAAGGAGCGAAGCTTTTTGTTCAAGGGCCTCAGCGCACGCGCTCATGGGAGAAAGATGGCATTAAGCATCGATTGACCGAAGTGGACGCGGACGAGTTTCTGCTTCTTGATAATGTGAACAAAGCATCTGAGCCATCAGCGGCGGATGATGCAGGCTCCCAAACTAATTGGGCACAAACTTATCCTGAACCAGATTTTTAACCGAGCAAAAACGCTTTAACCCAGCCGGGAGTACTTTCCCGTCAGGGTCAGACTCCCACTTTGATTGTCGGAGTCCACAATGGAAAAACCAAAGCTAATCCAACGCTTTGCTGAGCGCTTTAGTGTCGATCCAAACAAGTTGTTCGATACCCTTAAAGCAACAGCATTCAAGCAACGTGACGGTAGTGCACCGACCAATGAGCAGATGATGGCGCTCTTGGTGGTTGCAGATCAGTACGGCTTGAACCCTTTCACCAAAGAGATTTTTGCGTTCCCTGATAAACAAGCTGGAATTATTCCAGTGGTAGGTGTCGATGGATGGTCTCGCATCATCAATCAACACGACCAGTTTGATGGCATGGAGTTTAAGACTTCAGAAAACAAAGTCTCACTGGATGGCGCGAAAGAATGCCCTGAATGGATGGAATGCATCATCTATCGGCGCGACCGTTCGCACCCAGTCAAAATCACTGAGTATCTGGATGAAGTCTATCGACCGCCTTTTGAAGGTAACGGCAAAAATGGCCCTTACCGTGTAGATGGTCCATGGCAGACGCACACTAAGCGAATGCTAAGACATAAATCCATGATCCAGTGTTCCCGCATTGCGTTTGGCTTTGTGGGAATTTTCGATCAAGACGAAGCGGAGCGAATTATCGAAGGCCAAGCAACACACGTTGTTGAGCCATCGGTGATTCCACCCGAGCAAGTTGATGATCGAACCCGAGGGCTTGTTTACAAGCTTATCGAGCGGGCGGAAGCTTCAAACGCTTGGAATAGTGCATTGGAATATGCCAATGAACATTTTCAAGGTGTTGAGCTGACGTTTGCGAAACAAGAAATCTTTAATGCACAGCAACAAGCAGCCAAAGCGCTCACACAGCCTTTAGCTTCTTAGCGCCACGCATTCATTTTACTAACCCTGGCGGGATTATTTTCCCGTCAGGGGGAAGGTCTCGTCTTTTTTTTGGGAGATCTTCCATGACTAAATCAGCCTCACTTTTTCGCTTGGTATTGGTTGTTGCCCTTGTCTTAGGTTCGATTCAAGCCGGTAAAGCGGCAATTGATTCGGTTCAAGCAAGTGTTGTTCAGCACCAAACAGCGTTAGCACAAGCAGCAAAGTAACCACTTAACCCTGAAGGGGAGTTCTCTCCTTAGGGGGAGTCTCCCCTCAAAGGAGGCAATATGAAGGTTATCGACCTATCACAACGTACTCCTGCATGGCACCAGTGGCGCATTGCAGGGGTTACGGCATCTGAAGCCCCAATTATTATGGGGCGTTCACCCTACAAAACACCTTGGCGATTATGGGCAGAAAAAACCGGATTCGTATTACCGGAAGACCTGTCGAATAATCCTAATGTACTTCGCGGTATACGGTTGGAGCCTCAAGCAAGGCGAGCATTTGAGAATGCGCATAATGACTTTCTTCTGCCGTTATGTGCAGAAGCCGATCATAACGCAATCTTTCGAGCCAGCTTTGATGGCATCAACGATGCGGGCGAACCCGTTGAACTGAAATGTCCTTGCCAGTCAGTTTTTGAGGATGTGCAAGCTCAACGAGAACAAAGCGAGGCGTACCAGTTGTATTGGGTGCAGGTACAGCATCAAATACTGGTCGCCAATAGCACGTGTGGTTGGTTGGTTTTCTATTTTGAGGATCAACTGATTGAGTTTGAAATACAACGAGACGCGGCGTTCTTAACTGAGTTGCAAGAAACAGCGCTTGAGTTTTGGGAGTTAGTACAGACCAAAAAAGAACCGTCAAAATGCCCAGAGCAAGATTGTTTTGTTCCCAAGGGTGAAGCTCAATACCGCTGGACATCGTTGTCTCGCCAGTATTGCTCAGCACATGACGAAGTGGTCCGACTGGAAAAGCACATCAAATCTTTGAAAGAAGAAATGCGAGACGCTCAGTCGAAATTGGTCGCTATGATGGGTAACTACGCTCATGCCGATTATGCTGGGGTCAAACTCAGCCGCTACATGATGGCGGGTACGGTGGACTATAAGCAATTGGCCACCGATAAATTAGGCGAGCTGGACGATCAGGTTTTAGCTGCTTACCGAAAAGCGCCACAAGAGCGGTTGCGTATCAGCACCAATAAGCCAGAGCAGCCCGTTGAAACACCAATCAAAATCAGCCTTGAGCAAGAGATCTTGGTTCTGCCAGGTGACTCGCCGAGCTCATTTTACTTTTAACGTTCACTTGGAGCCGATTTCGGCTCCTTTCTAATGCGCTTATGCCAAGTGCATCAGAAAGCAGTTTCACTCGTAGCCAATGCTGGGTACGAATGATAGAGCGAGCTGAACTCTTACATACACAGCCATACCACAATCAACACACCACCCGACGGGGACTTCATTCCCTGTTGGGGCATGGGGCCTCGTTAAAACTAATGAGGTTTACCATGACAGAACAATCCCCATTTTTGGTTCAAGTGAATCAAGCGTTTAATGTCCCGGCTCCTGATACTTTCGTTCTGGAAGGATATGGTGCCGACACTACCCATCCAAACATTCCCGTTCGCAAGGACGAGTATGTTTTTAGAAAAGAAGACTTACGTGACGTATTGGCGTTCTTGTCTCACCCAGACGGTGACGGTTTGTATATTACAGGCCCCACGGGATGCGGGAAGACCTCGCTAATTTGCCAAGTTGCTTCTCGATTGAATTGGCCTGTTCAGCAAATTACTGCGCACGGTCGATTGGAATTGTCCGATCTTATCGGTCACCACACACTGGTTAATGGCAACATGACCTTTGTGTATGGACCGCTGGCACTGGCTGTCAAGCATGGCCATTTGCTGATCATTAATGAAATGGATCTTGCTGAGCCTGCTGAACTGGCTGGGCTCAATGACATTTTGGAAGGTGCCCCGTTGGTCATCGCACAAAATGGCGGTGAGATCATCATGCCACATGCCAAGTTTCGTTTTATCGCAACCGGCAACAGTGCGGGCAGCGGTGACCAAACGGGCTTGTATCAAGGTGTGCTCCAACAGAATTTGGCTTTTCTTGATCGCTTTAGAATCATCGAAGCGACCTATGCAGAGCCTTCTGTAGAGGAAGCCATTCTGGAGAACGTTGCGCCGGGCTTGCCAGAAGTCTTTCGCCAGAAAATGGTGAAAGTGGCTGGTGACATTCGTCGTCTCTTTATTGGGGGCGCGGATGGCGGTGCTGAGCTTAGTATCACCATGTCCACTAGGACCTTGGTGCGCTGGGCAAAGTTAACACTTGCTTTTAAAGGCGCTCCTAACGCAGTGGAATATGCACTGATTCGGTCTTTGACGGCTCGTGCTGAGTTGGAGCAACGAGAAGCCATTCACCGTATTGCCGCTGATGTCTTCGGTGATCACTGGGAGGATCGATGATGGAAAAGTGCTTTGCTCTTTACCGTTACAGTCATTCTGATGGGACAGCCAAAGAATGGGCCATTTACGTTGGTTCAGATAACCAGGAGATTGAAGTTCGGTTTGGAAAAGCAGGTCAATTGTCGCAGCAGCGATTGATTGACTCGACTGATCCTAACGCTGAAGCAGACCGACGAATCAATGAGAAAATCAACAAGGGTTATCGATTTGTTGGACAAGTCGGCATTGATCATCAAGGGCGGCCATTTGAACTCTCAAATGCGCTTGATAGCGTCGCGTGCGCCAATAACGTCAGTTGGGAGTTTCGTACTCGCAAGGACGTCAATGGCCAAATCTCGCTGGCGCAAAAAGCGTTGTTCGATATGGCAAAGCTGCTTGAAGCCTATGGCTTGGCTGTTATTGATGATAACCAGGTCAGGATTGGGGAATGGTCATTAGGGTTTTGCAAAAGCGGATTACCTAGTACCAATCAAATCAGCATTGTGTCAGGTGAAGGCGCTGGCATTGTTAACACGGATGATGGCCCGTGGCCATTGTTGCTGTTACTGGCCTTTAAGCGTCAATTACCACCTCTGTGTTCGCTCACAGTAGCGAGTCCTGAAGGGATAGAAGTATCCGACCAACTGAAGTTGGAAAAAGATGTATTGAGGTTATTAGGCAGTGATTTAGAGCGGGTTCGCCCGATAGCTGAAGCACTGGACTTAATGCCTGTGAAAATCGATCTCAACCAATCGTCGCCTGATTCGCAAAATTACTATTTCTGATAGTGGTATTGCCATTAGCGCGTCAACTACTACCACCCAAACGGGGGCCATTGCTCCTGTTGGGAGTGGTGCGTCCCCATCTCGCATGAGGATGCACTATGAGTATTCAAACCCTCGACAAACTTTTGATTTGTCACATCGACTGTTCCATCTGGAGCGGTAGAAAAAAACTAAGGCCTGAAGATTTCAGACTAGCCAATGGCAGCCAACTTCCACCGAAGGATGTTGCCAGCTTAGGGAGTAAAAAAATTTGCGACCCTGAGGCATTGGCGAACTTTGAAAGGCTTAAGAAAGAAGCGCAGCGCTTGTGTGAGCAAGTCGGTGTGCGGTTTTTAGGTGGCTATGCCGTCCCTGAAGACCGAATTGATCAGATTGTTCCAGAGCTTGACCGGATCGGTCAGGAGTTTGCGCAGTGCAAGCAGTTGTTCTTGGACAACTATGATCAGGTGACGTTTGACTGGGTTGCAAAACACCCGGAATTTGCAGATGCAATCCGGCGTGCGCTGTCACCCATCGAAGACGTGGAACAACGGCTTCAGTTCGATTATGCCATCTATCGAATGCAACCGGCTGAACAAGCTGGTGGCTTAGATGACAAGGTCAATGGCATGGGACACACCCTCTTTAGGGAGGTGGCTCGTGATGCCAATGAACTGTTTGAGCGTTCCGTTGCAGGTAAGAATCAAATCAGCCAGCGAGCCCTTAATCCTCTCAAGCGATTAAGAGACAAGTTGGATGGTTTGTCATTCCTGGATCATCGAGTCCAGCCGATGGTCGAAGCGATGGACAATTTATTTGTTCGTCTGCCGAAGACCGGCCCTGTGACAGACAATCTCTATCACGAACTAATGGCGACCATTTTAATTTTGTCTGATCCAGACAAGATGAGAATGCACGGTGAAGGTCAATTGGATATCAGACAACTGATGCCCAAACCTGAACCTAAACCCGCACAGCCAGTATCTGCTCAGGCAGATAACTTACGTGCAATACCACAACCAACCGTCAGACCAAACCTTGGTTCGACTGTACCAAACTCATTTTATTTCTAACGTCCTTGAGGGCATGTTGCCCTGAAGGGCGCATGTCCTCTGAACTATGTAAGAGGAAATTATGCAATCAACCATCCATAACCCCAGCCAACTGAACCAGTTTGAAGCACATTTTCGTGGTGTGACTGATGCGGTTGAAAGTGAATCGATACCAGAAGTGGCGTGTTGTCGAACGTTAGTACAACGGTCGTACTCAACACATAGTGTCGTGATCCCCAAGAACCCTGTTTTGATCGCAGATGCGGACGCACAAGGAGCTTGGGTAACGGCCATGGTATTTGTTCCAAACATGGCATTGCAGCAAACCGCTTTTGAGCGGGCCTGGCTGCAATATCAACACGAGGTGTCTACTCAGTTACAAGACCAGTACGGTCTGACATTGGATGACATCCTGAGTTTAGACCAGCTTAAAACGTCATTTGAGCAGCACGAGAGTCCAGCTCAATTGGTGGCTTGGTTAGGTCAAAAATACGATCTGGATAAGCTAAAAGCACAGGTTTAAACACTTACATTCCCAGCGGGGAAACGCTCCCGCTGAGGGAGTATTCCCCCTAATGATTAGGAGACTCCCATGAATCATCCATTAAAAAACGCACTGCCAATCGTTGCCGCCGCTTATGGCGAAAAGTTTGGTGTGAAGGTGCTTATTCAAGGACAAGATGCGTTTACCGATGGTGAGCGGATTGTGATCCCAACAGCAAACCCAGACGACCCACACTATCAACAGATAGCTTGGGGTTATCTGGCTCATGAAGCGGCGCATATTCGGCATACCAATTTTGACATGGTGCAGAAGGCGTCGTCCAAGCCGATCCGTAAGGCACTTCTCAATATCATTGAGGACGTTCGCATTGAAAACGAATTGGCAAAGGATTACCCCGGAACCCGGCGCAGTATTTCGCAAGTGATTGAGTACATGGTGGACACACAGCAAATGTGTGTACCTGAACAGCTTGAGCCTGCATCTAACTTGCAAGCATGGTTGTTGTTCCGCTTGAGATGCCATTTTCTCGGTCAGAAAGCACTGACGCCTTTGTATCAAGTTGTTGATGAAAGAGTCAGACAACTCTTTCCTGCCGCAGCGATGAGCCGGTTAAGCGCCATGCTGACAGTAGTGCCTAGCCTAGCGTCTACAGGTGAAGTGCTAAAACTTGTCGATGCCATCGTTGCCATGTTGGAAGAAGAATCTCGTCCACCACAGGATGAGTCGGATGCTGATAACGGTAATGACATTGGACAAGATGCGAGTAATGACAGCAATAACAGCAGTGACAGTCAAACCCCAGAAGCAGCATCGTCTGCAATGGGGGATGCTGCTGAAACGGGGGATTCAGATAACTCTGATAAAGCTGACAATTTGCGACAAGCCTTAGAGGCCAGTGCCGCTCAGTTTGAACCCGATACCTTTGCCCAAGTGGCAGAAGTGTTGTCGGAACAAGCTGAAGGCCATCAGGGCGTCACTCCACTCAGTTTGCCCCAAGCAGAGCACGCTATGTTGGGTGATGAGGCCATCTTGACCTTATCGGCGTCGGAGTCTGCTCAAATTCGAGCCCGGCTTAGAGGTATGGTTCAGTCCAGTCAGGACAATCGGAATCATGCCAAAAGGCACGGTCTTCGAGTTGCAACCCATCGTCTTGCCGCTTCACAAGCAGGTGAGTCGAGATTGTTTATTCAAAGGCAACCTCGCATTGCGCCTAATGCTGCTGTGCACTTGCTGGTCGATATATCGGGCTCAATGGGTAAGCCCATTGGCGAAGGTAATCGCAAGTACTTTCATGTTGCCAATGAAGCCGCTTTGGCTTTGGCCATGGCACTGGAAGGCATACCGGGTGTTGTACCTGCGGTCAGTTATTTTCCTGGTATTCATCAGGAAGTTTCTATCGCGTTATTGCCCAAGCAATCGGTTCGACATCGGGCCGCCTGTTTTGACCAAAAACCACGAGGTTGTACGCCTATGGCACAAGCGATGTGGTTTGCGGCAAACAGTTTGTTAGCGCAAAAACAGAAGCGAAAGCTAATGATAGTGCTAACGGATGGTGACCCAGATGATTGGGCTGCCACGCATGACATTGTTGACCGGTGCAGACGAAGTGGCTTTGAGCTTCTGGGAATAGGGATTCAAACACGCAGTGTTGAGAAATTCTTTCCTCAAAGCATTGTGATTAACGATGTCAAAGATCTGAAGCGTGAGTTATTCGAAGTAACACAACAACTGTTAATTCAGTAACCACATCAACTTTACCACCCTGCGGGGACGATTCCGTCCCCGTCAGGGCATGGGTTCGTCTCCGCTTTTTTTTGGAGACTCCTATGAAAAACAAAAAGTTCTTAGCTGGCGAAGAAACCGGTACTTATATCGTTCCTGAGCAAGTGACTGAAGCGGATATCTTAGATATGGCGCTCAAGCTTGCCCGTGGTCGATTAAGTAAAGGTCGAAAAATTGAACAGCCATCGTCGGCGTTCTCATACCTGCAAACACTGATGCACGAGTATGAGCACGAGGTTTTTGGTGTGCTGTTTCTTGATACAAAGCATCGCGTTATTCGATTTGAAGAGCTGTTCAAAGGCACTTTAGATGCGGCGAGCGTGTATCCAAGGGAAGTAACAAAGCGTGCGCTAGAGCTTAATGCGGCAGCAGTGATACTGGTTCATAACCATCCATCGGGTGATCCTGAACCCAGTGAAGCTGATAAACGCATCACTCATCGACTCCGTGACGCCTTGTCACTTGTTGATATTCGAACGCTTGACCATGTTGTGGTCGCATCCGAGGGCTGCGTTTCGCTTGCCGAACGCGGTTATCTTTAATGAATGGGCGCATTGCCCATTCTCCTTCATCACAAAAGCAGTCCTATCAACACACGTCATCACAGCTCGAATTTCTATTTGAGTTTGATGATGCCCCAGTCACTTGGTCTGACACGGAAATCTGGCAGTTACGCGAAGGCATTCTATTGGATGCGATCCGTGTATTGCTGGATGGCCGTGTCAGTACTCGATTGCGAAAGGATGTGTTGTCGTGGATTCAAAATGACGAATTAGCGCCATTTTGCTTTCGTGTTTGCGCGATGGCTGCGGTTGTCGATCCTGATGTGCTTCGTGATTCCATCATGTGGCTATTAAGACGACATGGTATCCAGCTTGACTAACGTTCCTGCATTAACCAAACGGCTCAATGCAGGAACCAAGCTGACTTACCACCTGTGGTAGGAGTCGGCTTTTTACTTAAGGAGGTTATATGGCGATACCTTTACAGATTGAAACAGTGAGGCCATATCTTAATGGTCAATGGCTTCAGGTATTGGCGGCATTGGTGCCAGAACTTGATGCCGCTATTGCTCGAAAAGGCCGTCATGTTGCTTGCCC
Organism: Marinobacterium sp. xm-a-152; assembly: GCF_013282965.1. Taxonomy (NCBI): domain Bacteria; kingdom Pseudomonadati; phylum Pseudomonadota; class Gammaproteobacteria; order Oceanospirillales; family Oceanospirillaceae; genus Marinobacterium; species Marinobacterium sp. xm-a-152. The sequence goes on along the minus strand of NZ_WBYI01000011.1, from coordinate 51,581 downwards.
TGTTCATGGCGGTCGTGATGGCTTTAGGCTGTTCAAAGATGCTGAATATACCGGAGGTGGCGTTTGTAACACCTGCGGTATCTTTCATGATGGTTTTGAACTGTTGTCTTGGATCAATGGATGGAACTTTGCTCAGTCTATTGAGGCAATCGGCCAGGTTCTTGGTATTCAACCCGGACAAATACAAGCGCCTACTCGGCCAATACCGAGTAACGCTGTTGATTGGAAGGCTAGAAAGCAGGACGAGGACAAAGCGATTATCCATCGCTTGAATCAAACCTGGGGAGAAACGTTTTCTCTTGCAGATACTCGTGCGCAACCAGTTTGGAACTACTTGCATCGTCGTGGCATTGTGACGCGGCTTCGTCCTGAATGGGATTCGGTGCTGAGGTTTCATCCAAGCTTGCCTTACCATGATGAAGATGGTCTGTTTATCGATAGCTACCCAGCGCTGCTAGGTAAAATCGTTACTCAGCAAGGGCGTTCGGCCACGTTTCATCGGATCTACCTAAGTGAAGATGGATTCAAAGCGCCGGTTGAAAAGCCTAAAAAGATGATGCCGATACCAAGTGACAGAACAATCACAGGTGGTGCCATTCCGATAGGTGAGCCTGGTGAAGTACTAGGTGTTTCTGAAGGTATAGAAACGGCCCTAGCGGTAACCAGAGCAACGGGGCAAACATGTTGGTCGGTTGTGAATGCAACGCTACTGGCTAGGTTTGAACCACCAAGTAATGTGAAAATGCTGTACATCTGGGCAGACCACGATCTCTCTGAGACCGGCCTGAATGCAGCGAATGAACTCAAGAAAAAAGCCTGGCAAAAAGGCATTCTGACACAAGTCTTGATCCCTCCGATACCAACGTCACTCGGCGTGAAAAGTTGGGATTGGAATGATGTGCTGAATGTTTACGGTGCCATGGGGTTTCCGAAAGTTCATATCTGATCCAAGGGGCTTCGGCCCCTTTTTTTTGCGCCTTGCATATTTGAAAAAACATGGAGAATTTAAAATAGATAACCAATTGGAGAAACAAACATGATGGTATTAACTCTTTTAACAAAGCAGATTGATGGCAAGTATACGGTGTACTGGAAGACCGGCCTTCGAAGAGGTGGAGAGCTAAAGGTCGATTTAGGAGAGCAATACGACAAGCTTCCTGAGCAGCAAAAGCCAATTGCAGCTGAGCTCTATGCGATTCATCACCTACTGTCAGTTAAAGAGGTGATGGGGAGTAACCGAAGTGGCAACGGCCTTCAAATCCGGGTCAGTAAAGGAGCCATCAAAAAGTTACAGAAACAACGCTCAACTCAGTATTCACTTTACAGCCTGACTAGGTTTTTGCTCACTCGATACCATGAAGCACAGATCTCGGTAGAGAAGCGGGACGATTGGCTCTCACATTCCTTCGAAGAATACAGCGTCGATAATCTTACAGTGAGAGGCATCGATGAGGTCATCAACGTTCCGAACATTGGACCTGTCGTGGTGACTCGTCATGCACTGGAACGGTTTGTGGAACGGCTTTCTGACGGTGTACCTAAGCATCCTTGGAAGGCTTTGTGCACTAAGCTGCTATGCTCGGGGCTAACTAAAGCCCAGTTACCAGAAAGTGTCGCTATCCAAAAAGCCAAAAAATATGCACAAGAGGCCGAGTTATGGCAGCATGTGGGGAGCAAAATGTACTTTGTTATGATTACGGGTGACTCAATGAAGACATTGGTTACGGTTTTTGCAGTAAAGTAAGCTAATGTAGTATTCGCACTTTATGAATATTACTTATGTGCCAATTGCAGACATTCCAACTTTAAGGCTGTAAAGTCCGCTTTTAGGTGTTAGCAGAACGCTTTGCTAATTGGCTGCCGCAGCGCAGCGTAGGCAGTCCAGTGGAGGCCACGCCTTTTGTGGCCGGAACGAAATTAAGCAACTTGTTAAGTGGCTTTGATTTTAGCTTTAATACCATCATAGCTCTGTGCGCGCACATTGATTTTACTGCCAGTATGGATCAGAACTTCCCTTGCTCCCATACCACTTGCAAGTTCACGTAAGACACGCTCCTCTATATCGCTTAGCCCACCATCAGTTTTTTCTAGTTGATGCATGATTACTCTCGGCGCGGCTCTTAACTTTGAGCTATTCAAAGTAAAAATACCATGCTGCAATATCTTTTCAGCCAGCATGAAATTTCCGATAAAACTTCTAGTGTGTGAAAAAGGGTTCGTTGTCTGAATAGTTGGCCCCGATAACGATTTAGCTTCTCGACCAATAGCCTTAATCTTTTCTTTTCCCTTTGCGCCTTCTAAATAACTGTGCCAAATAGTAGATCACTCAGGTAAGGGAACTCAATGCGGTTTGCGCGATCAGATCAGTCGCCAAACAAACCAAACCCACAAACGCATTGAGTATGAACAGGATAGCATTTTTATATGGCGCGGAAACCCGCCGATTGAAGAAGATTATTCATAAAACACGAGATAGAGACCTTTGCCGCCGTGCGAATGCCGTCTTGCTGGTGTTGAAAGGTAAAACCAAGTCAGAGGTTGCGAGCCTACTGCAAGCGGGGCGGTCATCGCTTAACCGCTGGTTGAAATGGTATGACGTTGCCGGTGTTGATGGTCTAAAAACTAAAGGCGTTGGTCGCCCCGTTAGGCTGAATCGGGATTTTATCTGTGGCGTGCTGAAAATTTTGCTGAAGTACACGCCAAGGACGCTTGGATATCAGCGTTCACGCTGGAGTACTGAGTTGTTTGCGCTGTTACTGAACAAGTTATGCAACATTCAGATCCACAGTTCAACAATCAGACGCTGGTTGCCCAAAGCAGGAATTGTCTGGCGGCGAGCTGCGCCAACGCTTTATATCCAAGACCCGGATAAAAAGGAGAAACTGGCGGTTATCCGGGAGGCGTTGGCAGATAACAGTATTGACCACCCGGTGTTTTACCAGGATGAAGTGGACATCCATCTGAATCCTAAAATCGGTGCAGATTGGGGGCACCGTGGCGCGCAGCGTAAAGTGGCAACACCAGGACAGAACAAGAAACATTATCTGGCGGGAGCATTACACGGCCAGACAGGGCAAATCGTTTATGTAGGTGGCGAGCGCAAGACCAGTGACTTATTTATTGAATTGCTGGAAAAGCTTAAAGGTCAGTATCGTCGGGCTAAAAGCATTCGGTTAATCGTGGATAATTACATCATCCACAAGAGCAAGAAAACCCAGAAGTGGCTGAGCGACAACCCAAAGTTCAAATTACTGTTCTTGCCGGTTTATAGCCCATGGCATAACAAAATTGAAAAACTGTGGCATGCACTGCACGAGACGATAACCCGGAATCATCAGTGCAAAACATGGATGATTTACTGGAGCAGGTTTACTACTTTATGGACACTGCCGCACCGTTTCCGGGCGGCAAGCATGGATTGAAGCAGGTGTATCACAATTAGGATCAGCTATTTAGCTAATTTTGATGAGTATGTGGTAGAAAACTCAATTGTTTTTCGCGAGCATAACAAGTATTCAAGAATGCTGTTAAATGCGTATCTGTTAGTTGATTCTTTTAAGTTGGCATTGGTAAACCAGTTCATTTCCATTTTTTCACCTGATACTAATAAAGTTGATCAATTTTATCCGATCTATTTCTTAACTTTTATTTTCAGTCTATTAAAGTTGCTCCCGTTGAGTGTTGGATTTGTTTTCATTGCTAAAGGATTAAGTATCAGAGCCGAAAGTGTTCAGAAAATATCTGGTCGTGTAATTAGTGATCTTAGGTCGAGATTTAACCAAAGCAAAAGAACGCATGATGATTCAAGTGTATAGCTTTTAGAATAAGGAGCATTATTGTGAAAATTTTTAGATTGATACTGCTAATTTTTATGGCGTCAAACCTTCTTGGCTGCGAATACATAGGCAAGCAACTCGCAAAACAGAAGTTCGACGAATTACAGCAAACTATCAAAAGTCAGGATCTTGAGATCAAGCAGTTAAAAAAGCGGATGGAGCAGCTTCAGGCAGAAGCGTTAATGTATAAAGAGAAAAGCGAAGAAAACGAAAGACGCAAGAAAAACCTGCAATCTATCTTCACCAGCAATTAACCAGTATTGGGATACCTAAAGGTATTAAATGAAAATCTATCAAGTTTATGACGTTTGGATGGCGCTACGAAAATCAGTAACTAACTTGCTGATTTTAAGTATTATCGCGAGTTTTATTTGCTATTTATTCGATTTTTTGCAAATTTTGCCTGTGTTCCTGCTTGCGATCTTAGGCCAAAGTATAATTATCTACCGGGCGAACCATCTCTATAAAATTGACCAAGTAACTCAAACCTTTACTTTTCCAGCTAGTGACCTTGAAAACAGTATTCTGGCTATTGTGCTAATGCAGCCATACTGGAATTTGATGCGACGAAAATCGGTACAACTTTCTACAATTGAAAATCTCTACCTGGATACTCAGCGTTGGAGCACTAAGCAGCAAGTGGTCACTGGAACAACTGTCAAAGGCAAGACAAAATTCAAACAAACTACTCCTATAATTCTATTCAGCTATTGTATATACTGCACAATCCGCGCTTTTTGTGTTCAGCGTTAATGTTACAGCCGCATTATCTAAGGAAAGTCACGCATGAATCTATCCAAAACGACAGTAAAACCTTTGCTGATCGCTGCCGGTGTTATTGTTGCTCTGTTTGTTATCGCTCAGAGATATTTATTATCTGATGAGTTGCCCGCGGATGTTGCTTCGGGTAATGGCCGGATTGAAGCAACCGAAATTGCTATTTCTGCGAAAACCGCTGGGCGGATCCGCGATATTTTGGTTAACGAAGGTGACTTTGTGACAGCGGATCAAGTGGTAGCACATATTGATTCAGAATCACTTACTGCTCAGCTGCAACAAGCTGAAGCGCAAGAGCGCCAAGCGCTAAATGCGGTTAGTGCGGCGTATAGCCAACTGGCACAACGACAAAGTGAAAAAGCGGCACTGGAAGCGGTATTAGCACAGCGCGAAGCCGAATTATCTGCTGCCCAAAACCGCTCGCGGCGTACTAGCACTTTAGCCAAAACTGGCGCGGCCTCGCAACAAACGGCCGATGATGATCAAGCACAATTGCGCAGTGCACAAGCCGTCGTTGCTGCGGCTAAAGCGCAGATAGATGCAGCAGCATCGGGTATTGCCGCGGCCAATGCGCAAATTCAATCGGCAGAGTCGGCCTCGGTTGCGGCGGCTGCCACCGTTAATCGCGTAAAAGTAGAGCTGCAAGATAATGTATTAAAGGCGCCGCGTGCTGGTCGTATTCAGTATCGAGTAGCGCAAGCTGGGGAGATTGTTGGGAGTGGCGGCCGGGTGTTAAATATGATCGATCTGACCGATGTGTATATGACATTCTTTTTACCCGCCGCGCAAGCTGGGCGTATTGCCATTGGTAGTGATGTAAGCATAGTGCTTGATGCGGCACCGCATGTGGCCATTCCAGCTAAAATTTCTTATGTTGCTGATGTGGCGCAATTTACACCTAAAACCGTAGAAACAGCCAGCGAACGTGAAAAACTGATGTTTAGGGTCAAAGCCAAAATTGATCCCGCATTGCTGCAAAAACATATTACGCAGGTGAAAACCGGTTTGCCGGGTGTTGCTTGGGTTAAGTTAAGTGACGACGCCAGCTGGCCTGCACATTTACCTGAGCGGGTTGCTTTATGACGGTAGCCCGCATTCGGCAAGTTAGCTTACGATACGGGAAAACACTGGCGCTAGATAACATCACCTTAGATATTCCCGCGGGTAAAATGGTGGGGTTGTTAGGGCCTGATGGTGTGGGTAAATCTAGCTTATTGTCGTTGTTATCCGGTGCTAAAGCGATTCAAAGCGGTCAAATTGATGTGCTAGATGGCGATATGGCCAGCAAAGCGCATCGTGAATATATTTGTCCACATGTTGCTTATATGCCACAAGGGTTGGGTAAAAACCTCTATCCCACCTTATCTGTTGAAGAAAACCTGCAATTTTTTGCCCGCTTATTTGGTCATTCTGCGCCAGAGCGGCGTCGGCGTATTGACGATTTAACGCAAGCAACGGGGCTGCAAAAATTTTTAAGTCGCGCAGCTGGCAAGCTTTCCGGCGGTATGAAACAAAAGCTGGGGCTGTGCTGTGCGCTAATTCATGATCCGCAATTTTTAATTTTAGATGAACCCACTACTGGCGTGGATCCGCTGGCGCGTAGCCAATTTTGGCAACTGATTAGCCGCATTCGTCAAAGTCGCCCACAAATGAGTGTGATTGTAGCAACCGCCTATATGGACGAAGCACAAGGCTTTGACTGGCTGGTAGCGATGGACGGCGGTAAGGTACTTTCAACTGGCACACCGGCAGAGATTTTACAGCGAACAGCATCGGCATCGTTAGAAGAAGCCTTTATTAAATTATTGCCAGAAGAAAAAAAACGCGGACATCAACCTGTTGAGATTACGCCATTAAGCCAGTTTGGTGCTGATGATATTGCCATTGAGGCGCAACATTTAACCATGCGTTTTGGTGATTTTACCGCGGTTAACGATGTTAGCTTTAAAATTGCTCGTGGTGAAATTTTTGGCTTTTTGGGTTCCAATGGTTGCGGTAAATCCACCACCATGAAAATGCTTACGGGTTTATTACCCGCGACAGAAGGCAAAGCCTGGCTATTTGGTAAAGAAGTTAACCCTGATGATATTAATACCCGTAAGCGTGTGGGGTATATGTCGCAAGCGTTTTCGTTGTACGGTGAGCTTACTGTAGAACAAAACTTAGTACTGCATGCACGGCTATTTCATGTGCCAGAACAGGATATTCCAGCGCGGGTAGCGGAAATGGTTAGCCGCTTTGATTTAGCAGGCGTGTTAGCCTATTTACCTGAAAGTTTGCCACTTGGTATTCGCCAACGTTTATCGCTGGCGGTGGCCATGGTGCATAAACCTGAGTTACTGATTTTAGACGAACCCACCTCGGGCGTGGATCCTGTTGCGCGTGATAACTTCTGGCGCTTACTGATTAGCTTATCGCGCCAAGATAAAGTGACTATTTTTATTTCAACGCACTTTATGAACGAAGCCGAGCGCTGTGATCGAATGTCGATGATGCACGCTGGTAGAGTACTGGATAGCGATAAACCGGCTTTATTAAGGCAAAAGCGTGGCAAGGATACACTGGAAGACGCGTTTATCGATTACTTGATTGAAGCCAGTGGCTCTGAGTCGCAAGCAGCACCCATTGAAGCTGCATTGGTTACTGCCGAGGCTGTGGATACGGTGGCAAACGAGCAAGTGCCATCTAAAAAATCGTTGTTTAGTATGCAGCGTATGTTTAGCTATATGTGGCGCGAATCATTGGAGTTACAACGGGATCCGGTGCGCAGCACTTTGGCATTACTCGGCTCCTTAATTTTGATGTTTGTGATGGGGTTTGGTATCAGCATGGATGTTGAGGATTTACGTTATGCGGTGCTAGACCGAGATCAAACCGCACTTAGCCAAAGCTATACATTAAGCTTATCTGGCTCGCGCTATTTTGTTGAGCAAGCGCCCATTAAAGATTATGCCGATTTGGATAAACGGATGCGAGATGGCGAGTTATCGCTGGTACTGGAAATTCCAGCCGGTTTTGCCCGAGATATTGAACGCGGAACGCCCGTAGCGGTAGGTGCTTGGGTGGATGGCGCTATGCCGCAACGGGCAGAAACAGTAAAAGGTTATGTGCAAGGTATTCATCAGCATTGGTTGGCCGAGCAAGCTAGAATGCGCACTAATACCAGCACCAGTAGTGCTGCCGGTATAGAAACCCGTTATCGTTATAACCCAGATGTGCGCAGTTTACCTGCTATGGTGCCGGCTATTATCCCGCTGCTGTTATTAATGATGCCCGCCATGTTAACGGCACTGGCCGTAGTACGTGAAAAAGAGCTGGGTTCTATTCTTAATTTGTATGTGACACCAGTAACCAAAACCGAGTTTATGTTAGGTAAACAGTTGCCGTATGTGGCACTGGCGATGCTTAATTTTCTACTGATGTGTTTATTGGCGGTAACACTGTTTGATGTCCCTATTACTGGTAGTTTTATCACCTTGTTATTGGCGGCGTTTTTATACTGCATTATCGCAACGGGTATGGGCTTGCTGGCTTCTACTGTGACCAAAAGCCAAATTGCGGCAATGTTTTTTGCGATGTTGGCAACCTTGATCCCTGCAGTACAATTTGCCGGTTTACTTGATCCTGTGTCATCCATGGAAGGTGGTGGTAGGGTGATTGGTGAGATTTATCCGGCTACTTATATGATTAATATTACCCGTGGCGTTTTTAGTAAAGCACTGGGTTTTAGTGATTTATATGATTCTTTTAAACCCTTGCTGTTAGCGGTACCGGTTATTTTGGGCGTAGCAATTGCACTATTGAAAAAGCAGGAGCGTTAAGTATGCAAGCCTTTGCCAATATTTATCGCTTAGGGGTAAAAGAGTTATGGAGCTTACGGCGTGATAAAATCATGCTGTTTTTGATTGTCTATACCTTTACGTTGTCGGTGTATACCGCTGCAACTGCGATGCCAGATACCTTAAATAAAGCGCCAATCGCTATTGTTGATGAAGATGCGTCACCGTTATCGGCCCGAATTGTTGGGGCTTTTTATCCTCCTCAATTTAATTTACCCGAGCTTATTTCATTGCCAGAAATGGATGCCGGAATGGATTCTGGCCGTTATACCTTTGTGGTAAATATTCCGCCAAATTTTCAAAGCGATATCCTTGCGGGCAATATTACCAATATCCAGCTAAGCACCGATGCCACGCGGATGAGCCAAGCATTTAGTGGTAGTGGCTATATTCAGCAAATTATTATGGCCGAGATCAGTGAGTTTTTGCAGCATCAGCGTGGGGTAAGTACTACGCCGGTAGATTTAGCGCTAAGAGTACGCTTTAACCCAACGCTGGAAAAAGCCTGGTTTGGTTCGGTGATGCAAATTATTAATAACGTTACCATGCTGTCTATTATTTTAACTGGCGCGGCACTTATTCGTGAGCGCGAGCATGGCACTATCGAACATTTGTTGGTGATGCCAGTAACGCCTACCGAAATTATGTTGGCAAAGGTGTGGTCGATGGGCTTGGTGGTATTGTGCGCGGCAGCGTTTTCCTTGGTTTTTGTGGTGCAAGGTGCGCTACAAGTGCCGATTGAAGGCTCGGTATTGTTATTTTTAGTGGGTGTGGCGCTGCATTTATTTGCCACAACGTCTATGGGCATATTTTTGGCTACGCTGGCGCGTAATATGCCGCAGTTTGGCATGTTAATGGTATTGATTTTACTGCCGCTGCAAATGCTCTCAGGTGGTTCCACACCAAGGGAAAGTATGCCTGAATTAGTACAAAATATTATGCTGGTTGCCCCCACCACTCATTTTGTCAGCCAGGCACAGGCCATTCTTTATCGCGGTGCTGGCTTGGATGTTGTTTGGCCGCAATTCCTGTGGCTGGTGATTATTGGCAGTGTTTTATTTGCCTTTTCGTTATCACGTTTTCGTAAAGCTATCACGCAAATGGCGTGACCAGCTATCTGCTAAGGCCAGCATCCGTTTATTTCTTAGTCTTAATTTATTTAATGGCTGCAGTGTCTTCTAAATCGTCGAGCAGGATACGCTTAATCTCTAAAATAGCCGCAGCGGTTTCCTGAACACTGTGGCCAGAGACAATAACTGTTTCAGATACCGCTTCAGGCAGGTGAGCGCTTTGGTAGGGAACTAAGCCATCATCACTGTCTTCTAGCTTTCCATCAGAGTGCGTTCTGGCAATGATAGAGTGATAGTTCACTGTCGAAGATATAGGGAGCGTCGCAGCAGCCAAAATGAAGTCATCATCCGCGTTTAAGTTATCAACACTATTGGGGAGGTAAAGCGGTTTTTTTTGACTTAAGGCGGGATCATCAGCGCTGCCTTGAAGCACATCAGCAAAATCTTCGAGAATAGTTAACGGCAGTTTGATCATGCTTGCGACAAAACGCCCTATTCTTTGTCCTGCGAAGGGGGTGCCTTGGTGAGGCGCGGCAATAAAGATTGCCCGAGACACTTCTGGCATTGGATAGAATTGTAATATTGGCTTAATGTGCGCTTCAATGCGTTGCCGACGTTTGGGTTCGAACTCAACATCCCGGATTACTTCGCTCATCAGGTTTTCACTGGACGATACCATTAACCGGGCGATGACACCGCCCATACTGTGGCCCATAACGACCATGTTTTTTGATGCTGTCGCCGAACCTTGTGGATCATAATGATGAAGCACTGCATTGATAGTATTGCGGATCTCGAAGTGATTAATCGGGATAGGAATATTAGTGGGGTAATATACCTGCCACACCTGAAATTTTTTGCGCAGTATTTCATCACCCATTATTTCATTTGCCACGTTTACCCAAGCTTCAGGGCTACTGGCCAGCCCATGGATCATTAAGATAACCCTTCGGTCCGGATCATATGGCTGCATCAAGTATACATGTGGTTTGTCGAAGTTTTGCTCACGGCCCAGTAAGGTACGTATCGACTGCCGGGCAAAACCCGCCTGAGCCAGCCACAGCCCATAGCCTGCGGTAAAGTGTCCGGCTAAAGGGATATGTTGCTCGTATAGCTCGGTAGCAAAGTGCCGGTAAGGATCATACACAGCGAAAGTCACTTCAGTAGTGGCTAAAATGTCTGCAAGGGAATCACTTTCAAAGCGCAATAAAGCGGTAACAACCGGGTACGGCATCTCGCTCCAGGTTGGTCTGGCTGGTGCGTGATCTTTGCTATCGCTATTTCTGGCCAGAACGCCAGCATTAGTTTTCACGCTTCGATCAGCAACCAACTCTGCGCCAAAACCATCGCGTCGATACTGACTGCGAAGCCCTGTAAAAGCCAGAGAGGGCGCGGCAAATAAGTTATGGATAGGTTGCTCACTTTGCGCAATATTGGTGCCTGAAAAATCTGTTTTGATTACCCAGCCACTCATGGAAAATGGGGCGATGTCAGGACTGACATTATTACTCCGCTCATGCGCTTCAAACAGAATGGTAGCCGTCTCTTGCACGGCTAAATTGTAATAGTCACGTACCTGAGTTTGCCTGTCTTCAAATGCCCGCTCTCCGGCAGAGCGGTTAGTAAAAAACAGATAAGCATAGGCATAGCGGGCGGCCTGTAGCCAGGCATGCAGGCGTGCTTCGGCTGCTTTTGTTTGCGATATTGACAGCGCCTGTTGCACCCAGAGTTCCGACAAAGTAGATAAACGTCTTTCATCATTAATGCCGCTTGTTTGCAGCAGTGCGGCAATGCATTCATGGCCGGGGTTATCTAAATCGAGACAGGCGCTAACATCTAACCCGGCTACTTTTATCGTCTCTATTGACGCTGCGCTCGGTGTGTTGCCGGTAAGCACATCACCCCGTTTAATTCTGATGTACTCGTCAGTATTCATTGAGCGAACTGCAACTGGGCTATCGAACTGCTTTAGGGTACTGCAGGCATTAAGTAAGGCTGAACACAGCAGGATAAAAAATAGCCAGGCAAGTTTGTTAAAGCTTAAGGTCATTACTAATCCTCTTTGGAAATTGCGGCTATATCATTTCTGATCGCACGGGAAAAATTGGGATCTTCGTTTGCTTGTTGCGCGCGAACATTAATATAACCCGATGTTTGTAACTGACTATAGCTATAACCTGGTATTAAAGCGCCCTGATCATAAGCATACTCGGCAAAATGGCCTGACAACAAAAGCCGGTAATCTAGGGGTATACCTGGTGCAATCTGGCGGGCTAGATCAAACACAATGGTTGTACAATTGCTTGTTAGGGTATTGTAAAACTGCGGTGTGGTGCGCAGTGACTCTGCCATTGTCAGGTAACCCAAAAACAGGGTACGAAGTTGCTGCGGGTTTAACGCCAAAGGATATAGATAAACGTCTTCATTTCGGGCGTTACTTCTGGTCAAAATAATGTCCCGTTCGTCTGCGGCAATAACAACTTGCTCAAACTGTCGGAATAAACCACCTATGGCGGAGAAGGATTCATGCCGCTCTTTACGGATCTCTAAAGAAAAAACCAGCTGTTGACCGTTATTAAAACCAAAAGACACCAGGGTGTGCGCAATATGCGGCCCCATCCAATAAGAGAGAATTAAGTCGGCCGAAACCAACTGCTCTAAATTGTAGTGGCGGGTTTGCCAGTTTGCTGTGTAGTCGCTTTCACTACGCCATTTGAAATTACGTACATTATACAGCGTAACCTGGTTACCCTGCATCTCCGATTTAAGCAAATAAGCAACATCATCAGCCCAGTCACGTTGATGAGAGGGGGTAACAGTTTGCCACCAAATGAGTAATATTGCGCCTAAGAGCAGGTAAGCAATCAGCAAGTTGCGCATTCTTCGCCGATATCTATACCCTAGCGTTATTACACAAGCGATACCTAAGACACTCCAGCATGTCAGGACAAACAAGCTTACAGCAAAAGGGAAATCATATAATTGATACCATAGCGCCAGGCTTCCACACGCCGTTGAGATTAAGAGTATCAAGCCAACTAGCAATCGCAACATAGAGATATACATAGAGTTTCCAAAGTTATAGCCAACACCATAGCAACGCAGCTATGTCTAAACCAGTATCTTCGAGACCAACCAGGGGGGCTCGCAACCTAAATAGTTAATCTGCATATTTAAGCCAACAACGGCTTTGGCTTGACATGCTAATTAAACTACGATTAAATTTCGGACTGACTAGAGGCTGTTGATCTTTGCTTAAATTTTATTCAGCAATGCATTGGTAGCCAGACCATGACAAAGGCTAACGCGACATTACTGGCGTAGTTTCTTGCCAGTTTGTCATAGCGAGTAGCAATAGCACGATATTTTTTAATCTTTAAAAAAGCGTTTTCAACCAGGTGCCGGTACTTATAAAGGCACCAGTCCATATGACCATTCCCAGTTTTACTGTTCTCTTTCCTCGGAATATTGGCCACGCTACCTTGAGCTTCAATAAATGCTCGTAAACTATCACTATCGTAGCCCTTATCGGCAGTGACACTTGCTTGATTTTGGGGCTTCTGCTATCAAACTCTGAGCATGGGCGATGTCATGTACTTGCCCACCAGAGATTTCGAAATAAACAGGTAGCCCAGCACTATCAACAGCAAGATGAATTTTTGTAGAATTGCCACCCCGGCTTTTTCCTATCGCTTCGTCTGCACCGCTTGATGCCCCGCAGCTATCCTGATGCGCCTTCACGATGCTTCCATCAATAAATAGCCACTCAGGGTCATTCTCAGACGATATGCTTTGAAACAGTTTTTGAAGTACCCCCTTTTTTGACCAGAGGTTAAAACGTCTAAAAACGGTATTCCAACGGCCGAATTTTTCAGGCAGATCTCGCCATTGGACTCCAGTACGCATCCGATACAGAATGCCTTCAAGCGTATTTCTGTGCTCATACTTATTGTAAACACGCCCCGTGTCTTTAAGTATTTGCTTTAGGGCTTCCCAGGCTTTATCTGTTAACATTGTTCTAGGCATAGCAACGTCCGTTCTCGGTGGTATTTTTGATTTTTGGCGAAACCATTATACCTTGTTGCTATGCCGTCTAATTTTCACTCAAAGATCAACAGCCTCTAGTAATCATGTGTTGAAAAATTATCTCCACATTTTTCAACACACAACTGATTTTTCTCAAAAGCCGAAGATGATAAAAACTCTAATCGTAAGTTAGTTGTAGCCGCTAACGAGCAGCAGTAAGTTTCTCAGGCTATCAAGTGTTGTTGTACAATTTTGCTCGAACACTAAGCCAAACTGGTTAGCTTATTAAGCTTAAACCAACCAAGCAACATGTCCGGTTTTAAGGTAAAGCGGGCATTCGTATGGTGATTGTGTTGAGTTTTAGAAATTCTGCTTTTCGCTCAAAGCGGTCCAATCATAAATTTGGCTCGTTAAAACTAGCTGTTGTTACTGGTCACACAGCTAGTCAGAAAAACACACGATTCATTCATCTATCTGGCCAATCGCTCTTACCGGGATCATTAGCATGTTAGCTCTATGAAATTTTCTGGAGCTGACAATGAGAACGCCTTTGTTACCTTGGTTTATCCTATGGGTGACCATCCCAATCTTTATTTTCTTTCTATTCATCATGCCCGCCCATGCCAGTGATGGGCCATTCTATCAGCGTGGTCAGGAAGGCTGGTTTTGGTATCAGGTCATTCCTGAACCTGAGCAGCCTGATGAGCTGATAGAGCCGGAAACTGGTGTCGTGGAGTCCAGTCAGAGCGAACTAAAGCCCTTCAGTGCCGCATGGTTCCGAGAGCATATGCAATCGTTTATGGACAAGGCAATTGATGAGCCAACGAGTGAGAATGTCAGAGCCTATCTTTATCTTCAGCGCGTCATGATGGATAAGGGCTCACAGTTTGCTGATGTTAGTCAGCAGGTTGTCATGGGCGATCCTGTTTTGGATGAAATCAGTCGTAGACCCTTGGCGACCTATGCTGCCAATCGGATGGATCGAGAAGCTGGCGCTCAACGGGATGTTGCTTTAGGTGAAGTAGCAAAACGGGCTGGCTTGTTCTTCTTCTATCGTTCGGATTGCCCTTACTGCCATGCTCAAGCGCCTATCATCGAATCCATGGCTTTGAACTACGGTTTCGAGGTGTTTGCTATTGCTGTCGATGGCTTGCCTTTACCAAGTGGAGAATTTCCAAATTACAAAGTCGATTCAGGACAAGCTCAATCCTTGTCCGTTACGACTGTTCCTGCGGTTTTCTTAGTTGACCCGCCTAATGTCATCACTCCGATTGGCCAGGGCGCAATGAGCCTTGATGAGCTCAATAATCGAATCATTCTTGCAGCCCATCAAGCCGGTTGGATTGACGATCAAACTTACTATGCCACCAGACCTGTTCAGCCCGGCGTTTCACTCGCGATGTCAGCCCAAGAGCTTAACGAAAAAATATTACAGGACCCTGAGTTCCTTGTTCGCTATCTGCGTGCACAAGGAGGGTTATAACGATGAAAAAAGTATTCCAAGTATCGCTAATCGCCTGTGCGATTGGTTTTTCATCTATGAGCCAAGCAAGCTTGCAACAGGAGATGAATCAGTTGTTTGGTTCAATGACCAACACCACTGCGCCTGGTGTATTCGAGAGTCAGCGGCGTGGCGTTATATCTGGTGGAAGTGTTGTTGTTCGTAACAGGATCATGAACGAGAACCTCGTCTCAATGGTGCCTCCGTCATTCCAAGCAGGTTGTGGCGGCATTGATATGTTCGCTGGAAGTTTGTCATTTGTTAACGCGGATCAGTTTGTTCAATTACTTCGCTCTGTAGCGGCAAATGCCAAGGGGTACGCATTCCAATTGGCGCTCAGTGCTATGTGTGAGAAATGCTCCCAGCACATGGAGACACTGCAAAAGAAAATCCAGCAGTTGAACGAATATTTTGGCAATTCCTGTCAAATGGCTCAGGGAGTCGTGAACGATACTCTGGCTGCTTTTGGTAAGAAGGGGCAAACAGAAGCCAGCATGTTGAGCTCTCTCAAAGGGGCTGGAGACGTTTTTACCAGTTGGAGTGAGTCCAACGGTAAGAACCCTTATGAGAATGCTTCAAGTGTCGCGGCATCTGATGTGAACAAAACGATTAAAGGTAACTTGGTCTGGCGAGCACTGAAACGTCACTCGGCATCAAGCTGGTTTGCATCGGGGGATGATCGTTTTCTTGAAGCGGTTATGTCGGTGACTGGCTCGATCATCGTTGGTGATTTAGCGAATGCGGCTGATGGTCAAGGTAAAGCCCCAAAACTGACCAGACTGAATGGCAATAAAGTGACTATTGAGCATCTAATTCATGGCGGTAACGTCGCTATGTACCGATGTGACACAGTGACACAAGACGGCTGTCTAAATCCGACAATCGCTAACGTGACCCTAACCGGGTTATCAACTCAGGTCGAAAATTTACTTCTTGGTACAGGTTCTAGTAACGGCATTATTTTTAAATTTGCTCGCAATACAGGGGCTGCTAGCACCACCGAAAAGGCTTTTATGACCTCGGCTCCCGCGAGCATTGGCGGCATGATTCGAACACTTTCTGCATTAAATGAAGGTGCCGCTAGGTCGTTTGCTTCACGAGCAGCACCATTTATTGCTGTTGAGATGGCCCGGGCATTGGTTGAAGACATGCTCAACGCAGCTAGAAGCACCTCTGGTGTGGAAGATCATGCCTATGCGAAGTTGTTAACCGAAGACCTTGAACGTGCACGTCGCCAAATCAATGAGGAGTACGCCGCGTTACAGCGAAGATACGGCTCAGAGCAAGAGTTGCTGGCGCTATTTAACATTGAAGTACCTTAATTGTTCTGACTCACACCAATACTTGCAATTTTTTGAAATTTTTTGCGATCTAATAGTACAGTCCGCAGATTGCTAAAAAAGATCTTGAGATTTAACAAACTAATCCTTGTCAGCTTTACGAAAATATTAACTGCAATTATTTAGACTGAGACTAAGTGAACTACTAATTCGTAGACTCAGTGAGTTACTATCTGAAGTTGTTATGCTATGGATAGATCCCTTCAATCAACTCTGACTAATATTCTGTTGTCAGTAGTTGACCTGTCTATAGCTTTATAGTTTACCTTTATATGCAATCTGGTCTAGTGAGTCGTATTTCCTGCATATGAGAGGACTTTCTTCAGTGTATAGAATATCCGAGTTGGCAGAAAAAGTTGGGTTATCTCGCTCAGCCTTGCTCTACTACGAGAGCAAAGACTTATTACGGGGTGTTCGCCAAACCAACGGCTATCGAATGTACACAGAGAAAGATGTTCAGCAAGTGCATTTGCTGCGACAACTGCAAGCAGGTGGTTTAACCCTGAAGGAGTGTAGGCTCGTTTTAGACAGCAAAGTGCAGCGATCCGTACTTGAGCGCCGCATGCAGCAGTTGGACAACGAAATAGCCCAAAAGCAAGAGGCTCGAACCTTACTTGCCGCTTTACTGGGTCAAGGTTCTCTTCGTCAATGGCATCAACAGACCGACAAATTAGCGCCAGACGCTCATCTGGATTGGTTAAAACAGCAAGGCTTCAATGAACAACAAGCCCTGCATTTGAAATGGTTGTCAAAAGATATGAACGAACACGATCAATACATGACAGACTTTATGAAGGTATTCGAACCCCTTGATCGCTGGGGTCCCGGATGCGATTTCGATTCGCTTAAAGCTTTATCTAAACTTCCAACCAGTCCAACTAAAATTATTGATATTGGTTGTGGTAAAGGCTTTTCAACCCGTTTATTGGCGCAGCACACACAGGCACAGATTGTGGCCGTGGATAACGAACAAAGCGCTCTTGATCAACTAAGTGATTGTCTTGTTGAACAACAGCTCGATGGTCAGGTTACTTTAAGCTGTGCCAGCATGACTGAGTTACCTTTTGCGCCTAAAAGCTTTAATTGTATCTGGGCAGAAAGTTCGGCTTACATTATGGGTGTTGAGCAAGCTCTGTGCCAATGGCGAAAATTGCTTGCTGACGGCGGTTTTATGGTAGTCAGTGATTTGGTCTGGTTAACCGACACTCCAGACTCGGAAGCAGTAGAGTTTTGGAAAGGAGAATACCCAGACATGCAAACCGTTGAAAGACGCTTAGATCAAATACGCCAAGCTGGTTTTTTCCTGATTGATCATTTCACTCTAAGCGAACAAGCATGGGACAATTATTATCTTCCACTTGAAGCGCGTATTGGGAAATTGAAAAACAGCATGCCTTCTTCAAACGCCATTGCAGATATAGAACATGAAATTGCGATTTATAAGCGCAACCAGGGCGACTTTGGTTACCAAATGTTCATACTGCAGAGAAGATCGTAAGCAATAGCTTTGAAAGTGGTGTTTAACATCACTATCTTCAATGTAGTTAACAAAATATGTGGTATGACGATAAACAGGAAGAACGATCAAGCATGAAGAACGATCAAGCATGAAGAACTCTTACCAAGTTAGGCGGGCGACTATTAATGATCTACCTCATATTCTGAGTTTTATCATTCAGGAAGCAGTGGAATCAGAGGGCAGAGCTGCTGACTTGAGCAAACTCGAAACCGGTATAAGTACAGCACTCAACAATGAGGCAATCGCGATCTACTGGATGCTTGTCGATCATGACAGTCAACCCGTCGGCTGTACTTCTGTTGTTAAAGAGTGGAGCGACTGGAATGCAGGCTATTATTGGTGGATTCAAAGTCTCTTTTTAGACCCCAAGCACCGCGGCCAAGGGCTACTGAATGTAATGATGGATACTGTGGCAGTCGATGCAAAAGCAGACTCGTGCTTAGAAATTCGACTGTACGTACACCGTGATAATTCAGTGGCAATTCGAGCCTATCAAAAAGCTGAATTCCAGCCATCTGACTACAAAATAATGACAAAGAAATTCTAGCTTTGGCAGTAGTACATAACGGCAGTTTCTAAGACAAGACCGGTAGTTAGTAATCTAAGCTAATGAAAGACTGATTTTGCGTTAGGTTTAGCATTTAGTGGTTGTAGTATCTGATCGGAGCATTGATTCTAATAGTGTCAGATAGTGTCAGATAGTGTCTTCATGACATTAACTTAATCCCGTCTCACTATACCTGTCAGTCGTTCAGTCAACCAACCCCTTTTAGACTAAAAAACCGTCAAATTATTGGCGGTTTTTAAACGCATTTATGAACTCCACGTTTAAATATCAACTTTCAAAGTAAATTTTTTCTTAGTGGTATTAACTTTATTTTTGGTTAATAACCCACAAAATGATGCCACTTTATTTTGAAAAGAATGTCAAATGATTTGGCATCAATTTATCTCCTAAAATATACATGTCGACTTTGAATAGTTCGATTTAATAAAATATTAGGAGAAATATATGCCTTATCAAAACGTAGATGCCTTCAAGGGTAATTCAGTAAAAAAACCTGTTAAAAACATCATTTGTTTAGGAGAAACGGACTATGCTGTAATCGCTTGGAGTGATGACTTAAGAAAAGCTGTTATTAATAAAATAGAAAATAAGAATAAACCTAAACTTGTTGACCATCTTGGCTATTATCTTTCGCATGATCGACTTGAGAGAGAATCATATGCTTCCGTCACTGAGGCATTAGGATGTTATGCTTCGCAATGCAACACACCTAATCTATCGAGTGCAGACTACGCAGCGCTATTTGTTCTTGAAATTGATAGAAACAAATATGCAACACAGTGGGTTGGATGCTTTGATGCCAAATCCGATGCTGAAGCAATGAAAAAGGCATACAGTGGCCTTATCATGATGCTTTTAATTAACAAAACAAAATTGAAGACTTTTAAAAAAAGTCAGTCTATTAAAGCAATGCTCAAGGCTGGTGTTCTGTCATAAGCTTTAATTTTCTAGAATAATATTGCTCTTTAGAATAAGCCCCTTTAATGCTTTAACAGCGATTTAAAGGGGCTTTTTATTGGGGTTGCTGTTGATTAGCTAACGTACTCATTGGCGCTTGCGGCTTGATTGCTTGAAAGGGTGTGGCTGGTAAGTCAGTAGCAGTTTCTGGCGGTGTTCCTTGCTTTACAACTTTGGGCTTCTGCTTAATCAATTTGTCTTTGTATTGTGTCACTACTTTTGTTTTTGTCTCTGGCTTAACTAACTTTTTAGCCATCTGAATCACGCTTTGGCTTGTACCATTAAGAAGAGCGAGAATTTCTACTTTAGCCTCAGAATCTGCTTCCTCAGCTTGCGTGCGAATAAGGTTGAGTGCTTGTTGTATATCGTTTAAATCTGATTTATTCATTTGTGTTCCTGTAAAAATGGGGTGAGTTAAAATCACCACCATGAATCTGTAAGTACTACCCTAGAAAAATTCGTAGCGCAGATTTTTTGGCTACAGAACCCATTTCGGGCTAAACGCCTACCCACGAAGCCTCTGCTTGGTGATTGATTTGTTCATGGCAGCGCTCACTCCATAAGAGCAATGTTTCGCCTAAGCGTTTGTGCTGTGGTTTCTGAGATAGAAGATTTCCATAATGTTGTAGTTTGCTTGCGCAGACGGCTATTGAACTTATGCTTGGATCCATTCGCTTAAATCGACAAGTTCTGAGATAACAGTCGCTTCGTCCAAGCCATTCAACCGAAAACTGACTTTCGCTCGTTACAATCTCTAATGTTTTTAATAGTTCAAATACTTCAAAAAGAACCGTTTTCTGCATGCTTTTTCTCCTAGGTTGATAAATAACTATGAGCACATTTGTTTATGTCATATGTATTTATCAACAGAGGCTCAGATTAAACGAGGTTAAGGTTGGTGCGCCGATTGTAATAGCACTGCTAAATCCCTTCGCAGTCGTGATGAGAGGGTATGCAAATTGGGTTTCTCGTTACTCGTCTTCTTCATACTACCCAAAGCTGTAAAAAGCGGCGGATGCCTTAAACGCACACTCCTGTGAGAGACATTGCAGTATTAAAAGTGATTACCGTTTGTGAAGTCGTAATGGTTGAGTAGGAACGCCTACTGAGAAGTGAGTTGGATGTCAGTAAAGACCAACAGAGCTGCGAAAGCCTTTAGCTTGGCGATCGCTATAGCTCCGCGTAAGACAGCACGTAATAGGATGATTGCAGAACCCGCCTACCTCGAAAGAGTTGTGTGAAGCTAACCGTATATAAAACCTCAGCAAAAGAGATTGAAGAACGGGTGTCAGTGCCAAAACTGGCCTGACCCGTTCTTCCTAGCAAAAGCTCTTAAGATCAAAAGAAAAAGAAAAACGATGATGTGTTTGAGATTGAGCGTCAGCGATTGAACAAACACATTGAGTTGGATTAGCGAAGCTAAGCCATTTAATTTTGATCTGTTCTAAATGATAGTGCCGTAAGTATAAATACGTCTAACAATATGTACCTAAAGCATTGTAGATATGACGAATTCAAATCTGTGAAAACCATCGTTAATCAATAGGGTAAGCAAATGAATCTATTCCAAGATCTCCAAGAGAAAGGACCTATCTACTCTGTGCTTAATGAGTACAGTCTTATATGTAAGCCATTTGAAGAAGAGGTTGTAAAAGAACTAATCGATCAAATGTGGTACCCAGATATAGACTATGATCAGGACCAATCTGAATATGATCAACTATCTGCATTGCCAATTTTTTTGATTCACATAGATGAGTATAAAACTGAGGTCGTTCAGAGTCTTTTGGAGGCTTATAAACCTCTTAACGAAATTAAAGAATCTGGACACTTCTTTGATTTTCTATTGATTGATTGTCGAAATAACTCTGTGTCTGGATTTGGTCTAGGTCGAAAAAATCGCCCTTTTGCTGCATTCAGTGAAAATGGAAGTGAGTTTGATTACAACAATGCTGAATTAGCGGAACACTTCTCAAATGCTATGCCTGCAGATCTTTTTGGCAAGATTAATGAGTTGCTCACAGATTTAGGTCAAGAGTTTGCAAACATCGATAACACTCCAGGTAATGAGGAAATGCTTCAAGAACTGTTGGATGATGGTCCCACAGACGATGGATATTACTTCTTTGAGGATGAAGATTTAGAGTTAAGTGAGGAAGAAATACAAAACCACATATGGAATTTAGGTGTTTGGGCAGAAAATATTGATGATACTCAAGATGAGTTACGTATTCTTTTTCCTAATCTAGAAATATACGAACTCAATACTGGGGACTACTAAAGCGGATTTTTTATCTACTCAAATTCTATAATATAACTTATCTACCAAACAGGAACTTGTTCTATGGCAACCTACATAATTTCGGGAAATATGTACACTACGCAGGAATATGCATACACATATGAAATGGAGGCTAACAGTCCGGAGGAAGCTGCGGAGCAATTCCGTCAATTATTATCTGGGAGAGGTTTACCAATTGACCTCGATCTAGATGAGGTCGACAGTCCTTTCGACCGATCGGGAACATTCAATGTTTTTAGCGAGGAAACCGATCAAGACGACTACTTTGATCCTGATCAACACGCTTTAGTCGCTTACGAAACGTTTAGTGAAGAATAATAAATGATGAAAACTTCTTTTACTCAAACTCTTTCATTAACTCAGCAATACCGCGAGCTTGGTAGAACTCCAACATCTGTTCTCTACTAAGCTCGCCAGTTGTCAAATAACTCTTCAAGTAATCACGAGTATTTTCGGCTAAAAGCAGTGTGCGTTCGGATTGAGTGATGATTTTTTTGGCACTTTTAATTATGGCTTCTGCATCTTTACGAGTTGTCGAATAGTCATTTAGAACCAGTACAAGGCGCTCAACGATGCGCTCTAACACATGATGGTCGGCTATTGCTTGCTTGGGTGCTGCTAAAACTAAATCACGTGCAAGGAGGTATACGAGAGCTAGGGTTCTAAAATCATTTCGACGAGTACTTACAATAACAATAAAACCAATTCCACCAAGATAACGAACCCCGTCAACACACTGTTTTGAAACTGTCGCGTCAACAGAGTCTTCGTCAAAAACGATGATATTTATAGCTGTATTTCTATTTGCAGCAGTCTCCAGTAACTGGCTTACTGCAGTGTCAGACTTGGCTGTAGGATCCCGCTCTAGAATTTCTCCAAGCTTTACTCCTTTATCCAGTTTAACTTCTATTCCAATCGCTGTTTCAGAATTGCCATTAACCTCTACAAGCACATCACCCGTTTTGTTGCGTGGTATTTGTCCTGTAACGCGAGATAGATCTATGACTTGGTCATCATTAAAGCCAGCTTTCTCTTTAAATTCGTTTAATACATCCATAACTTGCTGCTCTGCGTCTTCACCTTTGCCAGCAGTTTGGAAGCGCATGCTACGAAGCTCGTAGAGGGATTTAAGACTAGAAAGGTGTCTACCTAATTGTCCCTCAGTTTCGTGCAGGAAGTGACTGATTTCACCCTTAAGCTCAGCCATTACTCCAATACCAAGCGCACGTATGACGGCTTCTTCACGCTCTGTGGCTGGCAAGGATTCTATGTACTCAGACACTAATGGGTTTTCTATAGAAACGTCCTTAAGATGAAGTACACCGTTACGGTAGGAAATAGCCATGTTTTCGTTCTCTAGTCAGTTTCGCCAGTAAATTAATGGAGTAATTTTCAAATCTTCGGATGACCTTTTCGAATCTCTGAAAGTACATTGTTTTTTGTACGCAAAAGGAGATTAATATGACCATACTAAACACTCTAAGCTTTGTCACATTTAGCGCTGCTAGTAATAGCGATCCAGTTATTGCTCGTCGAAGAAAACTAATCGCTAAGATTGAAGAACAGATTAAACTGGCTAATGACCCAAGCTATCTGCCAATGAAAACCAAATGGGTAACAGATGCTGAAGGTAATCAACGTAAGATTGATGTTCCTAAGCGAATTAAACGCTGGTGGGCTAAATCTATAAACGGACAGATTAACCTTGTTGTCCGATATGGAAGCAAGCCATTAGAGTTTGCCAAAGGTAAGAACGCCATCGAGCTTGCAGATGAGAGTGCTGTGAGTGAAACGCTTATAAAAATAAAAGAGGCAGCAGAGAAAGGTGAGTTGGACCCACTTATCGAGCAGCAAGCTCAATTTGGGCGAGCTATTAGAAAAAAGGCAGCTTTAACGTCCTAAAAAAAGGGGGCTGTTTAACAAACAAGCCCCATAAACTGCATTGACTCTGCGAGAATGAAAAAGGCCATTCAGATTAACTGTCCCTGTCTATCTGGATGGCTTAGATCTATTAAACAACAGTTCTATTAAATCTTACAAGTATACTTTTTAGGTTTTATTCTGTAGGAAGCTAGTTAGCTAAAACTGTCTCATCAAATCGCTCCCCAGCTAACGTTTGAGCACTCATGTGAGGGATAAACTTACTGTAGAACTTCTCAAGCATCCCAACACTAGTTCCCATTTGTTTTGCAATGATGGCTAAGCTGATGCCTTGTTGGATCATTCGTGTTGCATAGAAATGTCGAAGTGAATAAAGGGTTCTCGGCATCTTGTCACTGGTTGTGCCATACAGCAGATCCATTTTGGTAAGGTACTGCTCAAAGTTTTTGTTGAGCTGTTTAGTTTGCTCACCACTTCGCAGTCTGAAGACATGCTTATCCACGCGTTTTTTTAGCAGTTGATCGAACGTCATATCTGCTAACTCAGGAAAACGGCTTTGAATACGCTTGAAATAACGTATGGCGACATGGCGAGCTATCAGCTGTCTGTTTCCAGTCTTTCCATCCACTGTAATCTCTAAAAATCGTTCGCCAGCTTCATTTACATACCAATCCAAATGTTTCCATTTAAGATTTGTCATCTCAGTGCCATGGCGTATCCCTGTATTCGCAAGGATCAGAACGTAATCACGTAAAAGCTCACGTATTTCTGCTGTTGTTTGCTTAGGCTTACGCTCACCAACCAAAAATTTGTTAGTACTGGTTGTTGCATCTACAAATCCGCTTTCAGCCCAATAGCGAAGACTTCGTGTAAGTTTTGCGTATTCAGCACGGGTAAAAGTAGGGCGGCTATTTGATTTGATACCAGCAACACGAAAGCTTGGAACATCAGTTGGCTTCATCCAGCCTCTGTCGAGCGCTAGCTGAAATACTTTATTCAATGCACTGTTATGTGTGTTGTGAGTACTTTTGGACATTTCAGCTTTGCCCATTTGCTCTAGTCGCCAATCATCAAAACCGTCTAAGCGTTCGTTTGTGATTTGATTGATGTTGAATTTTCCAAGGTATGGAATGTGATATTTGCGAAGAGCGGAGATGTAATCTTTGTAAACAACCTTGCCACGTCTGCTAGCGAGTTCATTTTCCATGCGTTTAATTGCATTTTCTGCGACAGCACGAAATTTGGTTGTTGTTAGTGGTAGATTATTTTTAACGTGTGTTTTTAATTCCGTACGAATATCTAGTGCATTCTCACGAGCTTCATCGATATCTGCTGAGCCAGTGCTTCGTCTAATCCATTCGCCTTCAATTTTAATCCGTGCTTGCCATCGCGCACTGCGTGAACGTCGATAAAGCACGATCAGTCCAGGAATTACTGTAACCATTTCAGCCATTTTTTCGCACTTTTTTAGTGGATATAAATGGATTATAGCGTCGTAAAAATAGCGAGCAATAGCTCTAAAAAAGTGTGCACCGAGTGTGCTAAGAAAGATATTTTAATATGGCAGAAATGAAAAATGCACGATACCTGCGTATTCGTGCATTTTAGCTACATACTCTCAATATTTACCAACAAGATATTGGTACCGATGGTCGGACTCGAACCGACACGCTTTATAGGCAACGGATTTTGAATCCGTCGTGTCTACCAATTCCACCACACCGGCAGAGAGTGTGGCGCATTATAAGCGGGTTTCAGAATAGGTCAATCTTCTGTGACGTTTTTAAGTAGATTTTGTTAATATTTGCGCCCCGCAATTTTAACGCTCGGTATCTATGAAGCTTAGTGATTTTGATTTTGATCTGCCTGAAGAGTTGATCGCACACTTCCCGTTAGAACAACGTACCGCCAGTCGCCTGTTGCAGGTCGATGGGAATACGGGTGAACGTGTGCATGGCTCGTTTGGCGACATTCTCGATCTGGTCGAACCTGGTGATCTGATGGTCTTTAACGATACTCGGGTAATTCCGGCACGTCTGTTTGGGCAGAAGGAGAGTGGCGGAAAGGTTGAGTTGTTGGTAGAACGTGTCATCGGTGAGAAGCGCGCCCTTGTTCATCTGCGTGCCAGCCGTACTCCAAAAGAGGGTGCTAAGCTGCAGTTTGAAGGGGGTATAAATGCAGAGGTGGTGGGTCGTGAAAATGGCCTGTTCGATCTGCAATTTGATATTGAAGAGTCGATCATTGAAGCGTTAGAGCGTGTTGGCCACATGCCATTACCGCCTTACATCAAGCGTGAAGATCAACTCTCCGATCGTGAGCGTTATCAGACTGTTTACAACAAAAAGCCCGGCGCGGTCGCAGCGCCAACAGCGGGTCTGCACTTTGATGATGAGTTGATCGCTAAGTTAGAAACTAAAGGTGTAGAGCGTGCATTTGTCACTCTGCATGTCGGCGCGGGTACCTTTCGTCCGGTTAAGGTGGATGACATTAAAACCCATGAGATGCATGCCGAGTACATCGAGGTCGATCAATTTGTGTGTGATGCCGTAAATGCGGCCAAGGCGAGGGGTAATCGAGTCATTGCGGTGGGCACGACCAGTGTGCGCTCGCTTGAATCAGCAGCCCAATCAGGGCGTATTGAGCCAACCTTTGGCGATACGCAGATCTTTATCTACCCAGGCTATCAATACAAAGTGGTGGATGCTCTGGTCACCAATTTCCACCTACCGGAGTCGACATTGTTGATGTTGGTCTCTGCGTTTGCGGGGTATGAAACGACCATGGCGGCTTATAAAGAGGCCGTTGAACAGAAATATCGATTTTTTAGTTACGGTGATGCGATGTTTTTAACGCGCAGCACCCAAGGTTAAGCAGGTAAGTAGATGAGCCGTCACTGTTTTATGAAATTTGAGACGATTACGAGCGAAGGTAAAGCGCGCCGTGGTCGTTTAACCTTCCCGCGTGGTGAGGTCGAAACCCCTGCTTTTATGCCTGTGGGAACCTATGGAACCGTAAAGGGCATGCTGCCGCGTGATGTCGAGGCGACAGGTGCTCATATCTTACTGGGTAATACATTCCACCTGATGTTGCGTCCTGGTACCGATCTGATCGAACTTCATGGCGATCTGCACGACTTTATGCAGTGGGATAAACCGATACTGACAGACTCAGGCGGTTTCCAGGTGTTTAGTCTAGGTAAAATGCGCAAGATCACAGAAGAGGGGGTCTCTTTTCAGTCGCCTGTGAATGGTGACAAGGTCTTTGTTAGTCCCGAAGTCTCGATGGAAGTACAGCGCAAGCTAGGGTCTGACATCGTTATGATCTTTGATGAGTGTACGCCTTACCCTGCCACTGAGCAGGAGGCGGCTGATTCTATGCGTCTTTCCCTGCGATGGGCACAGCGATCTAAAGATGCGCACGGTGACAGTCCTTCGGCTCTGTTCGGTATTGTGCAGGGTGGTATGTATGAACACCTGCGTGATGAATCTCTAGAGGGGCTCACTAATATTGGCTTTGACGGCTATGCGATTGGTGGTCTTTCGGTGGGTGAGCCTAAGCATGAGATGATCAAAGTGTTGGATCATTTGGCACATAAGATGCCGGAAGATAAACCACGTTATCTGATGGGTGTGGGCAAACCTGAAGATTTGGTTGAAGGGGTGCGTCGTGGGGTTGATATGTTCGATTGTGTCATGCCAACTCGAAATGCACGAAACGGCTTTTTATTTACCCGTGAAGGGGTTGTAAAAATCCGTAACTCGTCCCATAAAACAGATATTGGACCAGTGGATGCGGAGTGCGGTTGTTACACCTGTCAGAACTTCAGTCGATCTTACCTGCACCACCTTGATAAGTGTGGCGAGATTCTGGGTTCGCAGTTGAATACGATTCACAACTTGCACTACTACCAAGACTTGATGGCAGGTTTGCGTGGAGCCCTTGAACAGGGTACATTGACCGCCTTCGTAGATGAGTTCTACCGTCGACGTGGCATGGAAACGCCAGCGTTGGCTGAATAACTTAAATCAACTTATATAAATGATGTTACAGGAGTGCTTTTAATGAGCTTCTTTATTTCACCTGCTTACGCTGAAGGTGCAGCTGGTGCTACCGATCCGGGTATGTTTAACCTTATTTTCCTACTGGGTTTCGGTCTGATCTTCTACTTCTTCATGTGGCGCCCACAAGCAAAACGTCAGAAGGAGCACAAAGCACTGGTATCTGGTCTTGCTAAAGGTGATGAAGTGATCACTGCTGGCGGTATCATCGGTAAGGTTGTTCGTGTATCAGACGACTACATTGCACTTGAAGTATCAGAAGGTGTTGAGCTTAAGTTCCAGAAGACTCACGTTGCGTCTGAACTGCCAAAAGGCACTATTAAAGGTATTTAATCGACCTTGCTTACAGCGCTGTTACTGAACGGTAACGGCGCTTTTCTGTTTTTAAAAGGATGGGCCTGTAATGCTCAATCGTTTTCCTCTTTGGAAAAGCTTGATGATTGTTGTGACACTTTTGTTCTCAGCAATCTATGCTATGCCAAACCTCTACCCTGACGACTTTGCGGTTCAAGTGTCGGGTTCCAAACAAGATTTTAAAGTGGATGATCGCACTCTTGCTCGCGTGACGGCGGCTCTGGATAACAACCAGATCGACTACAAATCGCTTGAAGCAGAAGAGGGTAAAGGTCTGATCCGCTTTGCCGATGGTGATGCTCAGCTACGTGGTCGTGAAGTGATCGGCCGTATCCTGGGTGAAAATTACACCGTTGCTTTAAACCTAGCACCCACGACACCTAGCTGGCTGACAGACATCGGTGCCGGCCCAATGAAACTGGGTCTGGATCTTCGTGGTGGTGTCCACTTCCTGCTAGAAGTGGATATGGTGACTGCCGTCTCTCAGCGTCTTGAAGTGTACGTCAGTGAGATCAAATCTAACCTGCGTAAAGAGCGTCTGCGTTACCGTCAGGTAGAGACTCTGGATGATGGTACGCTAGCGGTTCGCTTTGCCGATGCTGCTACGCGTGATGAGGCCTCTTCGCTACTCAGAAAGAGCTACCAGGAGTTTTTGATCACTGATCTGGATGAAGAGGACTACTCGAGCCTGCAGATCTCTTTGAGTGAGCAGACACTGCGTGATATTGAAGATTATGCCGTTAAGCAGAACCTGACAACGCTGCGTAACCGTGTCAACGAACTGGGTGTGGCTGAGCCGCTGGTACAGCGCCAAGGTCGTAACCGTATCGTGGTTCAGTTGCCGGGTATTCAGGATGCGGCCGCCGCTAAACGTATCATTGGTAAAACCGCTAACCTTGAGTTCCGTCTAGAAGCAAAACCTGACACCTCTCGTGCGCTGACTGAGACCTACTCATTCCGTTCAGATGAGAACCGTAAAGCGAACCTTGAACGTGATGTCATCATTACCGGCTCTAGCGTCTCTAATGCGCAGTCGAACTTCGATGAGAACGGCATGCCTCAGGTATCAATCAGCCTTGATTCCAAAGGGGGACAGCTGATGAACCGCACGACGCGTGATGCTATTCAACGTCGCATGGCGGTTCTGTTTGTCGAGTTTAAAGCGCGTATGGTGACTGAGACGGTTGATGGTCAGCAGGTTGAAAAACGTGTGCCATACGTTGAGAAGAAGATCATCTCCCTTGCAACGATTCAGAGTGCGTTGGGCTCTAGTTTCCGTATTACCGGTCTAGATAACCCGCAAGAAGCGTCTGAGTTGGCGCTGTTGCTACGCGCTGGTGCACTAGCAGCACCTATCTACTTCGTCGAAGAGCGCACCGTAGGTCCATCGATGGGTGCTGAAAACATCGAGCTTGGTTTGACGTCCGTTCAAATCGGTTTCGCTGTGGTGATGCTCTTTATGCTGGCTTACTACCGTGTATTTGGTCTAATCGCCAACATTGCATTGACACTGAACCTGGTGATGCTGGTGTCGGTTATGTCGATTCTATCGGCCACGCTGACCCTGCCGGGTATCGCGGGTATTGTTTTGACTGTCGGTATGGCGGTAGATGCCAACGTGCTGATCTTTGAGCGCATCAAAGAGGAGCTTAAGGTCGGTATGCCGGTGCAATCAGCGATTCACTCCGGTTTTGCACGTGCCTTCACAACGATTTTGGATGCCAACGTCACGACATTGATCGCAGCGTTGATCCTATTTGCGATGGGTACGGGGCCGGTGAAAGGGTTCGCGATTACACTGTCAGTCGGTATTTTGACCTCAATGTTTACAGCCATCCTTGTGACTCGCCTGATGGTGAATCTGGTGTATGGCGGCAAACAACTTAAGTCGATCAAGCTGTAAGGGGGTCTAGAGATGTCAGAAGTTCACAAACTCTATAATTTCATGGGCCTGCGCAAGGCCTTTGGTATCTTCTCGATCGTTTTGATGATCGCATCAGTCGCGTCATTAGCGGTTAATGGTCTTCGCTTTGGTCTCGACTTCACAGGCGGTAGCTTGGTTGAAGTGGGCTATGAAGAGTCAGCGGATCTGAACCTTATTCGTCAGCAGCTGTCGACGGCGGGTTATGAAGATGCTGTCGTGCAAAACTTTGGGTCCAGTACTGATGTGTTAATCCGCTTGGGTGAGACGCACGACCCTAAGTTGGGTGACAAAGTAGTTGAGGCGCTAAAAGCCGATGGCTCTGCTGTCGAGTTGCGTCGTAACGAGTATGTCGGTGCACAGGTCGGTGAAGAGCTTCGCGAGCAGGGCGGCTTAGGCATGCTGCTGGCGCTCGCGATGATCATGGTCTACCTTGCTTTCCGTTTCCAATTTAAGTTCTCTCTTGGTGCTGTATTGGCTTTGGTTCACGACGTGACCATCGTGCTCGGCTTCTTCTCGATCATGCAGTTGGATTTCGATCTGACGGTTTTGGCTGCGGTGCTTGCGGTGATCGGTTACTCGTTGAACGATACGATCGTTGTCTATGACCGTATCCGTGAAAACTTCCGCATCATGCGTAAAGGTGGTCCAATTGAGATAATGAACAGCTCGCTGTCGCAGACGTTGAGCCGTACATTGGTGACCTCTTTAACCACGGCGCTCGTATTGGTTGCGCTGTTGGTCTTCGGTGGTGAGACCATCCGTGGCTTTGCGATTGCGCTGCTGGCGGGTGTTGTGATTGGTACCTACTCTTCAATCTATGTCGCAGCGAATCTGCTTTTGGCACTCAAGATTACGAAGGAGGATCTGATTCCTCCGCCTAAAGAAGAGTCAGAAATAGACGAAATGCCCTAAGGTTAAAGCCGGCTCTTGATGCCGGCTTTTTTATTTCAGGTTAATATGACTGAAACACTATTATGGATTGGATGATTAATGAGTAAACAGTGGCGCGATAACGACCCCAACGCACAGGAAGAGGCGGGTAAATACGACCGACCTGTGCCCAGTCGAGACTACATTATTGAGTTTCTTCGAAAGTGGGGGGCTCCTATAAGCCATGCGCACCTTTGTGCCGAGCTAAAGCTCAGTCATCCTGATGATATTGAAGCGGTGCGTCGCCGTTTGATCGCAATGTGCCGTGATGGGCAGTTGATATCGGATCGTCGCAATCAATTCGGTTTGATCGAGAAGATGGATCTGATTCCTGGTCGTGTCATTGGTCACCGAGATGGCTTTGGCTTTGTTAAGCCCGATGCGGGCGGTGATGATCTGTTTATCAGTGCTCGCCAGATGAAACAGCTATTCGATGGCGACCGCGTTCTCGTTCAAGAGATCGGCTCTGATCATCGAGGCCGACCTGAAGGTAAAGTTATCGAGCTGCTAGAACGCCCTTTGAAAAAGGTCGTGGGACGTTTTGATGGGGAGAATGGCTTCGGTTCACTGATTCCAGAGAACCAACGCATTACCAATCAGATTGTGGTGATGCCGGATCCTGATAAAGATCTTAAATACGAAGATGGTCAGCTGATTGTTGTTGAGTTGGTTCAACAACCGGATAAGCGCCACCCTGCGCGCGCTAAAGTGGTTGAAGTGCTGGGTGATCACTTGGCGCCGGGGATGGAGATTCAAGTTGCCATTCATAACCACGACATTCCCAATGAATGGAATGCCGGCGTTCATCAAGAGATCGGTGATTTAACACCGGAAGTTCGGGAAGAGGACAAGACCAATCGTGTCGATCTGCGTGATCTTCCGTTTGTTACGATTGATGGTGAAGATGCTCGCGATTTTGATGATGCTGTATACGCTGAGAAGAAGCGTATGGGTGGCTGGCGCCTATGGGTTGCAATTGCCGATGTCTCTTACTACGTTAAACCGAACAGCGAGCTGGATAAAGAGGCTGTTAAACGTGGTAACTCTGTCTACTTTCCAGAGTATGTTGTGCCGATGCTGCCTGAGCTGTTATCCAACGGACTCTGTTCACTTAACCCGAATGTTGATCGTTTGGCGATGGTCTGTAAGCTCAATATTAAACGAGACGGCTCTATCGGTGATGCGGAGTTTTTTGAAGGGATCATTAACTCAAAAGCCCGTCTGACCTACACCAAAGTTGGCGCCATGTTGGATCGTGATGATGATTCGGCTGACGCTGAGTTATGGCGTGATCAATACAAACAGGTGCTACCTCACCTGCAGACGCTTCATGGGTTGTTCCACCGACTTCGCGAAGCGCGCGATGATCGTGGAGCGATCGATTTCGACACCACCGAAACACGCATTGTCTTTAGTGATGAGCGTAAGATTCAGAACATAGTACCCGTGACACGTAATGATGCGCATAAGCTCATCGAAGAGTGTATGTTGGCTGCCAATGTGGCAACGGCTAAGTTCTTAGCGAAGCGTAAAAAGCCTGCTATTTACCGTATCCATGACGGCCCTAAAGAGCAGCGTCTGGAAAACCTACGTGCCTTTTTGGGGGAGTTGGGTCTGGCGCTGCCGGGTGGTGATTCACCGGAGCCTAAGGACTATCTAAAACTGGCGTCGGCGATCGAAAACCGCCCGGATCGACACATTATCCAAACCATGATGCTTCGCTCGATGCAGCAGGCCGTTTATAGCCCAGATAACCATGGTCACTTTGGTTTGGCGTATGAGGAGTACACTCACTTTACCTCACCGATTCGACGTTACCCTGATCTGCTTGTCCACCGCATGATTCGATCTGCGATTCACGAAGATAAGAAGATTAAAGGGGCAACTCGACCGGATGGTTTTGTTCGCAATCCTAGCTTTGTCATGAATTACAGTGCAGAGCAGATGCTGCAATTCGGTGAACACTGCTCGATGACTGAGCGTCGTGCCGATGAGGCGACTCGTGACGTGATCTCTTGGCTGAAGTGTGAGTACATGCAGAGCCAGATTGGTGAAGAGTTCACTGGCGTTGTCTCTGCGGTAACAGGCTTTGGTGTGTTTGTTGAGTTGGATGATTTGTTTGTCGATGGCTTGGTTCATATCACCAGCCTACCAAGTGATTATTACCAGTTCGAAGCGGGCAAGCAGCGTTTGATCGGCGAACGTACAAGACGCGTCTTTAAGCTAGGTGAT
Source organism: Marinobacterium sp. xm-a-152 (assembly GCF_013282965.1). Lineage (NCBI taxonomy): Bacteria > Pseudomonadati > Pseudomonadota > Gammaproteobacteria > Oceanospirillales > Oceanospirillaceae > Marinobacterium > Marinobacterium sp. xm-a-152. Next base: position 18,467 of record NZ_WBYI01000011.1, on the reverse strand, counting down.
CGATTAGGCGTGCGCGTTGCACAAGTCAATCTGGATGAACGCAAGATCGATTTCGAACTGCTCGATTCAGAGAAAAACAAACCGACAAAAAAACCATCAGTCCGAGAGCGTTTGGCCATGGGGCTGTTTGATCAGAAAGGTAAGAGCGGTGCTAAATCAGGTGCGCGCGGAAAGGGTTCAGGCTCTGGGCGTTCAAGCGGTGGTCGTTCAGGCGGCGGCTCTGGTGAAAAGTTTGGCGGTAAGACAGCCAGCAAAAGCCGTGGAGCAAAAAAGAGCGGCGCGTCTAAGCGCAAGCGCTCTTAACTGGGTATAATCGCATACAGCTTTCTTTGACTCGAGTAAGAGAATGAACGAACTGATTTTGTTGACCTTGTCTGGTTCCGATAAACCGGGCGTCACCGCGGGTATTACTACGATTTTGGCTAAATACGATGTTGAGGTTCTAGACATCGGTCAAGCAGTCATTCACAACACCCTATCCCTAGGTTTACTGTTAAAAGTACCTCATGAGGCTGAATCTTCACCGCTGCTGCGTGATCTGCTGTTCAAAGCGCACGAGATGAACATGGTGCCGCGCTTTGAACCGGTCACTCTAGAAGAGTACCAAAGCTGGGTCGGTGCACAGGGTAAGTCACGTCACATTATCACTCTGCTAGCACGACGCATTTCGGCTGAGCATATCGCCAAAGTGACTGAGGTGGCTGCGCGTTACGATCTTAATATCGACAACATCTCACGCCTATCTGGCCGTGTCTCAATTGATGAGGTTGAAGAGGAGAGCAGCAAGGCCTGTGTCGAGTTCTCTGTACGTGATATGTCTGCGGATGAAGCTGAAGTGCGAGCGACTCTGCTAACTTTGGCATCAGAGCTGGGTGTGGATATCGCCTTCCAGCGTGACGACATCTATCGTCGTAACCGCCGTCTGGTGGTGTTCGATATGGACTCGACACTGATTGAAGCTGAAGTCATCGATGAGTTGGCGAAAGAGGCTGGTGTCGGCGATCAGGTGTCAGAGATTACCGAAGCGGCTATGCGCGGTGAGATCGACTTCAATGAGAGCTTTAAGCGTCGTGTGGCTCTTCTGGAAGGGTTGGATGAGTCGGTCCTTGAAGGCATCGCTCAGCGCCTGAAAATGACCGAAGGTGCCGAACAGTTAATGTCACAGCTTAAACGCACTGGATATAAGACCGCGATCCTTTCGGGTGGCTTTACTTACTTTGCCAAGTTCCTGCAGAAGCGTTTAGGTTTTGATTACATTCACGCCAATGAGCTCGACATCCAAGATGGCAAAGTGACCGGTAAAGTGGTCGGTACGGTAGTCAATGGTGAGCGTAAAGCAGAACTGCTTCGTGAGATTGCCGCCAAAGAGGGTGTCTCTCTAGAACAGACTATCGCAGTAGGTGATGGTGCAAACGACCTGCCAATGCTCTCTATCGCGGGCTTAGGTATTGCCTTTAGAGCCAAACCTCTAGTGCGTGAGAATGCTAAACAGTCGATCAGCACTCTTGGCCTAGATGGTATTCTATACTTGATTGGTTTCCGCGATCGGGATGTGTGATTGAGCGTCTGAATCAATAAACCTCGCTTCGGCGAGGTTTTTTGTTGGAGCGTTCATAATTAAGTATCACAGAGTCAGCAAATCGCCTCATCTGCGATAAGGCTCCAACAATGCTAAAGTCATTAGTGTTTAGTTTTAACTGTTGGAGCGTCCTTGAAAAGGTCGCGATGGAAATATGAGATTGATGTGGTGATGAAGCAGTATTACTCAAAAAATGGCAGGGGTAGCAGGACTCGAACCTGCGCATGGGAGGATCAAAACCTCCTGCCTTACCACTTGGCTATACCCCTAGAATGGTGGCAATGACGGGATTCGAACCTGTGACCCACGCATTATGAATGCGTTGCTCTAACCAACTGAGCTACATTGCCATGCTTGAAAGACTTAGATGGCAGGGGTAGCAGGACTCGAACCTGCGCATGGGAGGATCAAAACCTCCTGCCTTACCACTTGGCTATACCCCTAGATGGTGGCAATGACGGGATTCGAACCTGTGACCCACGCATTATGAATGCGTTGCTCTAACCAACTGAGCTACATTGCCATCTTTCAAGGCCGCGAATTATTCCTTCTATAGGCTTCTATGTCAATAGAATCTAAGGGAAAAACCCAAATTCGGCCTGATAAAATTGTGAATCGATCAATCGCTGATCAATTCACAAATTTTCGTTTTAAACGTTGAAACGGAAGTGGATAACGTCGCCATCTTTGACGATGTAATCTTTACCTTCTAGGCGAGCTTTACCCGCCTCTTTAGCGCCTTTTTCACCTTTATATTCGATGAAATCATCGTAGCTGATCGTCTCAGCACGGATGAAGCCTTTTTCGAAATCGGTGTGGATGACGCCTGCAGCCTGGGGTGCAGTAGCACCGATCTTGACGGTCCAAGCGCGGACCTCTTTAACACCGGCTGTGAAGTAAGTTTGCAGACCCAGTAGCTGGTAACCTGCACGAATTACACGATCCAAGCCTGGCTCTTCCATACCCATGTCTTGTAGGAACTCAAGGCGTTCGTCATCTTCCAGTTCTGAGATTTCAGACTCTAGCTTGTTACAGATCGCAACGACTTCAGCGTTCTCATTAGCGGCAAATTCACGAACCGCATCTAGATGAGGGTTATCTTCAAAGCCCTCTTCAGAGACGTTAGCGATGTACATAGTCGGTTTAGTCGTTAGTAGGTGGAATCCCTTCGCTAGTTTCTGCTCGTCATCAGAGAGCTCTAGTGAGCGAACTGGCTGACCCTCTGATAGGTGAGGGATCAGTTTTTCCAGCAGGGCTTTCTGTGCCACTGCCTCTTTGTCACCGCCTTTAGCTGAACGTTGTACACGCTGCAGCTGCTTTTCACAGGACTCCAGATCCGACAGAGCCAACTCTAGGTTGATCGTCTCAATGTCTTCAAGTGGGTGGATACGGTTAGCGACGTGAATGACATTATCATCTTCGAAACAGCGAACCACGTGTGCAATGGCATCCGTTTCACGGATGTTAGCAAGGAATTTGTTACCAAGACCTTCGCCTTTTGAGGCGCCTGCTACCAAGCCTGCAATGTCCACAAACTCCATCGTGGTTGGCAGGATGCGCTCTGGGTTTACGATCTCCGCCAGTGCGTTTAGGCGTGGATCTGGCATAGGAACGATGCCTGAGTTCGGCTCGATGGTACAGAATGGGAAATTCTCTGCATCGATACCCGCTTTAGTAAGCGCGTTAAAGAGCGTTGATTTGCCGACGTTTGGTAGGCCGACGATGCCACATTTAAATCCCATGATACTGTCCTATTTCGCTGATGCGTTAAAACTGTGAAGTGTGTTCATTGCTTTGGCATGATCCCCTGAGACAATCATCGGGATGTATCTCAACGTTTCATCAATCGCCTGTTGGGTAGAGTTACGTTCAGCAATCGGTGCTTTGCGCAGTACAAATCCTGCAACCTGTTGAGCGCTGCCCGGATGTCCAATACCTAAACGGAGGCGGTAAAAATCTTTGTTATTGCCCATGCTGGCAATAATGTCACGCAAACCATTGTGTCCACCGTGACCGCCGCCTTTTTTTAGACGTGATACACCCGGTGGTAGATCTAGCTCATCGTGAGCGACCAAAATGGATTGAATGGGAATCTTAAAAAAGTTTGCAAGTGCTGCAACGGCTTTGCCTGACCGGTTCATAAAGGTCGTTGGGACCAATAGATGAACGGGTTGTCCGTTGATTAGGATCTTGCTGTAGAGCCCAAAGTAGTTTTTGTTGGGCTGAAGAGGTGAACTGTGTTGAGCAGCGAGCTGCTCAACCAGTTCTGCACCAGCGTTATGGCGTGTTTCGTGATACTCAGCACCTGGGTTGCCTAGTCCGACAATGAGGCTGATACCTTCCATAAGCTGGCACGTATTAGGCTATTAGCCTGCTACTTTAGCACCGCGTGGTGAGTAACAGTAACCGATGCCTTGGTCGTGGTCTTCGCCGCGACGCAGAGCAACGATTTCAACACCTTCTGGCAGAGCGATGTCTGAAAGGTGAGCAATCTGACCAGTCTGGATCTGAGAAAGGTCACAAGAGACTGACTCAGGAAGGTCTTTAGCTAGACAAGTTACTTCTACAACAGCTGTTTCTGCAGCGAATTTAGCAGATGCTTTAGCAGCCGCTGATTTTTCGAAGTTAACGAACTGAAGTGGAACGCGGATCTTAATGCGCTGGTTGTCATCGATGCGCTGGAAGTCAGCGTGAAGAACAACAGGCTTCGCAGGGTGGCGCTGTAGATCTTTGATGATTACAACTGTCTTAGTACCGTCTAGGTCTAGCGCGATTGGCGATGAGTAGAACGCATCGTTTTGTAGTGCTTTACTTAGTTCGTTTGCGCTTAGGCTGATGCTCTGTGGCTCAGCTGAACCGTAAACGATTGCTGGTACTTGGCCAGCGCGACGCAGGCGGCGGCTCGCACCTTTCCCCTGATCTTCGCGGGCAGTTACATTTAGAGTGAAGTTAGACATTTTATATACCTATATAAATTTAAAAACTGCAGGGACCCGCGACCAGATCTCTACAGCTTTGTTTGCCCCGAAGGGCGTTTAGTGAGCCGAAGCTCTTAAAATCAGCTGTTCTTAACGGAACATCGCGCTGATTGATTCTTCGTTGCAGACACGGCGTACCGCTTCTGCCAACATGGGTGCCAGTGAAAGTTGGCGAATTTTGCTACAGCCTTTCGCGGCTTCGCTTAGTGGGATGCTGTCAGTAACAACCATCTCATCAAGCTGAGAATTTGCAATGTTATCAATGGCTGGGCCAGAGAAAACCGGGTGTGTGATGTAAGAGACAACGCGTTTCGCGCCTTTCTCTTTCAATGCAGCTGCTGCTTTACACAGTGTGCCTGCTGTATCACACATGTCATCAACAAGAATACAAGTACGACCTTCAACGTCGCCGATGAGGTTCATAACCTGTGATTCATTCGCACGCTCACGACGCTTATCGATGATCGCAAGATCCGTATCAAGCTGTTTGGCGACTGCGCGAGCACGAACAACACCACCGATGTCTGGTGATACAACCACAACATCGTCATAGTTCTGGTCGTTAATGTCGTCTAGAAGAACAGGTGAACCGTAGACGTTATCAACAGGGATATCGAAGAAACCCTGGATCTGGTCTGCGTGCAGGTCTACTGTCAAAACGCGGTCAACGCCTACGTTGGTTAGCATGGTCGCCACAACTTTAGCGCTAATCGGTACACGTGCTGAACGTGGACGACGATCTTGGCGGGCGTAACCGAAGTAAGGAATTACCGCTGTGATACGTGTTGCTGACGCACGACGGATAGCATCAATGAAGACCATAAGCTCCATTAGGTTGTCGTTTGTCGGTGCGCAGGTCGACTGCACGATGAAAACGTCTTTACCGCGAACGTTCTCTTGAATCTCTACACTTACTTCACCATCGCTGAAGCGGGATACTGTCGCTTGGCCAAGATCCAAATCTAGGCGCTCTGCTACACGTTCTGCCAATGCTGGGTTTGCATTGCCAGTAAATACCATCATCTTAGACACGTCGTAGTCCTGCTCTTTGTCAAAAGAAATGTATGATGAAGTCGTTTGTTGAGGATCTGTCATCGTAATAAATGGCAGGGGTAGCAGGACTCGAACCTACGAATGCTGGAATCAGAATCCAGTGCCTTACCAACTTGGCTATACCCCTAGCGCTCTCCAGTGGTTTCCCACTAAATTTAAGAGGCGCATATTTTAAATTAGAGGCGCTATAAATCAACCCCTGTTGACTGTTTTTTACACAGAATCAGTGTGGGAATTGCCAGTCAGAGATGATTAAGGTGACATCCAGTTGGGTGTGGCTCATTTTAAGCTTGCGAGGTGCTGTCTTGCCGCTGCTAAGAGTCGTCTGTGCGAGCGTGCTAATCTGCCAGTCGTTTTGCAGAAATTGCCCAGGCTCTTTTGCAACGAAGGGTTGTCTTGGATCGGGTCTGCCTTGAATCCAGTAGAGGGCATGATTTACTGGAAGTTGCCAGCCCAATAACTCCTGCATCAAGGCTTCGGCTGAATCTGCTACGTAGCTCTGTTGATCGTCCGTTTCGAGCTTTGCAAAACGATCATTGCCGGTCAGTCTCATGACCTGGCGGCCAAAGGGGTCGATCAGCGCTAGGTCAAACGTCTGTTGGTTTTGGGTCCAGTTAAAGCGGGCGCTTTCGCTGATCTGATCTCCGCGTACACCGAGTTTTCCGCTCACACTAAAGGAGAAGTGAACGGGTTCAGTCAGCGGTTGCACAGGAATAGGTTTAGGTTTTGTTATGCACCCGCTTAGGTACGCGATTGAGCTGATCAGCATAAAAAGTTTTACAAGCTGTTTAGCCACTGCTCGGCCTCAAGGGTATGACGGTTTTCAGGGTGATCTTGAAGCAGAGTGTCCAGTAATGTCTTGGCTTCGTCAATCCGTTCCAATTTGGCCAGCACCTGAATGTAGTGTTTAGCGACCTCTGGGTCGGGAAAGGCTTTAAAGGCTTGTTCGATGTAGATCAGAGCTTCTTGATAGTTATTTGATAGATAAAACGCCCACCCCATAGAGTCGATGACTGCTGGATCGTCCGGGGTTGACTGGTAAGCCTCTTTAATCAGGTTAAATGCCCTCTCAAAATCGTCTGAATAGAGCAGCATTGAGTAGCCTAGAGCATTCTTAAGGCTTGGGTTCTCTTCATCCAATGAGAGTGCTAGTTCAAGGTTGATCAGCATCTGCTCAGGATCGATCGGTTCAAAAGCGATCGCTTTCGCATAAATGAGCGAGTTGGCTTGTGGAACAATTTTTAGCTGTTCGTCGATCAGATCGATCGCCTCTTGGTTGCGTTGTTGATCGAGTAACCATTCGGCGGCGATGCGGGTCAAAGGCTCTATACGTTCTGGATCTTGTTTGATGAGCGTCGTTAGGCGCACCTCTAACTCACTGCTAGATGTTGCTGGATCAATGAGCTCTAAGGTTCTTGCAAAAGCGTTTAGTAGATTGTCACCTGATTTAACCTTGCCGTAAGCGTTCAGAGCCGCTTCGGTGTTGCCACGCTGTTGCTCGATGGCTCCTTTGTAGAGGTAGATATCGCTGTTCTCTGGATCCATGGCAATCAGGCGGTCTATCCAACGCTCAGCCGGGTCGAGCAATTCGTTTTCCAGCAGTAGCAGTGCGTAGTAGTAGATCAGTTGTGGATCTTCATTACTCTCGTTGATGGCCGACTCAACTAGGTTAGGGACTTGATCTGGGCTCTCTATTAGAAGCAGTCGAATTTGGAAAGCCTGAAGCTCTCTGTGGTCTGTATGCTCTATTAGTGCAGGCTGCATGAGATCCAGTGCGCGTGGGATCTCTTCAAGGTCGATGCCAATGATGCGTGCCTTATCCAAAGTTAGATCGGCATTATTAGGATCAATGGTCAGCCCCTGATCAAGTAGATCAATGGCCTTGTTGGGTTGCTGAAGTGAGCGTTGGATGCGCGCTTGAAGCAGAATATTGGGTAGCTTTTGTTGTTGCTCTGGCCCTAGATGCTGAAGGAGATCGAACAGTGCATTGAGTTCCGTGGGTTGTAAGGTTGCACGGTGGCTTTCGATCAGGCCATAAGTCTCAGCACTAAATTCGGAACGGCTTGCTAGGAGCTCCAACGCTTGATCGATTTTGCCCTCTTGAAAGTAGAGGTTAAGCAAAATTTGAAAGGGTAAGGCTTTGTTTGGATCGAGCGTTTGCCATAGTGTTGCCGACTGCTCGACAAGCTCTGCATCACGCATGAATTGTGAAATGCGAGTAGCGCGTTCAGCCAGTTCAGGGCTTTGCGAGAGTTGTGCTTGCTTGTAAAAAAGTGCTTGGGATTGAGCAAAGTCCCGATTCTGACCATAGAGCTCAGCGCTGATCAAATCTAGCAAAGACTCTTGGTTAAGTTCGCCCGGTGTATAGATGGTAGTCGAGTCGGCGCTTTTAAGTTCTGCCTGCTCTGAAGGGCTGTTTGGTTTTGTAGGAGTACAACCCGCTAGAAGAGCCGAAAGGGCCAATGCACTGAATAATGTCGATCTCAAATCTCAACTCCTAGGTTACCAATCTCATCACTATAGAAAACCGATCGGGTGTTGTCATGTGTATAAGCTGCAAAACAGAACAAAAACAGTGGTCTAGGTCTTATTAGACTAGTCTTTACCGTGTATTATTAGCGACCTGTAATATTTAGGTACAAAAGGGATTCATGTCTTTACTCGCTTTAGGGATTAACCATAAAACCGCTCCGGTTGAGATCAGGGAGCGTGTCTCCTTTGCGCCCGAGTCTTTGGTTGACGCTGTAAAGCAAGCCTGTGAAGAGGCCGCACTTGAAGAGGTGGCGATACTCTCTACCTGTAACCGTACTGAGTTGTACTGCCGTTTAGAGGGTGATGGATCAGATCAGTTGCTCAACTGGTTGGCTAGCTATCACCAGGTCGATAAGTCACAACTCGCCAACTGTATCTATGAGCACTGGGATTTAGGTGCTGCACGTCACATGATGCGTGTCGCATCGGGTTTGGACTCCTTAGTGTTGGGCGAACCTCAAATCCTTGGGCAGTTGAAAGACTCATACTCTGTTTCGCAAGAGGCGGGACGAGCGCATGCAGAGTTAGGTCGACTCTTTAGACAGACTTTTTCTGTGGCCAAACAGGTTCGAACCGAGACCAGTATTGGACAGAACCCAGTCTCTGTTGCCTATGCGTCGGTCAGCTTGGCGCAGCACATTTTTGCCGATTTGGCGGATAGCCGAGCGCTACTGATTGGTGCCGGTGAAACCATCGAGCTGGTGGCTCGACACCTGAAAAATGCTGGAATCAAATCGATTACCATCGCGAACCGAACGCTATCACGTGCTCTGGCATTGGCTGATGAGGTAGATGGTAAAGCGGTTGAGTTTGCCTCTATCCCTGATGAGCTTCCTAACGCGGATATCGTGATTACCTCTACGGCATCGCAGTTGCCTATTTTGGGTAAAGGCAGTGTTGAGCGTGCGCTCAAGGTTCGTCGTCACCGTCCTATGTTTATGGTGGATATTGCCGTTCCTCGTGACATTGAAGCCGAGGTGGGCGATCTTGAGGATGTCTACCTCTACACCGTTGATGACCTGACGGAGGTGATCGAAGAGAATCAGCGCTCACGACAGGAGGCCGCGCAAGAGGCTGAGGCGATCATTGAGCAGGGTGCAGAACTTTTCATGCGTCAATTGCGTGAGTTGGATGCCGTCGATACATTGACTGCTCTTCGACAGCAGCAGATGAGCATAGCCGATGAAGAGCTAGAGAAGGCGCTATCGCAACTGCAAAATGGTAAGTCACCTGAAGAGGTGCTAAAGCGTTTAGCGAATGGTTTAACCAACAAGTTTTTACACGAGCCTAGTGTGCAGTTGCGCAAAGCGTCTGCCGAGGGTCGTGACGATCTGCAGCGATCGGTTCAAGAGCTGTTTCAACTCAATCCGCAATCGAAAGATTAGCGTCGGAAATTAAAGATGAAAGAATCCATACGTCAGCGACTGGAGTCGTTGGTTGATCGTTTTGAAGAGCTGTCGGCTCTGCTGAGCGATCCGAGTGTTATTAGCAATCAAGATCAGTTCCGTGATTACTCACGTGAATATTCGGACCTAGAGCCGATCGTCGCCACCTTTAACCAGTGGAATCAGGCGAAAGAGGATCAAGAGACCGCGCTTCTGATGATGGAAGAGGACGACGCTGATCTAAAAGAGATGGCGCAAGAGGAGTTCAAAGAGGCTAAAGCCCTAGAAGAGCAACTTGATGCTGATCTGCAAATTTTGATGCTGCCGAAAGACCCTAATGATGGTCGTAACGTCTTTCTTGAAATTCGAGCGGGAACCGGTGGTGATGAGGCGGCTATTTTTGCCGGTGATCTGTTTCGAATGTACTCACGCTATGCCGAGAAGATCGGTTGGCGGGTAGAGGTCATCAGTGCGAATGAAGGTGAGCACGGCGGTTACAAAGAGATTATCACTCGTGTTATCGGCGATGCCGTTTACTCTCGACTGAAGTTCGAATCGGGTGCGCACCGTGTACAACGTGTGCCTGAAACCGAATCCCAGGGACGCATTCATACTTCGGCCTGTACCGTTGCGGTAATGCCTGAGATGGATGAGTCGGCCGAAATCGATATCAATAAAGCGGACCTGCGAGTTGATACCTTCCGTGCATCCGGTGCCGGTGGTCAGCACGTCAACAAAACAGACTCCGCAATTCGTATTACGCACATCCCAACAGGTGTAGTGGTTGAGTGTCAGGAGGAGCGTTCGCAGCACAAAAACCGTGCTAAAGCGATGGCGCTGCTCGCCTCACGTCTGCAGCAGGCAGAGATCGATAAGGTGCAAGCGGAACAGGCCAGCGCCCGTAAAAGCTTGGTTGGATCGGGCGATCGTTCAGAACGTATTCGTACCTACAACTACCCTCAGGGACGTCTGAGCGATCACCGTATCAACCTGACCCTCTACAAGCTAAATGAGGTGATGCAGGGTGATATGGATGAGGTTCTCAATACGCTAATGCAGGAGTATCAGGCAGAGCAGCTAACGGCGCTGTCTGACGATTAATTGATGCGCATCGACGAGGCCCTAGCGAAATCGGCAGAGCTGAAATCAGACTCTGCTCGCGTCGATGTAGAACATCTACTCTGCTTTGTCCTTCAAAAAGACCCCAGTTATCTTAGAACTTGGCCGGAAAAAGAGCTGACAGCAGAGCAGCTTAGCCAGTTTGATTCACTCCTAGTTAAACGGTCACAGGGCACTCCTGTCGCTCACTTAACGGGACGTCGTGGCTTCTGGTCGTTTGATCTAGAGGTCAATCAACACACGTTAATTCCTCGTCCTGATACCGAAACCTTGGTTGAGTGGGCCCTTGAGTTGCCTCTCAATTCGAAAGCATCTGCAGTCGACCTAGGTACAGGAACGGGTGCTATCGCCATCGCGTTGGCGCTGGAAAACCCTGCATGGCAAGTGAGTGCTGTGGAGTTCGTTGCAGAGGCCGCTGAGTTGGCAAGACGAAACGCAGTTCGTTTAGGCGCCTCTAATTTAACGGTGCTATCCGGTTCTTGGTTTGAACCTTTGGCCGGTCAGTACGATTTAATCGTTTCAAATCCACCCTATATTGATCCTAAAGATACTCATTTAGAGCAGGGTGATGTCCGCTTTGAACCCCTAACGGCATTGACTGCCGAGGATGAAGGGCTAGCCGATCTCTTCTATATTATTGAGATAGCTCCAGCCTATTTGAAGGGTGATGGCTGGTTGCTACTAGAGCATGGCTATGATCAAGCGGAGCAGGTGGCCAATAAACTTAAACAGGTTGGATTTGAACAGGTTGAAACACGGCAAGATTATGGGGGTAATCCCAGAATTACCGGTGGTTGTTGGAGAGTCTGATGTTAAATGATGAACAGTTATTGCAATACAGCCGACACCTTCTGTTGCCGGAAGTCGACGCGGCCGGTCAAGAGGCTTGGTTAAACGCCAAAGTGTTGATCGTTGGCTTGGGTGGATTAGGCAGCCCAGTTGCACTCTATTTGGCTTCGGCAGGTGTGGGTGAGTTGGTACTGGCTGATGATGATCGAGTCGAGCTAAGCAACCTTCAGCGTCAGGTGATCCATACGCATCAACGATTGGGTGAGTTTAAAGTAGAGTCGGCCCAAGCGCAGATTGCTGAGATCAATCCCAATACCCAGGCCAGCGTGATCACTGATCGATTAGATGGTGAGTTGTTGCAACGCACCGTCAGCAGTGTGGATCTGGTCGTTGATTGTACCGATAACTTCCAAACCCGCCATGCACTGAATCGAGCCTGTTTTGAGGCCGGTAAGCCGCTGGTCTCAGGTGCTGCGATTCGTTTTGAAGGGCAGGTCAGTGTTTATGATCCTCGCCACCCTGAAACACCTTGCTATCAGTGCCTCTATCCTGCGGATGCCAATGTTGATCAAAACTGTTCAACCTCTGGCGTGTTTGCGCCTCTTGTTGGTATGGTCGGTACGATTCAAGCAGCGGAAGCACTCAAAGTGTTGGCTAGCATCGGCGAGGTTTTAGAAGGGCGGTTGCTGCTTATTGATGCCAAGACGATGCAATTTCAAACGTTGAAGTTATCTAAGCGAGCAACTTGTGAGGTCTGTGGTTAAATCTTAGTGGGATTTAAAGCCAACTGTCTCTCAATGTTTTGTCAGCTACAATGCGGCTGGCGTAGCTTTGAAAGGTTTCAGAGGCTTCTGTTAACTGTTGCTCGTTCAGTCTGACACCGGACTCAATCAAAAACTTCATCAGCTCTCTATCTTCATTTTTAATTGCGAACACAATCGCTTCAGTCGCACCGTTGAGGTCACAGCCATGTTGTGACACTAGGCTGAGCAGGGCCATTCGATCACTCTCCCTATTGTTTACAATAAACCTACTCAGCTGATTGATTTGCTGGTTGGAGATGCGATTTAACCCCTCTCTTAGTAACACTCTTAGGGTCTTGATCGGCTGTTCAGTGGTGCAGGCTAATAGCCCGTAATTGAGCAATTTTTCAGTATCAGAGATCTGCAGCTTCTGCAGAAGTGACTCTAGATAGTCAGGTGCGGACTCGTGAATCGCCGCTTCAATGAGCTGTGTGGATGCAGCTGATAGATCAGCAGGGTCGACTCTGTTTAGGATCTCCCTAAAGCCTTTGAGATCCTCTTTGAGAAGAGCCTTTTTGAGTTTATCGATGTTTGATTTAAACAACTTACTCAGCATTGATGCCAAACATCCAAGAGTCCATGGCGATAGCGCTGTGTCGGACTTCGTCGTTCATATGTTTCAGATTGACCCACTCATCACCGGCCGCACCCAGTGCAAAGTAGAGCGGGATAAGGTGTTCATCAGTGGGGTGGGCGGCTTGTGCATAAGGGGCCACTGAACGGTAGTTCAGTAGAGTGGCCAGTTCACGTTTTTCCAGTCGAGTTTTTAGCCAGTCGGTAAACATGCTTACGTACTCAGGCTGCCCAGGTTGGCGAACATCTCTTAGATTGTGGGTTGTGCTGCCGGATCCAATGACGAGCACTCCCTCTTGTCTTAAGGAACGCAGTGCATACCCCATCTTGTAGAGTGATTCAGGCGTGCTCGTTCTTGGCATCGAGAGTGCTACAACCGGAACATCTGCGTCTGGATAGAGATGTCTAAGCGGGGCCCAGACTCCGTGATCTAAGCCGCGTTGTGCATCCAACTCCACTTCATAACCGGCAAAGGTGAGTAGTGACTGGGCATAAATCGCCAACTCTAAATCCCCTTTGGCAGGGTATTGAATGGCAAACAGCTCATCAGGGAAACCGTAAAAGTCATGAATGGTTTCAGGCTGGAGTGATGAGGTCAGTTTAATCCCGCCAGTAAACCAGTGTGGCGACATGATGAGTATCGCCTTGGGTTGCGGGTATTTTGCTAGCTCATCAAGGCGCTGCTGTTCAGATTCCCCGAACACTAATGCATCAAGCGGTGAGCCGTGGCTCAAATAGAAAGAGGGTAGTGCTTGTTTCATCAGTCGTTTGGATCCAGTCCCGTTGTCTTACGGCGCATCATTGGTGCATTGCCATCGCCTAATGCAGCAGCTGCTGGTTGACGACGCTTGCCGATATCCTTCTTATCGCGAGCGCGCTGTTTAACCTTAGGCTTATCGCTGCTCTTACGTTTATCAGACTCTTTGCGCTTTTTAGTACCCGCTGCACGGCCGTTCTTACGAACTTTTTCAGGTCCCTTGTAGTGACCTTTCAGTCCCGCAATGGATCGCATCTCAAACGTCACCTTAAGGTAGCGCTGGATGGTCGCGGATAGGTTCCACTCGTTCGACATGATCAGGTTGATGGCCAAACCTTTGCGTCCCTGTCGACCACTGCGGCCGATACGGTGAACGTACTCGTCACCCTTACGCGCCATATCAAAGTTGATGACGAGGTCGACACCTTCAATGTCCAATCCACGTGCAGCAACATCGGTTGCGATTAGGTGGTTGATGCGGCCATCTCTGAATAGCTGGAGAATACGTTTACGTTCCGGCTGCTCCATCTCGCCATGAAGAATGCCGATGCGACGACCTTCACGTTGTAATTTAGTACCAAGCTGCTCTGCAAAGGCACGGGTATTACAGAAGATAATCCCTTTCTCATGCTCTTCGTTATCTAGCAGCCAAAGTAGTATCTTCTCTTTGTGACCAGGGTGATCAGCTAGGATCATCTGCTGTGTGATCGTCTCAACAGCATCTTGTGCAGTCGCTAGCTGCAATCGAACCGGCTTTTTGAGACCAACATTGATCAGGCTTTGAAGTTTGCTGTGGTTGAGCGTTGCAGAGAGCAGTAGCGTCTGACGCTCTGTAGGGCAGGCATCAATAATAAAGCTCATCTCATCTTTAAAGCCCATGTCGAGCATGCGATCGGCTTCATCAAGAACAAGGTACTCAAGATCATCAAAATCGAGGGTGTTGCGCTCAAGGTGCTCTTTCAAGCGACCTGGTGTGCCCACTAAAATTTCTGGGTTTTTACGTAGGCGAGCAACCTGGTTTGACCAGTTTTCACCGCCACATACGCTCTGAACCTGAATTTGTGTGAATGCCGCTAGCTCGGCGCACATATTTTCGACCTGTTCAGCCAACTCTCGTGTAGGGGTCAGAATCAGTCCGCGTGTGCCCGAGCGAGGTTTAGGCGTATCGAGCAGCTTTTGTAGCAGTGGCACAACAAAAGCGAGTGTTTTACCGCTGCCTGTTTCTGCACCAACCAGAAGGTCTTTACCTTCTAACGCGACAGGGATGCTCTCCTGTTGCACTGGGGTGGGTTGAGTAATGCCCATTTGGTCGATCGCTTTTAAGATACGATCACTGATATCGAGTTCGCTAAACACGCAAAGTTCCTACATAAATGAATGGCGCGATTCTATCAGATTAGGCAACAGGGCTCTCTATTTATTGTTGCTATAGGTTTTAATTATGGAGTGGTTAGTTTTAATTAATTTTATTAAAGGCACTGTTTCTCATATTCTAAATCTATCGAAACGAACGAGCTTTACATAAAAGGAGTCAAGCCATGATGAATCGAGAAGGACAAACAGTCCCACAGGTTACATTTCCAATTCGTGACAATAACGAATGGGCTAAAGTCACAACAGATGATCTTTTCATGGGTAAAACGGTCATTGTGTTTGCATTACCAGGTGCATTTACACCGACCTGTTCAAGCACCCATTTGCCTCGCTATAACGAATTGGCTCCTGTCTTCGCCAAAGAGGGTGTGGATAGCATCATCTGCCTATCAGTGAATGATCCATTTGTGATGGATGCCTGGGCTGGTGATCAGGGTGCAGAGAATATCTACATGCTTCCTGATGGTAATGGCGAGTTTACCGACGGCATGGGTATGTTGGTTGATAAAGCGGATCTTGGCTTTGGTAAGCGCAGCTGGCGCTACTCGATGCTGGTTAAAGATGGCATCATTGAGAAGATGTTCATCGAACCGGATGTGCCAGGTGACCCATTCCAAGTGTCCGATGCCGACACAATGTTGAACTACATCAACGCCAATGCGGAGCAGCCTAAACGCGTCACTGTGTTTACCAAACCAGGATGCCCGCACTGTACGCGTGCTAAGAAAGCATTGAGTGAGGCTGGTTTCAGCTACGAAGAGATCAACCTAGGTGCGAAAGGACTAAGTTACTCGACACTAGCCGCTGTAACTGGTCAGGGAACAACACCGCAGGTATTCATTGATGGTCAGCGAGTCGGTGGAGCTGACGATCTAGAGGCTTGGTTGAAGTGATTTTACTTCTTATTCAAGTGTATTATTAAGGACATAATTTTTAGTTTCTATACCTGTAAACCTAGATTTAGTCGCTGATCTTTTATTAAATGCTTTTCTGTGTACTTGGTTTTTTTTTTGTGTTAATTAGTAATACTAATGGCTTATAAAGACTTGAGAAGTTAACTTGATGAATATCAATATATTATCTAATCTTGAGTTCGAATTTCGGTAAATTACTGACTTTAAATCAAAAAAAGCAATAAAAGATCAATTCATTATAACTTTATAGGGTTCTAGGAAATGAGCAGCGGTAGTAACAAAACTCCAAACAAGTCTTCTTACAGTGAGCAAACAGTGTTGGAGGCTACTGTAAAGCTCTCTTTGGATGAGCAGGACTTGGATGGCATTAATGAGCTGCAATCAATTGTTGAACTAGATCAGTCTGATTTGCTTGAGACTGCAGGCGAAGCTTCGGAAGAGTCTTATTCCAATGGTCCGAAAGAAACATCGAATCATCGGCAAGCAAAATTCGTATTAGACGAAGAATCTGAAGAAATTTTATCCGAGCTTGAGATGCTGGATGGCTCAGAAGTGCCGTTAGAATATGTGGCATCAACCGATTCTGCAGCTCCGTCTGAGACGGTTGACAACCATAATGAGGGTGTATCTGAATCCGAAGCAGTTGAAGAAGTTCAGGATGTCTCCTCATCTGCTGAATCAGCCTCCCTAAGTTCTATGAGTTCTCTGGGTTTGATTGGCCTGGGCGCTGTTGCTCTTGGTGTGGCTGGTGGTTCGAGCGCTGCTGCTTCAGCCATAGGTTTTTCAGTATCAGGTTCAATTCTACTGGGTACTGTTACAGATGCTTCGGGATTAGAATTAAAAGCCTACAAATCTGATGGTACCGAGCTGGCTGGTACCGGTACGGTTAACAACGACGGTACCTACACCTTTGAAGCGACTGAGAATTACACTGGTCCAATGCTCTTGAGCCTTGTGGACACAGGAAACTCAGCGCAGTATGTTGATGAGGCGACGGGTGCTACAACTACAGGTCTTACAACCGACCTTCGTGTGGTGGTTAACTCAACGGGCGGTTCTGTCACCGCTGCGATTACTCCGCTTACAGAGCTTGCTGCTCGTGAGTTGCTGGACGATACGGGTGGTGATGCGGGTACGGCGTCAGTTAACCTTGCGTCTGTGACCGCCGATCAGGTCAACACAGTAAACAGTGCGGTCGCGAGCGCTTTTGGTCTTGACGACATTGTGTCTGTAGTACCGGTGACTATTGATGACCCGGACTACGATGCGGCTGGTGACGGCGCAAATACGGCCGAAGAGGCCTATGGTCAGATTCTTGCTGCAATCTCTGGTTTGGAGGCGTCATCGGGTGGCGATACTGGTGATGTTCTGAACCAGCTGGCAGCTGCGCTGGATACATCATCTGCTACGGGTGAGCTTGATCAGACTGCAATAGAAGCTCTTGAAGAAGAGCTTGTGGCTATTTCCAATAACGTCCACCTTGCTAGCGGCTCTACAGGTTTTGCAGCGAAGGCGGATTCTACCGTAGTAGATAAGTTGGCCGGTGCTGTTTTCAATCTTGCTTTAAGCACAGATCAGTCCGGTGCTGCAGGCGATGATGGTGACTTTGTTGTTCAGATTGGCGCTGCCACGCTAACGGCTGAACTGGATGCTGCTCTCACCTTAGGTGTTCAGTCGCTTTGGCTGTCCAAAGATGGCGGCACAACTTGGGTTGATGTTACATCGGATCTGTCTGGGGTTAATCTCTCTACCTCGGTTGCTCTAACGGGTGCCGGAAAACTCAAGTTGGCAATTGCGGATGACGTCACTCTAGCGGGTGAAGACTTTGATGGAGCTTTGGGTCTTGTTGGAAAAGTAACGACTCAGAGTTACGTGGTTGATGCGGATGTGCCTGTCTTTACTTCGGGTCAGAGTTTGGATTTCGCTGAGAACGGTACCGCTGCTGTTGTGCAGGTTCAGTCGACTGATGCTACGTCTGTGACCTACTCTCTGTCAGGTGATGATTCTGCCAAGTTTACGATCGATAAAAACTCGGGCGCAATTAAGTTTGTTAGTGCTCCAGACTTTGAAACTGAAGCGGATCAAGACGCCGGCAACGATTATGAACTGACGATCACGGCGACTGACCGTGCGGGTAATAGTTCGAATCTTAGCATTACAGTTAACGTCACAAACGTTAATGAGGCTCCTGATCTTAATAGCGGCGCTGCAGTCTCGGTTGCTGAAAACGAGCAATCTGTCGGATACATCGCCGCGGCGACCGATGTCGATGCAGCTGATACGCTGGTCTACTCATTGACGGGCGCAGACGCAGACCTTTTCTCCATTGATGAGGTTTCGGGTGTCATTACGTTCGTGTCGACTAATGGTGCTGATTTTGAGGCGGTAGGGAGCGCTGATGGCGATAACGTCTACGATCTGAACGTTGTTGTTACAGATGAAGGTGGTTTGACTGATACGCAGGCACTTGCGGTTACAGTCACAGACGTAAACGAAGCGCCAGAGATAACCAGTGCGACATCAGTGGAAGTCGCTGAGAATACTCAGGCTGTTGGCTACACAGCTACATCGTCTGATGTTGATGCTAATGATACGCGCACTTACTCCTTAG
>NZ_WBYI01000010.1:0-120375 GCF_013282965.1 Marinobacterium sp. xm-a-152 | reverse complement strand
GACAAACTCGCCGAGCTTTGAGTTTCACAAAGCTTTGCTAATTGCAGTTTAAATACTCTGTTATACCTGGACATAAAAAGACCCCCGATAATTGGATTGTTATGTCCAACTATTGGGGGTCAGTTCAATTAAGCCGGCTTTCTAGTATCAAGCAACGAATTACGCGTCGTAGGGATCACGTAAAACGATGGTTTCAACACGGTCTGGACCCGTCGAAACGATGTCGATAGGCGCTTCCATTAGCTCTTCGAGCTTAGCGATGTATGCACGCGCATTCTCTGGCAACTGTTCTAGAGTTTGAGCACCGATTGTCGACTCACTCCAACCAGGCACTGACAGGTACTGTGGAGTCACTTTTTCGTAATCTTCACTGCCGTTCAAAGAGTATACGTCGTTACCTTCAGCATCTTTATAGCCGGTACAGATCTTGATCTCTTCCAGGCCATCCAATACGTCCAGTTTAGTCAGACAGATACCAGACACAGAGTTCACTTGAATCGCATGTTTCAGTGCAACTGCGTCGAACCAACCACAACGACGAGCACGACCTGTAGTCGAGCCAAATTCATGGCCACGTTCAGCAAGGCGCTGGCCGATTTCACAATCCAATTCAGTTGGGAAAGGACCACCACCAACACGTGTCGTGTAAGCTTTAGTAATACCTAGGATGTAATCTAGGTAGAGTGGACCAAAACCAGAACCCGTAGAAGTACCACCCGCCGTTGTATTCGAAGAGGTTACGTATGGGTAAGTACCGTGGTCGATATCAAGAAGAGAGCCCTGCGCCCCTTCAAACATGATATTTTGACCCGCTTTACGCATTTCGTGCAGTTTAGCGGTCACATCCACGACAAGCGGAAGCAACTCTTCTGCCATTTCGAAACACTCTTTAAGGACCGCTTCGTAGCTTACCGGTTCTACTTTGTAGTAATTCTCTAGCATGAAGTTATGGTACGCCATCACCTCTTCTAGTTTCTTAGCGAACATCTCGCGATCCTGAAGATCACCAAGACGTAGACCACGGCGAGATACTTTGTCTTCGTATGCTGGCCCAATACCACGACCTGTAGTACCGATCTTGGCATTACCGCGAGCGATCTCACGCGCCTGATCCAGCGCAATGTGGTAAGGCAGAATCAGGGGGCAAGCTGGGCTAAGACGTAGACGTTCACGAACAGGAACACCGGTCTCTTCAAGCTGCTTCATCTCTTTTAACAGAGCGTGCGGAGACAACACCACACCGTTACCAATCAAACACTGAACGTTTTCACGAAGAATGCCTGAAGGAATCAGGTGAAGGACGGTCTTTTCACCATCGATTACCAGAGTGTGGCCCGCATTGTGTCCGCCTTGAAAGCGAACAACCGCTGATGCTTTATCCGTTAGAAGGTCAACGATTTTACCCTTGCCCTCGTCACCCCATTGGGTACCGAGAACTACGACATTTTTGCCCATTAGTATCTCAACTATTCGTTTACTTAGAGAGTGGTAACAGTCCACTCAGAATTTTCTTTTACCAGACGACGATCGCAGTGCGTTGGCACTGCTGCATTGTCTAGCTCATAAACCACTCGTTCGCCCTGCGCACGCAGTGCTGCGACAGCTAGGACCAACGATGAATCTTCCATTTTCGGCGCCAAAATCGCCAAACTTGGCTCTGGCACTTCATCCAACGCCAATGTAACCAGTGTTTTCAGATCGGCACTGAAGCCAGTAGCGGGACGCGCACGACCAAAGTCCGCACCGATCTGGTCATAGCGACCACCTTTTGCCAGCGCTTGGCCAAACTTAGGCGAGTAGGCTGCGAAAACAACACCTGTATGGTAGCTGTAACCGCGCAGCTCACCCAGGTCAATGTAGATACCGATTGATGGGTGCGCTGTTTTAACACGATCAGCAATCGCAGCAACGTGATCGACAGCAGCAAGAATGGCCGCGTTATCCGCAAAGAGTTCGCGTGCACGCTCCAGCGCCTGCTCTGAGCCATTTAAGGTACCCAAGGCGGCAAGCTTGTTTTTGATCGAGTCTGATTGATCAAGCTGATCAACAAATTGCGACAGCTCAGGCAACGCCTTACGCTCTAGAATATCGATGTAGCTGGCAATCTCCGCTTCAGAAAGACCCGCTTCGGCAACCAATTCAGTGAATACACCTACATGGCCTAGATCCAGATTGATTGCTCCTTTGACACCGACCTGAACCAAAGTGTCGAGCATCAGAGCGATGACTTCTGCATCACTGTCAACGCCTTCGTGCCCGAACAACTCAGCGCCAATCTGCATGGGGTTGCGCGATGCCAACATATTCACCGCACGAGTGTGAAGTACTGAACCACAGTAACAGAGACGGCTCACGCCATCTGAACGCAGACGATGGGCATCAATACGCGCGACCTGTGGCGTAATATCCGCTCGAATACCGAGCATGTGACCAGAAGTCTCATCGGTCACTTTGAAGGTACGCAGACCTAAGTCACCACCCACACCGGTCAACAGTGACTCAAGGTGCTCAGCAACCGGAGGCATCACTAACTCGTACCCCCAGCCATGAAACAGATCCAACACTCGACGACGAACTAGCTCAACCTCGCGCGCAACGGGAGGGAGCAACTCTTTCATACCGTCAGGAAGTAGCCAGCGATCAGCCAACGCCATTATAAAAAACTCCGATACTCTTTATTTAGAAAGTATGAGTAGTGCAGTGCCTATTAACATAGAGGCCAGGCCAAAAGCACGAAGGGTCTTATCATTCACCATCGCCAGTTGACTCACCATAGAGCGCCAGCGGTGTGGATAGAGAAAAGGAATGATCCCTTCTATCACTAAAACCAAGCAAAATGCGAGCCAAAGCTCGTGCCAAAGCTCGTGCCAAAGTTCAGACATCTTAAGTACTGCTAAATCACAAAAAAACCGGGGCACGCCCGGTTGATCAATTTTAACACGAAAACGGGTGCCAATGGCACCCGCTTTTTAACACGACCTTGGTTTAGTTGGTCGCGTTTGGAGATGCGTTCTGCAGGTAACGGAAGAACTCACTATCCGGCTTCAGCAGCAGTACATCAGATCCATTATTGAATGACTCTTTGTAGGCAAGAAGACTGCGGTAGAAAGAGTAGAATTCACTGTCCTTGTTAAATGCTTCTGCATAGATACGTGCCGCTTCTGCATCACCCTCACCTCGAGTCACCTCCGACTCACGATAAGCGTTCGCTAGGATAACGGTGCTCTGACGGTCAGCATCTGCACGGATACCTTCTGCAAGCTCTTGACCACGTGAACGAAGCTCACGTGCCAGACGCTCACGCTCTGTGCGCATACGTTGGTAGACCGAGTTTGACACTTCAGACGGTAGATCGATTCGTTTAACACGAACATCAATCACGCTTAAGCCTAGCTCTTTTTCACTCAGCTCTGTCAGTGATGAAACGACGGTATCCATCACCTCTTCACGCTCACCAGAGACAACCTCAGTTAGTGTACGAGTACCAAACTGGTTACGCAGACTGGTTTCAATACGCGTCGACAAAAGATCTGCCGCACGGAACGAGTCACCAGAGGTTGCGGTGTAGTACTTCTCTACATCCGAGATAATCCACTTAACGTAAGAGTCTACCACTAGACGTTTTTTCTCTAGTGTAAGGAACGACTGTGGGCGAGTATCCAAGGTTTGAACACGAGCATCGAACTTACGAACGGTGTTCACAAATGGAATTTTAAAGTGCAGACCGGGTTTTAGATCGCTTTCGACCACTTCACCAAACTGCAGCTTCACGCCACGCTCGGTCTCTTTAACGATGTAGACCGAGTTACTAACAATCAACAACACCAATACGGCAAGTACCGATGTAAACATCGAAGTCGGTTTCATATTAACGACCCTCCCGTAGTGTACTAGTGCTTGAGCTGCCGATGCGGTTAATCACCTGCTGCGTTAACTCACGCATGCTGGAGTCATCTAAACGCACAGAGCGTGGCGTGTTAGCAATGGTATCTGCTTGGCGCTTCATCAATTGATCCAGCGGTAGGTACATCATGTTATTACCACCATCGACATCCACCATCACCTTAGGCGTTTTGCCCAACACCTCTTGCATCATATCGATGTAGAGACGTTCACGGGTGACACCAGGAGCCATCTGATATGCTTGCAGAAGTGATGTGAAACGATCAGCTTCACCGCTTGCTCGAGCAACGACTTCCTCTTTGTAAGCATTCGCTTCTTCGATCACACGCTGAGCGGTACCACGAGCTTCCGGAACAATACCGTTAGCGTAAGTTTCCGCCTCGTTTTTAACACGCTGCTCATCCTCACGCGCTTTGATCACGTCATCAAACGCATCTTGAACCTGCTGTGGTGCGGTTGCGTTTTTGATATTGACACGTGAAAGAGCAAGACCTGTGCCGTAACTGTCCATGTAGCTTTGTAGACGTGCCTGAACCTGTGTCGCGAGAATCTCACGACCTTCGGTCAAGATGCCGTCCAGGTTAGTCGAACCAACCGTATGGCGAAGTGATGATTCAGATGCATGTGACAGACTGGTTTCAGGGTCACGAACATTAAGAACAAATGCACGTGGATCACTGATCACATACTGAACCGTCATCTCTACATTTACGATGTTCTCATCACGAGTCAGCATCAAAGAGCCGTGGTCGTGGGTACGAACTCGAGTCACATTCACCTTAGTGACTTCATCCAGTAGTGGCGGGTTCCACTGCAGACCTGGCTGTACAGTTTCATGGTACTTACCAAGGCGAAGAACAACACCACGTTCCTGTTGATCGACTGTGTAGAAACCAAAGCCAGCCCAAGCAACCACTACAACCAGAGCAATGATGCCGAAGAAACCTGCACCAGGTCCTTTAACATCACCACCATTAGAACCACCAGAACCCCCAGAGCGTTTACCGCCAAAGATAGAGTTCAAGCGTTCTTGCAGCTTCTGCAACGCTTCATCTAGATCGGGTGGTCCCTGTTCAGGGCCGCCTGATCCACCACGGCGGCCATTATTGCCACCTGAGTTCCATGGATCCTGGTTGTCTTTACGACCACCGGGCTCATTCCAAGCCATAGTATTGCTCCATTACTTTAAAAATCTAAAACAAGCTAAACTTGTTACCACTGCTCTTCTTCAGCCGGCAGATAGCGCTCATGCGGAATATCTAAACGGCTTAAAATCTTTCTCAGCTCCTTCTCTTGGAGCCTTACCTCTAACCTAATACGACCCTCATCGGTAAACTGTTCATCGACCACCGCGTTTTGTGCAAACAACATGGCTCTGAACTGCCCCTGATTATGATCAAGCTCCACAATCTCGTGGAACATATCATTGGCCAGACGCTCGCGCAGCGCTTGAACAAGAAGATCAGTACCTACACCGGTTCTAGCCGATAACCAAACCCGAACAGGCACGCCTTGATCATCTCGATCGATACGAGGCTCTACACCCTCGAGTCCATCAATTTTATTGTAGACCTCCAGTGTAGGAACTTCATCCGCTCCTATCTCGTGTAACACATTATTAACTTGTGCAATGTGCTCACGACGCTCTTCATCTACCGCATCAATGACATGAAGAAGCAGTGTAGCTTCAACCGTCTCTTGAAGGGTCGCACGAAAGGACTCTACTAGTTTATGGGGGAGGTCTCGGATAAATCCAACCGTGTCAGCCAAAATAACTGAACCAATATCACTTAGCTCTAGCTTTCTTAAGGTTGGATCGAGTGTCGCAAACAGCTGGTCGGCCGCATAGACGTCCGCTTCGGTAATTCGATTAAACAGTGTCGATTTACCTGCGTTGGTGTAACCAACCAGAGAGAGCGTCGGAATCTCTGCACGGGCACGTGCTCTACGGCCCTGTTCTCGCTGCTTACGAACCTTCTCTAGGCGACCGGTAATCGCTTTAATTCTGGCGCGCAGTAAGCGTCGGTCGGTTTCAAGCTGGGTTTCACCAGGGCCACGCAGACCGATACCACCCTTTTGACGCTCAAGGTGGGTCCAACCTCTGATTAGGCGAGTCGACATATGTTCAAGCTGAGCCAACTCAACCTGCAGCTTACCCTCATGGGTTCGAGCGCGTTGCGCGAAAATATCAAGAATCAGGCCTGTACGATCAAGCACTCGACACTCAATTTCACGTTCGATATTTCGTTCTTGGCCGGGGGTTAGAGAATGATCAAAGATAACCAGCTTGGCATCATGCAGGCGCACGAGCTCTGCAAGCTCTTCAACCTTACCTTTGCCTAAAAAGAATTTTGAACTGGGTTCGGAGCGAGTCCCGAAGAGATACTCAACGGGATCAGCACCGGCAGAGAGAGCCAGCTCTTCTAGTTCTCTAGGATTGTCATTCGCATTAGGTCCAGGAAAATCAATGTGGACGAGAATCGCTGTCTCGCCCGATTCGGGACGATCGAAAAACAATTAGAAACCTCAGTCAGCTGGCTTTTCGTCAACCTGAGGTAGTTTTACAGGACGAGATGGAACCACTGTCGAAACAGCGTGTTTGTAAACCATCTGGCTAACGGTGTTTTTAAGCAGAATGACAAATTGATCGAAAGACTCAATTTGGCCTTGTAGCTTGATGCCGTTTACTAGGAAGATTGATACTGGAACGCGCTCTTTGCGCAAAACGTTCAAGTAAGGGTCTTGTAGGGTTTGCCCTTTTGACATAGTCATCACCTTTAGAGTAATCGTTATTAAGACCCTACGACCGCCGCCCAATATTTCAGGCTCGAGACAATCCTCGATACAGCCATTACGTAGAGAGAAAATGATATTAGATTCGTGGAATCAATGCCAAAGTTTTCTTAAAAAGATTTTCACCAAAGGGATCAATCACCTCTGCACCCTGCCAGCTGCGCAACCATGTCATCTGACGTTTAGCTAGCTGACGTGTCGCTACCACTCCTTTATGGTGCATCTCTTGCCAATCCAACTCACCCTCCAAATACTGCCACATTTGGCGATAACCAACACAACGCATTGAAGGCAGATTCAGATTCAGATCCCCACGCTGACGAAGCCTAACCACTTCCGCCTCAAAGCCTTGCTCCAACATCAGCTTGAAACGCAGCTCAATACGCTGATGCAGTTGAGCGCGATCTTCTGGCATTAACGCGACGGGAATGAGGTTCCACGGCAACTCTAGGGCTTTCTGTTCCTGCCAGTGGCTATCAATACTTCGGCCTGTCATCAGAAAGACTTCCAATGCACGCTGGATTCGCTGTTGATCGTTGGGCCCCAAACGCTCACCCGAAGCCGGATCTAACTGAGCTAAGCGAGCGTGAACGGCCGGCCAACCCTCCTGCTCAGCCTGAGCCTCAATCTCCGCTCTGATCTCTGCATTGGCTTCGGGGAGTTTTGCCAACCCTTCTGCCAACGCCTTAAAGTAGAGAATGCTCCCCCCCACAAGAACAGGCAACTTGCCCTGCGCGTGTGCTTGATCGATTAATTGACGTGCATCCTCAGCAAAGTCTGAGGCTGAATAGACCTCTGTTGCATCTAAAATATCCACCAACGCATGCGGGTACTTTTCCAATGTCTCGCGATCAGGTTTGGCCGTACCAATATCCATCTCTCGGTATATAAGAGCACTATCAACACTGATAATCTCAACGTCCATATGATCAAACAGATTAAGGGCAAGGTCCGTTTTGCCTGAGGCTGTTGGCCCCATCAAAAAGAGTACTGGCAACTTTTCGGCCACTACTGCCCCCTTAGGAAGAGCTTATCCAGCTCATTCATGGTCATCTGCACATAGGTAGGACGGCCGTGGTTGCACTGACCACTTCGTTCAGTCGCTTCCATATCACGCAATAGAGCATTCATCTCTGGTAGCGTAAGCTGGCGGTTGGCCCGAACCGAGCCATGGCATGCCATGGTCGCCAACAGCTCATTAATGCTCTCTTCAATACGGCTGCTACTGCCATAAACCTTCATATCGGATAGAACATCACGAACCAAGAGCGAAACATCCGATCGAGCCAGTGCAACAGGCACTTCACGAATCACAACAGACTCTTGGCCCATTCGCTCAACAGAGAAGCCTAACTTAGCAAACACCTCGGAGCGCTCTTCAGCAATATCCACTTCGGCTTCACTTAAATTCAGAGTAACCGGAACCAATAGCGGCTGACTGCGCAATCCATCAGATTCCCATGCACTCTTCATTCGCTCGTAAACAATACGTTCATGCGCGGCGTGCATATCGACCAAGATGAGTCCTTCTGCAGTTTGGGACAAAATGTAGATGCCATGCAGTTGCGCCAATGCAAAACCCATTGGGGGAATATCTTGAGTCTCTGACGACGGGTTCAATGAACCATCCTGATTCAGTGTAGAGGTAGGATGAAGAGCCCCATAACCGGCTAGCTGCTGCTTCACCTCACCGGCTGATGGCGTTGCAGGTCGAACGTAATTAGAGAAGTTAATCCCTGAAGTGCTACTACCTAGCCCAGTACCTGAACCGGTTGACTGAAGTGAGATGCGCTGCTGATCAAACTGCTGCTGAATCGGTTGAGCCTGCCCCTGCAAAAGGGATGACACAGAGGTATCGCTGTTCTGTTCACCGGGACGCGTTTCCGCGATCACCCGGTGAATGGTACGGAATATGAAATCGTGAACTAAGCGCCCTTCTCGGAATCGAACTTCATGTTTGGTTGGGTGTACGTTGACATCAACCAGCGCCGGATCGAGCTCTAGATAGAGAACATAACAAGGGTGTCGACCGTTATAGAGAACGTCTGCATAGGCTTGGCGAATAGCATGAGTCACCAGTTTGTCACGAATGATACGTCCATTAACAAAGAAATATTGCTGATCAGCTTGCGAGCGTGAATAGGTTGGCAAACCGATCCAACCCCACAATCTGAGACCTGAAGCTTCTGCACTGATGTCTAAGCTGAGTGCATTATCAATAAAGCCAGATCCTAACAGTGAGGCTATACGGCGCTCTCGCATCTGCTCACTGTTGGCCGGCTTCAGTTGATGCACCACACGGTTGTTATTGCTGAGCTGAAACTGAAGATCGAAACGACTCAATGCTAGACGTTTAACCACCTCTTCAAGGTGTCGATACTCAGTATTCTCTGTCTTCAAAAATTTACGGCGCGCAGGGGTATTAAAGAACAGGTCGCGCATCTCAACGGTTGTCCCTTGCGGATGAGCTGCAGGTGATACCTCAGCGACCATGTCCCGCCCCTCCGCCTTGACCTGCCAGGCGCTATTATCATCGACTGAGCGCGACGTGAGAGTTAAACGAGAGACCGAACTGATACTGGCCAGTGCCTCACCGCGAAAGCCGAGGCTTGCCACCGCTTCAAGATCCTCAAGCGCTGTGATCTTTGAAGTCGCATGACGACTCAACGCCAGTGGCAGATCCTCTTTATCGATCCCCTTACCATCATCACGAATACGGATCAGCTTCACACCGCCCTGTTCAACCTCGACCGAGATCTTTTCTGCACCCGCATCGATGGCATTTTCCAAAACCTCCTTGACGACGGATGCGGGGCGTTCTACCACTTCACCGGCAGCGATCTGGTTGGCTAACTGCGGCGATAAAAGATGTATTCGACTGCTCATATTAACCTGCAGGTATCTTTAGAACCTGACCTACTCTAATACGATCAGACTTCAAATTATTATAACGACGCAGTGCGTCCAAACTGACGCCATTACGCTCGGCAATCATTGAGAGACTGTCACCCGGAACCACTTTATGGCTACGATTAATATCCTTAGGCATTTTCCCCTGAGCCTTCAAAGAGGCGACAAGCGTAGCCGCGGGCGGGCGCTTCCAAAAATGACTAATAATGCCGTCCGCAATCGCTTTCGCCATCCGCTTTTGGTACTTAGGATCACGAAGCTTTTTAGCCTCTTGTGAATTCGAAATGAAGCCCGTTTCAACAAGAATGGAGGGGATGTCAGGAGATTTAAGCACCACAAACCCCGCTTTCTCCACGTAGCTTTTGTGCATTTTGGCAAAGCGCGCGATGTTCTGATGAACCGCTAGCGCCACCTCTGAGCTACTGGTACGCGCATAGGTCATCGACATATCCAGCAGCACACTGGCGAGCGTCTCATCTTTATCTTCAAGACTGACACTACCGACACCGCCGATTAAATCAGCTGCGTTCTCTTTTTTCGCCAGCCAACGACCCATCTCACTGGTGGCACCGCGGTTTGAAAGAACCCAGACAGAGGCTCCACGTGCCCGCTTATTTTGTGCGGCGTCTGCATGAATCGATACAAACAGGTCGGCATTTTTTTGGCGCGCTTTCTTGGTACGATCACGAAGGCGGATAAAGTAATCACCGGTTCGTGTTAGCTCAGCACGAAAGCCCGGCTGCTGATCAATCAGCTTTTTAACCTCTTTGGTGATGGCGAGAACAACCTGCTTCTCTTTAAGGCGTCCGGGGCCAAGCGCACCCGGATCTTCGCCACCATGCCCCGCATCTAATACAACAACAATTTCGCGCTGTCCTATAGGCAGTGTCACAGGCTTAGGCGGCGCAGTGGGTTTTAATTGCGCTCCACCTTGATGTGCCAGGTCGATTACCAATCGATCCCCATACTTCTCATTTGGCGCTAACGTAAAACTCGAGGGTTTCACCGGTTGCGATAGATCTAGAACGATACGCAACTTATCACTCTGTTCACCGGTTCGAATGCGACTGATAGGACTTCCCGTCAAATCAACGGTACTAAAATTGGATTTCGCTCGACCCTTGGGTATATCAATAACAATTCGATCCGGATTATCGAGGGTAAACAGGGAGTGTTCGGTGGAGCTATCCAGATCAAAGACCAATCGAGTGCTGTCAGGCGACTGCCACAAGCGCAAACTATCAACCGAAGCAGCCCAAGAGAGCAGAGGAAGCACTAACAGAGCGCAACCAAAGAAGAGTCTCTTAAACTGATTCAACGCTGATTGATTCCTTAATAACATCATTAAGCCTTAACAGACCTCAACTCTTGGAGTCTCTGCACAATGGATTGACCTAACTCGGTGCGAGCGTAGATTGTTATTTTACGTCCCAATGCTTCGGGTTCAAGGAAGAGATCTAGATCAGCTGCCGGCAAGAAACCTTCGCCCTTCTCTGACCACTCCACCAAACAGAGCGAACTGTTCTCAAAATAGTCGCGAATCCCCATATACTCGAGCTCTTCAGGATCACCCAAGCGGTAAAGGTCGAAGTGATAGACCCTACGATCATCAAACTCATAAGGTTCTACCAACGTGTAGGTAGGACTCTTCACTGCGCCTTGATGGCCTAACGACTGAATTACACCACGTGCGAGGGTCGTCTTACCCATGCCAAGGTTGCCATGCAGAAAGAGGACCCCCGAACTCATTGCACGGGAAATCAATGCACCAGCAGCGATTGTTTCAGCCTCATCTGCAAGAGACCATGAGATCGATTGTGTCACGAATTCATTACCCTAATAAACTTCTGATATGAGGAAGAAGGTCTGTCGCAATCAACCCTCTTTCACCCTCGGCACTGGCCAAATCACCCGCTTTAGCATGGAGCCAAACACCTATCTGCGCAGAATCTAACAGAGAGTAGCCCTGCGCCAAAAACGTTGCGATGATACCAGAAAGCAGATCCCCCATCCCAGCCGTTGCCATACCTGGATTGCCTAGGTTGCAGATAAAGGCTTTATGACCATTGCAGACAATGCTGCCGGCACCTTTTAACACGATGACACCACCCAACTGGCTCTGAAGCGCAAATGCACTCCCGACAGGGTCAGACTGGACTTCTGCTATAGAACAGCCCAACAATCTAGCAGCCTCACCGGGGTGTGGCGTAAAGACAGCATGAGGATGAAAACCAACTTTATTCTGTGCAATAAGGTTCAGTGCATCCGCATCCACCACAGTCGGTTTATCTAAAGAGTTGACCCTTTCTAAACAGCTGAGAGCCCAATCGCTCTGCCCCAAACCGGGCCCTATCGCGATGGCATCCATGGATTGAATCATCGACTCAAAGGCCGCAATGTCACTGGCTAAACGCACCATCACCTCTGGCGTACGAGAGAGCATCGCTGTGACCGCCGATTCACTATTGGTCAGTAGCGTGACCCGCCCCGCCCCTGTTCTGAGCGCAGCTTCACTCGATAGCATCGGTGCTCCGCCAAACCCAAAATCACCGCCAATTACTACGAGGGACCCTTGACTGCCTTTGTGCGCAGCGCGATTCAGTGGAGCCATTTGGCTCAATGGTTCAGAGATCAATTGACTCTGTGACTCTGGGAAGAGCTCTGCTGGCACGCCCAAGCTATCCACCATCACACGACCAACATAGTCACGCGCTTGATTGATAAACATCCCCTGCTTGGGAGCGATAAAGGTCAAGGTCGCATCGGCCTTAACGGCAGAACCCAGCACTGATCCTGTATCAGCCGACAGACCTGATGGGATATCCAATGAAAAAACAGGCCTTTGCTGCCGGTTGATCCAATGAATAACAGCAGCTGAGTCTGAGCGAACCTCGCCATTCAGACCAATCCCTAGCAGAGCATCCACGATGAGATCTGACTCGTCATTAACAGCCGGATCAAAGGGACGTTTTGGAAGGTCAGCAGGCAGGTCATTCCAAGCCTCTAAAGCTTCACCGCTTAGCTGAACTTCAAAATCAGTGCTAGCCAGAGTGATTGTCACAGCGTGACCTGACTTAAACAGCAGTTTGGCTAACGCCAGTCCATCTCCACCATTATTGCCGGCACCACATACAAGATTAAACGAGCTGGCCTTCGGATAGAGTCGTGTGATCCAGTGTTGCGCCGATCGTGCAGCACGACACATCAATTGATAACCCGGTATCGGCATAGACTCAATGGCCAAACGATCAATCACTTTGCATTGAGCGGCAGTAAAGAGCGAAGAGCCAATTGGGGACTCATTCATTCGAGGCACTCCTGATGCTGACTTATTTGACGTATAGTAACACCTCATCATGAAAACAAGCTGATAATGACTCGCGTGCACAAGATCGAACTGTCCAATATTGCCGAAGGTTTAAAAGAGAGAGCGAAGCAGCTTGGATTTCAGCAGTGCGCAATCACCCTGCCAGATCTACAACATGAAGCGAGCCACCTGCGTAGCTGGCTGGATAAGCACTACCATGGCGAAATGAGGTTTCTTGCCGAACATTTCGAAAAGCGAATCGATCCAACCCTGCTGGTTGAAGGCACTCAGCGTATTGTTCTACTGCGTATGGACTACCTTCCCGCCGATGTCAGCCTGTTCAAAACGTTGACCAATGCCGACAAGGGTTACATAGCACGTTACGCATTAGGTCGTGATTATCACAAGTTGATTCGAAAACGCATTAAACAGCTAGGACAGTGGTTAGAGGAACAGTGCCAAACCTCTATTAACTTCCGCCCTTTTGTAGACAGTGCCCCAATCTTAGAGCGCCCTCTTGCGCGTGACGCGGGGTTGGGCTGGATCGGCAAAAACACACTGCTACTCAATCAAACTGCAGGGTCTTGGTTTTTTTTAGGCTCACTATTTACCGATGTCGAGCTGCCCATCGACCCACCCGAAACGGCTTCACACTGCGGTTCATGCACCGCTTGTTTGGATGTTTGTCCCACCAATGCATTCCCCAAACCCTATGAATTGGATGCCCGACGATGCATCTCCTATTTGACCATAGAGTACTCTGGAAGCATTCCCCTAGAGTTACGCCCGCTGATGGGCAATCGCATCTTTGGCTGTGACGATTGCCAACTGGTCTGCCCGTGGAACCGTTTTGCTCAGCACACCCAAGAGGGTGATTTCTCGCCACGCCATCAACTCGACGATATCGATCTGATTGAGCTGTTTCAGTGGAGCGAAGAGACGTTTTTGCAAAAAACTGAAGGGTCAGCCATTCGCAGAACGGGCTACCAGGGATTTAAACGAAACATTGCGGTAGCCCTAGGCAACAGCAAGGGTGGTGACAGAGTCATTGAACTGCTTGAAGCTTGTTTAGCCTCTGACGAGAGCGAGCTAATTAAAGAGCACGCTCAATGGGCGGTTGAGCATTTAAGAAATCGAACGGCCGATGCGAACGCACTGAAAATTATCGATTTCCCACTTGCTCAACGTTTAGACCTGTAAAAAGTGCTCACGATAGACTTTTAACTCTTCAATGGAGTCACGAATATCATCCAGGGCTAAATGAGCCCCCTTTTTAACCACCTTTTCAGTCACATCAGGGCGCCAGCGGCGTGCCAGCTCTTTCAGCGTGCTGACATCCAAATTACGGTAGTGGAAGAAGGCTTCTAGTTCGGGCATGTAACGATGCAAAAACTTACGATCTTGATGGATAGAGTTTCCACAAATCGGCGAAGCACCCTGGTCGACATGCTCTCTCAAAAACGCCAACATCTGCTGTTCTGCTTCGGATTCACTGGTACGGCTCTGTTTAACTCGTTCAATCAAACCTGAGCCACCATGCTGCTTGGTATTCCACTCATCCATGGCATCAAGCAGTGCATCGGATTGATGAACAGTAATCACAGGACCTTCGGCAAGGGTGTTCAATTCAGAGTCGGTCACAATCGCAGCCATCTCAATGATGCGCTCACGCTCGACATCCAGCCCCGTCATCTCTAGATCGATCCAGATAAGATTATCTTGTCGTGACATGCCAAAGCTCCCTTTAAAGTGTCTAATCTTTTATGAACAAAGTATGATGCACAGTATACCGACTAACACAGCGATTTAGCAGAGATTGAATGGCGCAACGTAAAGTTAATCGCCGCCAAGCATGGCGTATTAAGAAGATTCAAGAAGAGCGTGCCGCTCGAGCCAATAAACGTGACACTCAAATCGACTCACAACTCGAAGGGGGCGATTTAGGTGCCGAACAGCGTGGCCTGATCATCTCGCACTACGGAAAACAGGTCGATATTGAAGCCTTAGATGGCGATCGTCGCGGTGAAATCATTCGCTGCCATATGCGTACCCACCTAGGGCAATTGGTGACCGGGGATAGGGTGATCTGGCGCCCCTCCCCCGATGCGGGTGTGGTCGTCGCTGTTGAGGATCGCCACTCTGAACTTAAGCGCCCAAACAATCATGGTGAGTTGAAGCCAGTCGCAGCCAACATCGATGCAATATTAATAGTCATCGCCGTCGAACCCCATGCGCACGCCAACCTGATTGATCGTTACTTAGTTGCCTCTGAACTCTCTGGCATAGAGCCTATTATTGTCTTAAACAAGACCGATCTACTCGATGACAAGCATCGTGAACGATTGATACCTCTTCTGGATAGCTATGCTGAAATTGGCTACCGCACTATCTATGCATCCACAGAGAACTCCAACGGCTTAGATGAGCTGCACGAATTCTTAAAAGATCGCACGACCGTCTTTGTTGGACAGTCTGGTGTAGGGAAATCGTCACTGGTCAATGCGCTGCTTCCTGGCGTTGATCTAAAAGTGGGAGCCCTGTCTGAGTCGAATCGAACCGGTAAACACACAACAACCACCGCGCGTCTATTCCACATACCCGAAGGGGGCGATCTCATCGACTCTCCTGGCATCCGTGAATTTGGTCTATGGCACATTGATCCCAACGATCTGATTGACGGATTTAAGGAATTTCGCCAGGTCACAGGCCACTGCAAGTTCAGAGACTGTAAGCACGAACAGGAGCCTGGTTGTGCTTTTTATGATGCGATCGACATGGGCGTCATCAGCGAGCAGCGCTTTTTCAGTTACAAACAGATTTTGGATTCCATGTTGGAATCTGACTTCACGGTGCGATAGTGAAAAAGCCCTAGCTCAGGTATCATCACAACCCAACTTAAAGAATCACTCAGGCGGAGTTTTTAGTGAAAGATAAACTGTTCATTCTGTTTCAATACATCGTGCCACAGCACTTGTTATCACGTGCCGTTGGCCGCCTAGCTGAGTGCACAAATAGCCGTATTAAGAACTGGATTATTCAGCGATTTATAAAACAGTTTAACGTCGATATGAGTGAAGCGGAGCGCCAGCAACCGGAACAATTTATCAACTTCAATGACTTCTTCACTCGCGCCCTTAAAGAGGGAGCTAGACCGATTGCAGAGGGCGAAGATGTCGTGGTGTCGCCTGCTGACGGGGCAATCTCAGAGATGGGTACCCTTCAATATGGGCGTATTTTGCAAGCAAAGGGACATAGTTACAGCGCCGTTTCTCTGCTGGGTGGTTGTACCGAGCGAGCAAAACCCTTCATCAATGGCGAGTTCGCGACCATCTACCTATCACCAAAAGATTACCACCGCGTACACATGCCAGTAGCCGGTGCACTTAAAGAGGCCTACTACGTTCCTGGTGATCTTTTCTCGGTCAACCAAACCACAGCCAACAATGTTGACAGCCTGTTTGCTCGTAATGAACGCCTAGTCTGTCTATTTGAGACAGAGCGTGGCCCAATGGCGATGGTACTCGTCGGCGCAATGATTGTTGCCGGTATAGAGACCGTCTGGAGTGGCCAGGTAGCCCCTCTCAAAAAAGAGGCTATGAAACTGTTTAGCACAGAAGCTGACGCCCCTCTCCTACTGGAGAAAGGTGCAGAAATGGGCCGATTCAAACTCGGTTCAACGGTGATCCTTCTCTACCCTGAAGGCGTAATCAATTGGCGCGACCATCTAGCGGCCGGCGCACCGGTCAAGATGGGTGAAGTCATTGCCCATCAAACAGAGTCTTAAGTGATACCACAACCCTTTTTAGTGAGCTGAGCTATGAACATTGCGATAACGGATGCCAAACTGTTCTCCGTCGAAGGCGTTGATGCAGCCTCTTTTTTACAAGGCCAGCTAACCGCCGATGTGGCTGCACTTAACATCGGTGAGCACCTCATCGCCGCACACTGCTCAATTAAGGGAAGCATGGTTGGGCTTTTCAGAGTCATGCGCATCAGTGACGAATGTTTTTGGCTGCGGGTCCATCAAGAGATCGCCGAGAGCGCCTTTAACAACCTAAAGAAATACAGCATCTTTTCCAAGGTGCAGCTTAATTTCATAGATAGCGCCAATGGGTTTTGCCTATCGAGCGACTATTTAGAGCCTGTTAAAAGTTCTGAAAGTGACCGATCCTTTGCGGCTCAAATCGATGCCGAGCACGTTGAGTTCTGGACCACCGATCTTGAAGTACAAAATAGATTGGCCAAGGATGCTACCGGCTCATTAGAGGATTGGTATGAGATCAATGTCCGCGCTGGCATCTTCGATTTAAGAGAGGCCACCCAAGAGACATTCATTCCTCAGATGTGTAATTTACAAGCCATTGATGGCGTCAGCTTCAGTAAGGGGTGTTACACCGGTCAGGAGATAGTAACCCGTCTACAGCATCGCGGTATTTTGAAAAAAGCGATGTACGGGTTCACGCTACCGCAGGGCCATTCCATCAGCATTGGGGAGCCACTGTTTAATGCTGACCAAGTTGAGGTCGGCAGCGTAGTACTGACTAGCTCAACTGATCAAACCTCTCTACTTGCTGTCATTCAACAGTCAGAAAAAGAGGGTGCGATTTTTACAGAGAGTGGCGCAGCCCTAAACGCTTTGGAACTACCTTACACCTTAGATCCAAAGCTATTTGAATCCAAGCGTTAGCCATCAACCGAACAGATCTGCTTGTCCTATCACCGGCAGCTCCCAGTTGATCTCAGAAAACCCCTTCTCAGCGAGCCAACTGTTGGCTTTAGAAAACGGCTGACTACCAAAAAAGCCTCGGTGTGCTGATAGAGGCGAAGGGTGAGGTGATTGAATCACCAGATGCTTTGCCTGATCGATCATGCTCGTCTTTTTCTGAGCATAGCTTCCCCAGAGGATAAACACCGTGCCCATGGAGCTATCATTAACCTGCTGAATGATACGATCGGTGACACTCTCCCAACCCTTGCCTTGGTGTGCATTGGCGTTGTTATCCTCTACCGTAAGGACCGCATTGAGTAAAAGGACTCCCTGCTCTGCCCAGGCTTCAAGAAAACCATGTTCTGGTGCAGCTATTCCTAAATCACTACTCAACTCTTTGTAGATATTCCTCAGAGATGGTGGCACTTGAATACCGGGTAAGACAGAGAAACTTAAACCATGCGCCTGGCCTGCCTGATGATAAGGATCTTGGCCAAGAATGACGACGCGTGTCGACTCTAGCGGGGTCAGCTCCAAAGCACGAAACCACTGATCTTGAGGTGGGTATATTGTGACACCCTCAGCTGTTCGTTGATCCAGAAACGCCAT
This sequence comes from Marinobacterium sp. xm-a-152, assembly GCF_013282965.1. Classification (NCBI taxonomy): domain Bacteria; kingdom Pseudomonadati; phylum Pseudomonadota; class Gammaproteobacteria; order Oceanospirillales; family Oceanospirillaceae; genus Marinobacterium; species Marinobacterium sp. xm-a-152. The sequence continues at coordinate 102,145 of NZ_WBYI01000010.1, read as the reverse complement.
AAGAGATTGATAGCTTGGTGTCTCGGATATCTCTTTCAGCAGCTGCTGCCAACCCTTAGAAAGCATCGGCACCTACCTTGAATGCGACTGATTAAAGCTAAGTTCGGCTGAGCTTTTTATGACTCGCCCGAAAAAGGGTGAGTAGTATCGAACCTTGCCAGGCGCATGTGAGAAGTAGCCTGAGATAATGACGATCAGACAGAACAGCACCGTTGTCAGGTGAGGAGCGTTCATCGCTAACAACAGTAGAAAAATTTTAGTAATGACTGCCAAACCCCGCAGTTGAATCAACCAAATTGCATCAACGTAGAGTTCGACCAGTAGCATTAAGGAGCCAGTCGTCAGCGCCAGTATGGCATAGGGCCGCCAAAGCGATTCGGGTAAGTCGTACAAGAAAAAGCCCGCAAAACCTGCAATCCCAAAAAGGTGCAGAGTTCGCAGGCTTATACTGAGATAGCGCTTCGCTGTGAAGTCACGCTTCTGTTTGGGAAACAGCCTCGACAACACAGCAAAACCCTTCTGTACGCTTAATTGCGCTTAAGCGCGTGGACGCATTGCAGGGAATAGAATGACGTCACGAATCGATGGTGAGTCAGTCAGTAGCATCACCAAACGGTCAATACCGATCCCTTCACCTGCTGTTGGTGGCAGTCCATACTCAAGTGCCGCAACGAAATCAGCGTCAAAGTGCATCGCCTCATCATCGCCTGCATCTTTCTCAGCGACCTGTTTGCGGAAACGTTCAGCTTGATCTTCAGCGTCATTCAACTCCGAGAAGCCATTTGCTAGCTCACGACCCGCGACGAAGAACTCGAATCGATCGGTCACAAATGGGTTGTCGTCACTTCGACGAGCGAGAGGAGAGACCTCGGTAGGGTATTCTGTAATGAAGGTTGGTTGCTGCAGAAGGTGTTCAACGGTCTCTTCAAAAATCTCAATCTGGATTTTACCCAGACCCCAGCTATCTTTTACGTCGATGTCCAGACGCTCGGCAATCTGACGAGCGGCATGTTCATTCGCCAATGCTTCCGCTGTGATATCAGGGTTGTACTGCAGAATGGCATCAAATACTGACAATCGGGTAAACGGCTTAGCAAGGTCGTACTCAAACGTCTCTAGCACCTCACCCTCTTCATTACGAACCGTATTGATGATGGTTGTTGTGCCTAGCACCTGCTGTGCAACGGTACGAAGCATCTCTTCCGTTAGGTCCATTAGATCTTTGTAATCAGCATACGCCTGATAGAACTCGATCATGGTGAACTCTGGGTTGTGACGTGTTGAGAGACCCTCATTACGGAAGTTACGGTTGATCTCAAATACGCGCTCGAAACCACCGACAACCAGGCGTTTCAGGTAGAGCTCTGGCGCGATGCGAAGATACATATCGATATCAAGTGCGTTGTGGTGTGTCACAAAAGGACGAGCCGATGCACCACCAGGAATCGCTTGAAGCATTGGCGTTTCCGCTTCAAGGAAACGGCGCTCGCTTAAGAACTGACGAATCGCGGCAATCACCTTAAAACGCGTCTCAAACACATCACGGGATTCAGGGTTAGTAATCAGATCAACATAACGCTGACGGTAGCGCATTTCAGTATCTTGAAGCCCTTTGTGTTTATCTGGCAGTGGGCGCAAGCTCTTTGTCAGCAACTGGTACTCTGCCATATCAACGTAGAGATCACCCTTGCCTGACTTGTGCAATTCACCGCTAATGCCGACGATATCACCAAGGTCTAGTTGCTTAGCAAAGCTACGAGCCTCTTTGTTAACGTACGCCTGGATGCGGCCAGACATATCTTGGATCACCATGAACGCGCCACGATTGAGCATCACTCGACCGGCAATAGAGACCTTAATGCCTGCAGCTTCTAGCTCCTCTTTGCTCTTCTCACCGTGTTCAGACTGCAGATCCTCTGCGTAGCTGTCGCGACGAAAAGTGTTCGGGAAGGCTTGGCCCTGCTCACGCAGTGCAGAGAGTTTTTCACGGCGCTCTGCAATCAAGCGGTTTTCATCAAGCTGTGTGTTATCAGACATGGTGTCTATTTCCTGTGTTAACTTTTAGAGACCAGCTTTTAAGCTAGCTTCAATAAACATATCCAGATCGCCGTCGAGCACGCGATCACAATTCGACGATTGAACGCCAGTGCGAAGATCTTTGATACGCTGATCATCCAGTACGTAACTGCGAATCTGACTGCCCCAACCTATATCGGCTTTAGTATCTTCAACCTCTTGGGCAGCCTCACGACGTTTCAGCATCTCCATTTCGTAAAGCTTGGAGCGTAACTGCTTCATACAGTTATCTTTATTCTGGTGCTGCGAACGCTGCGACTGACTCTGTACAACGATTCCAGATGGACCGTGGGTAATACGGACCGCCGACTCAGTTCGGTTGACGTGCTGACCACCCGCACCGGATGCACGATAAACATCGACACGAAGATCAGCCGGGTTAATGTCGATCTCAACATTGTCGTCGATCTCAGGAGAGACGAAGACAGATGAGAAAGAGGTATGGCGGCGACCACCAGAATCGAATGGGCTCTTACGAACGAGACGGTGAACACCCGTTTCTGTTCTTAACCAACCGAAGGCGTACTCACCCTCAAAACGAATCGTTGCAGATTTAATACCGGCCACGTCACCGTCAGACACTTCCATCAACTCGGTTTTAAAGCCTTTGCTCTCACCCCAACGAAGGAACATTCGAAGCATCATATTGGCCCAATCCTGAGCCTCGGTACCACCCGAACCCGCCTGGATATCCAAGAAGGCGTTACTTGAATCCGCTTCACCCGAGAACATACGGCGAAACTCAAGTTGCGATAACATGCCGCCTAGACGCTCAACTTCACTGCGAACCTCTTCAACGGTATCTTCGTCATCCTCTTCAACTGCCATCTCCAGCAGCTCCAGGCAATCAGCAGTCCCCTCAGTCAGCTCATCGATGGTCTTAATCACAGACTCAAGGCTTGATCGTTCGCGACCTAGCTTTTGTGCATGCTCTTGATCATTCCAAATATTGGGATCTTCAAGCTCACGCTCAACCTCTTCAAAGCGCTCAAGCTTCTCGTCATATTCGAGATAGCCACGCAACTCTTTAGTGCGTTCGGCATACTCTTTAAGGCTGTTAACAATCGGATTAATTTCCATAGTCGAGCAAATGTCCAAAAGGTCTTAAAAAAGGGGGCACATTTTACAGGATTTATCCTCACCTTTAAATCACCGTCTCGGCCTTTATTTCAACGTTTTTCATGCACCTCTATTGAGATAACGGACAAGCTAGTCCATCGTATGGGAATGACAAATTTTATCGATTTAACAGGCACCCTATATGGCTACCTAGCGGTACTCACCTTCCTTGTCGGGTACTATTTTGTGATCAGCGAAGACCGCACTCACCTAGCCAAATCCAAGCCGATGATGGTGGCCGCTGGTTTAATCTGGTTATTAGTCGGCCTTAGCTATTCCATCAATGGCCAACCAGAGCAAGCTGGCGCACTACTGGAACAGACCCTGCTTGAGTACGCAGAGCTTTTTCTGTTCCTGCTCAGCGCCATGACATTTATCCACGCCCTTGAGGAGCGCCACCTATTTTTGGCATTGCGTAGCTGGCTGATTGCTAGAGACTTTTCCCTAAGAACCGTGTTCTGGGTCACGGGTGGGTTGACCTTTGTCCTATCCCCCATTGCTGACAACCTCTCGACAGCGCTACTGATGGGCTCAGTCGTGATGGCTGTTGGTACCAGAACAGCCTCGTTCGTGGTGCTCGGTTTGATCAACGTGGTCATTGCCGCCAATGCAGGGGGCGTTTTCTCCCCCTTCGGCGATATTACGTCACTGATGGTTTGGCAGCAGGAGAAACTAAAATTCCTTGAATTTACCCATCTGATTGTTCCCGCACTGATCAGCTGGTTCGTACCCGCCCTAGTGCTTAACCATTATCTTCCGACAGGCCCAGCGCAACTCCCGCATGAACAACAATCCATGAAGCCGGGTGCGATCGGCATGCTGATGCTCTTTTTAGCCACGATAACGGCGTCAGTGTTAATCCATTCACTTCTGAAATTACCCCCGGTAATTGGAATGATGACGGGGCTAGGCGCGTTAAAGATTTATGGATACCTATTGTCAAAACAGGATCCTCTGTTGCAAGAGAGTGAATTGCGTGGACACCACATGGGTGCGATGACAAAACACCTCAAAGGGGATCACGGTGAAGTCGTCATGCGTTTTGATAATTTCCGAGTGGTTGAACGCGCCAGCTGGGATACATTAATGTTCTTCTATGGCGTTGTACTGAGCGTTGGTGGTTTAGCTGCCCTGGGCTATTTAGCCCTGATCTCAACGTCGCTTTACGGCAACTTTGGAGAGACCACCACCCATCTAATCATCGGCCTAAGCTCCTCATTGATCGATAACATACCCGTGATGTACGCCATTCTGAGCATGGATATGCCGATGTCGACTAACCAATGGCTATTGGCGACCCTCTGTATTGGCATTGGTGGCTCTCTGCTATCGATTGGCTCAGCGGCAGGTGTGGCTCTGATGGGCCAGGCGAATGGCATCTACACTTTCAGAGCCCACCTCAAATGGAGTTGGGCGATACTCCTTGGGTATGCACTATCAACCGGATACCATATAGTTTTTACATTGTGATTTTGTATTCATTAGCGAGCTTATCAACATGCAGAAAAAAATTGTCACCGTCTGGGATCTAAGCACTCGACTCTTTCACTGGCTTCTAGTCATGCTATTTGGCTTAAGCTGGCTGAGTGCAGAATTAGGTGGCAACTGGATGATCTGGCACACTCGCTTTGGATTTGTAGCTGCAGGCTTAATCACATTCCGCATTATTTGGGGAGTGATTGGCAGCGACTCCTCTCGATTCTCCCAATTCGTGAAACGTCCAAGCAGCGTCATAGCCTACCTCAAGGGAGAGGGGCAAAGAGACTACAACACACATAATCCTGCTGGCGCACTCAGTGTCATAGCCCTGCTAGGCTTAATGTTTCTACAGATGACGACGGGGCTGTTTAGTAACGATGACATTTTTATTGAAGGGCCATTAGCCTATCTAATCTCTTACGACGCTCAACTAGCGATGACGGAACTGCATGAGGCGATTTTTAATCTATTGATTTTGTTTGTCGCCCTGCATCTTGCTGCCATTATTTGGTATCAACGTTTCAAAGGTGAAAAACTGGTGCAAGCCATGCTGCATGGTAGAAAGGAGAGTGAAGAGGAAGCACCTAAGATTCGAGGCGGCCTTCCTCTTTTTGTAGCAATCCTAGTAGGAGCGACTGTCAGCGCACTCCTATTTTGGATCTGATTAAAGGGTTAACGTTTCTCGCGGTAGTTGTCGTGACACCCTTTGCAGGATTTCGCGACAGCACCAAAGGCTGCTTTGGCATCCGCCAATTCACCACCAGATACGGCGACTAGCTTTTCAGCGGCTTCAGTCATAGTAACAAAGCGCTGATTGACATCATCTAAATTCTCCCAAAGCTCATCTTTAGCAGACGTCTCACCAAAATCAGAACCTTCGATAAACCCCTCAGCAGCAAGCGGCGCAACCGCTAAGAACGACTTAGCATGATGAGCAAATTGCTCTGCATCATAATCAACCTTACCGCGAACCATGGCACCCATAGCACCAAAGTGCCAACCGTAGGCTTTAAAGATCCCTTGGCGATATTCAATAGCATCTTCCGCTCGATCAGCCTGTGCCAAAGGCGCAGCCAATAAAGCACAAGACAAAGTCGTTAAAACAACTTTCTTCAAAGACATAATCTCTCTCCGAGTTAACACTTCAATTTACAATTGTGGATAGATCAGATTGAACCAACGCTCCACACGATCTCTTGTTTCAAAGGACTGTGTATCCTCATCCAAGGCCAAACCCACGAAGGCCGTTTCACAAGGGGTTAGCGCTTTTGAGGACTCAAAATCGTAACCTTCGACAGGCCATTCACCTATCAGCTTAGCACCCTTTTGTGAAATCTGTGCGGCAACTGTACCCATCGCATCAAGAAACCAATCGCCATATCCCAATTGATCACCCAATCCAAACAGTGCTACGCGTTTGCCACTGAAGTCGATTTCACAAAAACTCGACCAAACTTCTTCGAAATCTTCTTGTAACTCACCAAAGTTCCAAGTGGGCACACCAATAATCAGTGACGAAGCCTGTTCAACATCGGCATTAATCATGCTATCGATTGAAATTAGCTTTAGAGGCACCTCCCCTGGCCAGCACTCAACCATGAGTTGCGCTACGCGTTCAGTATTGCCTGTAGTACTTCCGTAAATGAGAGGGATCAAAAACTATTTGCCACCCATCGATTGAGAGGCAATTTTTTGAATCTCCTCTTGGGCGTTTTGAACCGTTTTCATATTCTGCTCAGCAGCCGCTTTAAGTGCAGCCTCTAAGCGCTGTGTATACTCTTTTTGCGCTTCGATGAACTCTTCAGGTGATTTTAGACCCTGAAGTGAATTAGCCTGATTCATGGTCGCTTGGATACACTGCTGGGTGTACTCAATCTGCTGATTGGTAATGCGCTGTAGCATCTCTTGTTGAACCTTCGCCAACTCTTGAAATGATTCAACACTCTGTTCGAACAGCTTTGTCATATCTTGAAACATTTGATAATCCTCAATGTCCATTTAAATTGACAGGTTTAACCTGCGCTACATCAATCATTACGTTACTCATAATAGAAATTCAGAGCAAGCGCTGTGGATTATGCAGTGAAAAGGTTATGATAGCGCCACTTTGATAACACTAACGGTTATTGACCATTAATTTGTTGGAATAGAATAGGAGGTCAGGTTTGACCAAAGCTCGTCTATTATCACTAGCCTTTGCATTGGCTCTTCCAGTCATGTCTGTTGAAGCCGCATCCATCATCGCAGCTGAGCGTGCCATTCAGTCAGCCGATTACACCAAAGCCCTTGAAGAGCTTAAGCCTCTAGCCAAAGAAGGTGATTTAGATGCTCTCTATCTAATGGGTACGCTTTACCGTGATGGTCAAGGTGTTGAAAAGAGCAAAGAGGATGCCAAGCAGTACTTCAGCAGTGCCGCTCGCCAGGGCCACCTAAAAAGTATCAATGCGCTTCGCGTCATGCGAAATGAGGTATACCTTGCCGAGTTCACACAACTCCTTCCCAAAGCGGAAGCGGGTGATGCCGATGCACAAAACCGAATTGGTGAAATGTACGAGTTTGGCCAAGGCGTCGAACGCGATCTAAACCTTGCCCTGCAATGGTTCGATAAAGCCTCTCACAATGGTTCACTGGTCGGGCTTCACAACTTGGCTAGAAGCTACAACTTCGGAAGCGGTACCGAGCAAAACTTTGCACAGGCAGAGAAGCTATACCTGCAAGCTGCTGAATCGGGATACTCTGAATCGATGTTCTTCTTAGGCACGCTTTACGCTACGGGTAATGGTAATGACCTCTCTGTAAATCCAGACATTACTGCTTACGCATGGATGAAAGCGGCAGCCAATGCTGGCTCAACGACGGCTCAGACCATTGAAGCACGCCTGCTGATGAAACTGTCTGATACCGAACAGAGCGAAGCCAAAGCACTTGCTGACAAGCTCTCACAGCAGTACATAAAATAACCAATATCAGATGGGTCATGAAGAGCGCTACGGCGCTCTTTTTTATAAGTGAAATATTTTTAATAACTTATTTGTATATAAAATCACCAAACATTCTTGGAAGAGTTATTAAAAGATCATTAGTATTGCCACTCCTAAAAGGAGTCGAGCATGAATACTTTAAACACGACATCTACAGACTTTAAAACCCAGCTTCTTGAGCCAAACAAGCTATTTTGGCTTATGCTCTCTTCTGCTTTGTTGGTTGCTTCCGCTGTTTATGTGTTTAATGAGCACGGCACCTTTGAACTACTTGCTCTCATTTTAGGTGCAGCCCTGGGTGTCTGCTTGCTTCAAGCGTCTTTTGGTTTCACGACCGCATGGAGAGAGCTTATCTCTAAACGTCGTGGTGCGGGCATCCGCGCTCAGATGATCATGCTCTCCCTGAGTGTACTGCTATTTTTCCCGACCCTGGCCTCAGGCGAGCTGTTTGGACAATCGGTCGCAGGATTTGTTAGACCTCTCGGCCTCTCCGTTGTTGCCGGCGCGTTCATGTTCGGTGTAGGTATGCAGATCGCAAGTGGCTGTGCTTCGGGTAATCTTTACCATCTTGGCGGTGGACAACTGAGAGCCATTCCCGTCATGGCAGGCTTTAGTGCCGGTGCGCTATGGGCAACAGCTGACTATGAGTGGTGGACAACCTTGCCACAACTAGCGCCCATTGGATTGATCGAACTGCTGGGTCCAATCACCGCCATCGGTCTAAACCTGCTGTTATTCACTGCTATCTATCAGTTCACTAAACGTCTTGAAATTAAAGCTCACGGCTCGCTTGAAGAGTGTCAAAGTACTGGCACGACCAGCTTTGCAAGCAAACTGATTGCTGGACCCTGGCCACTGATTTGGGGAGCGGTTGGACTCACCATTCTAAACTTCGCGACGCTCGCTTTAATGGGCCGTCCATGGGCTGTCGCCCTGGCTTACCCTGTATGGGGAGCGAAAGTGGCTCAATGGTTAGAGCTCGATCTAGAGATCGACTTCTGGACCTACTGGATGGCACCTGGCCGTGAAGAGGCGCTCTACAACAGTCTCAGCCAGGATCCCGCGTCATTGATGAATGGTGGTGTCATCCTAGGCGCTTTCTTAGCGGCGGCGATCGCCGGCAAATTCACACTCAAGATGAAAATGCCGATTCAAAACTTCTTAGCCTCTCTGCTGGGTGGCGTGCTATTGGGCTACGGTGCAACCATCGCTTATGGGTGTAACATTGGCGCATTTGTAGGCGGTGTGGTCTCTGGCAGTTTACACGGCTGGCTATGGATCTTGTTTGCGTTTGCCGGTTCAGTGATCGGACTTAAGCTTCGTCCACTGCTTCGTTTAAAGTAAACTTTTCAGTACACTACGGCTCCGACAAACGAGTTCAGTATGCCCAGACCGTTTCACGATGATGCTAACCAACATCAACTACCCTCTCTAATCATTAGAGTGATGGCAATGGTCTATGACACTCTGATCATTCTTGCCATTTGGTTCTTAATTGGTGCTATTGGAGTCATCCTAAATCAAGGTGAAGCGGTCGACAGCTTTCTCGGCCAAGCGGCCTTAAAGTCCGCACTGCTCTGCTCAACATTCCTATTCTTTGGATACTCTTGGACCCGTTCCGGTCAGACGATCGGCATGATGGCATGGCGACTGCGAGCGCAGAGTGAAAAGGGGTTTTCGTTAACCTGGACTCAGGCACTGATTCGCTTTTTTGGTGCCGCTATCTCTATTGTCACTCTAGGAGCCGGTTACTGGGCGACACTGTTAAGTGATGAGCGCCTAACCTGGCATGAGCGCTGGTCAAACAGTGTCACCGTTCGACTACCAAAACCTGCCAAAAAGAGTTAGCGAACTCTAGAGAGTAACCATAAAGCGATGGCAAAGCTGATCGCAATGGGTAACAGCGCGGCCAGTAACGGAGAAAATCCTAGCACCTGACTGGCCGGCGCCAAAAGATCCTGACTGAATTTAAATACCAGTCCAATCACGACACCGGTGATAATTCTTTGGCCTACCGTAACACCGCGCATCGGTCCAAAAATAAACGCAACGCCAATCATCACCAAAGCGATAATTGACAAGGGTTGTAGCAATTTATTCCAAAGGGCTAACTCATAAGAGGTTGAATCCACCCCTTGATCATTCAGATAGCTAGAGTAAGAAGATAGACCTGAGATAGGGAGTTCAACAGGGGGCACCAAAATGACTCGCAGCATCTCTTCCGTCAATTCGGTTGACCAAAAAGTCTCATCTAAATGACCTTTTTCAATACGCTGATCATTGATCAGTGCCGTCAATTCAACGTCAGTTAGCAACCAACCTTGACGCTCTTCAGAGTAATACCCCGACTTGGCAAAACTGGTTTGTTTGAGCCTAAGCTCTGAATCAAATTGGTGACGAGTGACACCTAAAATTTGCCCGTCAGGAGTGATTGCAGAGACATGAATGTATTCACCCGGTTGACGATACCAGCCGCCATCACCGTTATTTATTCGTCCAGACTCAGATTGAGCGGAAGCTTTAATGGCCCTAGCCGACTGCTGAGACTCAGGAACGCCCAACTGACTTGCTATTAGAGCAATGAATGCGATCAAACTAATCGGCTTTGCTACCGATAGAATCAAACGCATCATTGAAACGCCTGCAGCTCGCATCACCGTTAACTCGGAGTTAGAGGCCAACACCCCCATACCGATCAACGTCCCTACAAGAGCACTCAGGGGTAATAGCTGATAGGCCAATCCCGGTAAGCTTAATAAGGTGTAGCTGAACGCCGCACCGGATGTGTAGTGTTTATCAACCTCTCCCAGCTCATCCAAATAGAGCGAAATTCCCATCAAACCGACGATAATTAACAGAACAACGGCGATAGCAGAGAGAATATGAACGGCAATGTATCGATCGATTCGACTGATCACGATGCCTCCTTATTTCGAAACGGGAGAGCTGGAATCTTAGGTAGCTTATTCATGACTCGCTCCCAAGCCCCCTCATACAACACCATGTTGACGCCCACACCTAGAGCAATCAGATGCACAAACCAAATCATCCAACTACCTGCATCGCCCTGCTCTACTGCTGATCGAGCAGCCGTCAAACTTCCGATGTATATTTGATACATCAATATTGCAGGAATTAATTTGGCGTACCGCCCTTGGCGCGGACTGGTTTTAGCCAATTGAACGGCCAACAACACCACAATGATCGGGATAAAAGGCAGAGAGAGGCGCCAGTGCAGTCGGCTCACATACGCCGGTCGATCACTGCCTATCAAATCGAGCGTAGGGATAGCATCTAGATGATCAACCCTGACCGACAGTTCTGGATCATCAATCTTCAGCCCGTACTGCTCAAAGCCTATCTCTTCTAAAGCGAAATTTTCAGGGAAGTTGTAACGGTATCCTTCGTTAAATACCAAAAAGCGGCCCTGATCCTCAATGAACTGCTGCTGACCTTCACCGGCAACCAGAAGGTAGGATCGGCCCTGTTGATCACGACCAGAGACAAACAGATCAACCAGGTTACCAGCCTCATCAATTTTGCGAGCATAAGAGACCTGAGTGTTAGAGTTCGACACTTGGAATACGCCGGGTACCAACATATCGAGTTCGCTTCTCGAGCGCTGTTCGGCAACGATACGCTTCGCCTCATGCATGCCTGTAGGGGTCAGGTAGAGACTGATTGAAGCAACGATTGCAGCGACCAATAGAGCCGGCCCCATCGCATACCCGATCAGTTTCCAGGGCCCAGCGCCACAGGCCTTAAGAACCACCATTTCACTTTCAAGATAGAGACGACCATAGGCCAGCAAAATGCCCAAAAAGAAGCCAAGCGGAAGCAGAAGTTCTAGGATGAGCGGGATTCGGTTAACAACCAAATCCAGAATAACAGCAGTATCCAACTCCCCCGTAGCGGCGTCGGTTAAGTAGCCAATTAAACGGGTGCTGACAATGATAAGAAGCAAAATCGCCGTTACTGCAAAGGTTGTCGTCAACACTTCACGGGAAAGATAACGAAAAACAATCAAACGGCCGTTCCTACTAGGTGCATGGATTTCAAACTGATGCGATACTGTAGGGCACATTATCACCTAAACCTAAGTGCTTGTCTTGTTAGAGGAAAAAGAAATGGATTTTGAGATCGTTAACGGATCGATTGAGAGTGTAGAAGCAGATTGTATCGTTATTGCGATTGCGGCAGACGGTGAACTTTCGGACTCGGCTAAAGCGATTGATAAAGCCAGTTCAGGGGCCATAAGCGATGTTGTTGCATCGGGTGATTTTTCCGGCAAACAGGGCTCTCTGCTTCTACTGCGCAGCCTTCCTGGTATCAACACTAAGCGCATCCTGTTAGCTGGTGTAGGGGCACAGAGTGAACGAACCATCATCAAACAGCAGCAACTGATTAAAAGCGCGGTGGATACCATCAAAACTCTGGGTGTTAAAACACTCTGCTTTGCCCTGGATCGGATCAGCGGCAATAGCGACGACATCTACCGTGACACACGAATTCTAGTAGAAGCTTCGTCGGCCGCGCTCTACCAATACGACACCACCAAATCCAAGTCTGCACCTGCATTAACACTTGAGCACATTCATATCCACCTACCTGAGGAAGATACTGAATTTGGAGAGGGTGCCCTTCTGGATGGCGTTGCTATCGCCAATGGGGTATCAACTGCTCGTGAGCTGGGTAATTTGCCAGGCAATATCTGTACACCTCTCTACTTGGCAGAGCATGCTCAAAATCTTGCGGAAGAGTTCGACAGTGTCAGCTGTGACATTCTAGATGAGAAACAGATAGAAGAGCTGGGTATGGGTGCGCTTCTAAGCGTCGGCAAAGGCAGTGTCATTCCGCCTCGCCTCATTGTATTGAAATACCAAGGTGCAGAGGATGCTAATGAGGCTCCGTATGCTCTGGTTGGTAAAGGCATCACCTTCGATACCGGCGGCATCTCATTGAAACCAGGCCCTGAGATGGACGAGATGAAATTCGACATGTGTGGTGCAGCCAGCGTGTTAGGTGCCTTCGAATCAGTGGCAGAGATGAACTTGCCATTGAACCTTATTACGATCGTTGCTGCGGCTGAGAACATGCCTTCAGGTGAAGCCTCTAAACCAGGTGACGTGGTAACGACCATGTCAGGTCAAACAGTAGAGATCCTTAACACCGACGCTGAAGGCCGACTGGTACTTTGTGATGCTTTGACCTATGTGCAACAGTTCAATCCTCAAGCCGTCATCGATGTCGCGACCCTGACAGGCGCCTGTATTATTGCACTTGGACATCAAGCAACGGGAGTTCTTGCGAACGATAATGAGCTTGCAGCTAAGTTGCTTGATGCAGGTGAATTTGCTGGCGATCGTGGCTGGCAGCTACCTTTATGGGACGAGTACCAATCACAACTGGATAGCAATTTTGCCGATATGGCTAACATCGGAGGTCGACCTGCAGGGACCATTACCGCGGCCTGCTTCCTATCACGCTTTACCAAAGAGGTTAGCTGGGCTCACCTAGATATAGCCGGTGTTGCTTGGAATAGCGGCAAAGCCAAAGGGGCAACGGGACGTTGTGTTCCTATGCTGACGCAATATCTTCTCGATATTGCTGAGCAGATTGAGGCCTAAACGTGCCTCGCGCAGACTACTACATACTCCCCAGCAGTGATCACGACAGTCGTGAACTGCTGGCGTGTAAACTCTGTGAAAAAGCCTTATCCCTTGGCCAACGCATCCATATACACACTGAAAATGAAGCTGATCTACATCAGCTAGATCAGACTTTGTGGAATTTTCGATCGGACAGCTTTGTACCGCATGCCATACTGGGTACTGAACTTAAATCGCCTGTCTCTATAGCCTGTGGTGAATTGCCCTCAGAACCTATTGATCTGTTTATCAATCTAGGTTTAACCGCACCAGAGGGTTGTCAATCAGCTTCTCGCTGCATCGAGATTGTCACTCAATCCGAAACGGTACTAGCGGCCACACGACACTCATGGGCCATGCGAAAAGCAGCCGGCTGGGAGTTACAGAGGCAAGATCTTAGAGATCGATCTTAAATTTGTCCTTTGGAGGATATTCAATGAAAAAACTGCTTATTCTCCTCATTCTTGCTGCTGCGGTGATCAGCTACTCGCTCTTTTGGCCAGAGCCTCCAATCAGCGTTGAGTTAGTCCAAGTTGAACAGGGCGCAGTCGAGCAGATCGCCGCTAACAGTCGTTCGGGATCCATCACCCCCTGCCGTCAGTCGAGCTTATCCCTAACCATTGGGGGCATCATAGAGTCAATCAATGTTGCTGAGGGCGAGGTGGTCGAAAAAGATCAGACCCTACTCACATTAAACAGTGATGTTCAAAGGGCTCAAATAAAACTATCCAAAGGGGAGTATCAAGCCGCTAAGATCGAAGAGGAACGAGCCTGCGAACTGGCGGATCTTGCAAAACGCGAGCTCGTCCGAGGTCAGTCCCTTAAAGAGAAAGGGCTCATTTCAAACGAACGATTTGATCAACTAAATAGCGAATCAGCCAGCAGTGCTCATATCTGCGAGTATCAAAGTTCACTATCAAAACTCGCGGCAGACAAAATTAATCTTCTTAGCATTGATCAGAACCAGCGTACTCTAAAATCTCCGTTTGCCGGTACCGTTAGCAAGATCAACGGTGAAGTCGGTGAATACCTGACCCCCTCACCTCCAGGCATCATGACGCCAGCGGCTGTTGAGTTGCTTGATACCAGCTGCCTCTATGTGACCGCCCCAATTGATGAGGTCGAGGCCTCCCGACTTAAGATAGGTCAATACGCCCGTATAACCCTAGATGCTTTTAGAGGTGAAATCTTTGATGGTGTCATCAGCAAATTAGGCTCTCGAATTTCTGACAATGAGAAGCAGGCAAGAACGCTTGAAGTCGAGGCTGCCTTTATCAATCCTGATGAAGATATGACGCTTTTAGTGGGATACAGTGCTGATATCGAAGTGGTGACCTCATCAACAGGCAGTGTGTTAAGGGTTCCTACCGAATCTGTCATTGGCGGATCTGAAATCGTGATATTCAACGAAAAAACCAATGAGCTTGAAATTCGACCTATTAAAGTCGGCGCCTATAACTGGACGTGGAGCGAGGTGACGGAAGGACTCGATTTAAATGACCGTTTCCTGAAGAACACCAATGATGTTGAAAACCTTCTAAATCGACGAGTTATTCCACAATGATCGAGCTTAAGCATCTCTGTAGAAGCTATCCAATGGGCAGTGAAACGGTGAATGCGCTTCAGGATTTCACACTCGATATCGAGGCAGGTGACTACCTCAGTATCATGGGCCCTTCTGGATCAGGTAAATCCACACTACTCAATCAATTAGGACTGCTCGATTCACCAAACTCCGGTGAATACTGTCTGGATGGCACTGCAACGACTGAATTAAACGAAGCAGAAAAGGCTCGATTTCGAAACGACAATATCGGCTTCGTTTTCCAAGCCTATCATCTCATCAATCGACTAACGGCGTTGGAAAACGTTGAGTTGCCGTTAATTCTTAAAGGGATTCCTGCCAGCCAACGCCGAGAAAAAGCCTCCGAGTTACTGAAAACCCTGGGATTAAAAGATTTTCTTAACCGCAAGCCACAGCAACTCTCTGGTGGCCAGAGGCAGCGTGTTGCCATAGCGCGCGCTGTGGTCACTCAACCTAAAATACTTCTCGCCGATGAGCCGACCGGTAATCTTGATCGCGCATCAGGTCAGGAGGTCATTAACCTGCTTGAAACGCTAAACAGCCAAGGAATTACTCTAGTAGTGGTGACTCATGACAGTGATCTTGGCGCCCGAGCAAAACGCCAGATAACTATGGTTGATGGTCAACTCCTAGAGATCAAAAAGAGGGGATAGCCGTGCTCTTGATTGATCATCTTCGGTATAGCCTAGCGACCTACTCTCGGCAGGCATTTAAAGCGTTGATGATACTTCTATCGGTAAGCATCGGAGTCATGTCCGTTGTTCTATTAACCGGTCTTTCGGAGGGAGCAAGACAGTTTGTCTATCAGGAGTTCTCTCTGCTAGGGAAAGAGGTATTAATCGTTCTTCCAGGGCGCAAAGAGACGGAAGGCGGCATCCCTCCAGTGACTGGGGAGGGAACTCGCGACTTAACCCTTGATGATGCAAAGGCTATCCATAAACTGCCACAAGTGAATGAAATCGTTCCGATTATTGCAGGTATTACCGAGGCTCATAGCAACGGTTTAAATCGGGAGATCATCGTACTTGGGACCAACCAAAGCCTACTTACTATCTTTGGAATACCCGTAAAAACCGGAACCAATTTGACGCAAAGGGATGTTGATACGGCAGCGTCAGTCACCCTACTGGGTAGCACGCTTGCTCAGGAGATTTTCCCTAATGGAAACGCTTTAGGTGGGTGGGTCAAATTTTCTGATCGACGCTACCGGGTCATTGGTATTATCGAGCCCAGCGGCATCAACTTTGGTACCAACATGAATGAGACTGCCCTCATTCCTGTCACCTCTTCTCAAACCCTTTTTAACGCTCCCGGACTCTTCAGGATGCTAATCAAACTACAATCAGATCAACAGATTGAAGAGAGTCAGCAGCTTATAGAGCAGCTGATAATGGAGCGACATCAAGGTGAAAGAGACATCACTATCGTGACTCAAAACGCTCTACTTAACACCTTCAGTGACCTATTGAACAAGCTCACCCTGGTCGTCATCGCGATTGCTAGCATCAGTTTATTAGTGGCTGGCATATTGATCATGAACATCACTCTGATCAGTGTCTCACAACGGGTTCCAGAAATTGGGTTACTCAAAGCACTTGGCGCCTCACATAACACCGTCACTTCCATTTTCCTCTTGGACTCCATTTTAGTAGCCACAACCGGAGCCATAATCGGTGTTAGTCTAGGCATAGCTTCGCTGTATGCCATTCATCTGACTTGGCCAAGCTTTCCTTTTGCTATCCCTTATATGGCAACACTGGCCGCTCTTTTAGTATCACTCACGGTCTCTCTGATTTTTACATGGCTACCCGCCAAAAAGGCTGCAACGGTCGATCCCGTTGCCGCATTGCGAGGTGAGATCAATGCCTATCGCTGATCTCATCAAACTGGCTGCAGGGACACTGACCGTCGATATTAGAAAGAGCTTTTTGACCGCCTTAGGCATTACAGTCGGTATCTTTATGGTGACATTGATCACCAGCTTAGGCAGTGGCCTGCAAAACTATATGCTCAATAGCTTCTCTCAATTTGGCACCCGAATCATCGCTATTACACCGGGACGTACACAGACGGGGGGCGTCGGTGGCCTCATCGCCAATACTCGCCCGCTCACGCTAGACGACGCCCAATCACTTAAAACCTTATCGGGTATCCGACAGGTAGTGCCCGTTATTCAGGGTAGCGGAGCGATTGAGTATCAATATCGCGTCCGTCATGTGGATATTCTTGGCGTCAGTTACAGCATGCCTGACGCCTGGAATTTCACCATTCAGAAGGGGCATTTCTTACCTGACAGCCGGGGGCGAACCCCTCTACCCTACGCAGTTCTTGGTGCAAAAGTAGCCAGTGAACTGTTCGGTAACCAGCCAATACTTGGGCAATTTATCAGGGTTGGTGGCGAGCGCTACCGGGTGTTAGGTGTACTCGAATCTAAGGGACAAATGTTGGGTTTTGACCTCGATGATATTGTCTATATCGACACCCAGAGAGCACTCACCCTATTCAACAGAGATGGGGTTATGGAGATTGACGTCACTTTTTCAGCCAACAGCAAAACGGATCAACTGATGCAATCAATTAAGGAGCAACTGAGCCTGCGCCACAACGCTGAGGATTTCACACTAACCTCCCAAGATCAGATGCTCTCTACGCTCAATAAGATTTTAGACGTATTAAAAATTGCACTGATAGGGTTAGCGGCCATTTCCCTACTGGTCGGGTCAATCGGCATTCTAACCATTATGTCGACACTGGTTGATGAGAGACGCAGCGAGATCGGACTACTACGAGCTTTAGGGGCGAGTAAAAAAACAGTTGCATCGCTCTTTCTGACCGAAGCGATTATGTTCTCAATCATCGGCGGAATCGGAGGTATTTTGACTGCTTATGCTGCAATTTTCGGCTTTAGGCAGCTCCTCCCAGGCTTACCTCTTGAACCGAATATTCTATTCTTAGTTATTTCACTACTGATTGCTGCAGCAACAGGACTACTCAGTGGCTTAATACCCGCCCTGAAAGCCGCCAAAATCGAACCTATAGAAGCGTTGCAGAGCGAATAAAGAACCGCTCGACCACTGTCTATAAGGGCTCTCAAAGGGTATACTCCCACCCTTTAAATTTTTTCCAAAAGTAGAGAGGAGCTATCCTCTGCTACCGAACTTGAAAACAGAGACTACAGCACCTCATGGATAAGACGTATCAACCGCAAGCAATCGAGCAAAAGTGGTACCAAGACTGGGAAGAGAAAGGCTTTTTCGCACCTTCAGGTGAAGGCGATGCCTACTCAATCATGATCCCACCGCCCAACGTCACGGGTAGCTTGCATATGGGTCACGCATTCCAGCACACCCTAATGGATACTTTAATTCGATACCGCCGTATGCAGGGCCGCAACACCCTCTGGCAGGTTGGTACAGACCATGCAGGCATCGCCACTCAGATGGTCGTTGAGCGCAAACTAGCCGCTGAGACCGGCGAGAGTCGTTACGATCTTGGTCGCGATGCGTTCATTGAAAAAGTCTGGGAGTGGAAAGGCGAATCGGGTGGCACCATTACCCGCCAAATGCGTCGTCTAGGTAACTCTGTCGATTGGCCAACCGAACGTTTCACTATGGACTCTGGTTTTTACCATGCCGTTCAAGAGGTCTTTGTACGCCTTTACGACGATGGCTTAATCTATCGTGGTAAGCGCCTCGTTAACTGGGATCCTAAACTTCACACTGCAATCTCCGACCTTGAGGTGGAGAACCGCGAAGTGACTGGCAAAATGTGGTACATCCGTTACCCGCTTGCTGATGGTGTGACAACCAAAGAGGGTAAAGATTACATTGTCGTGGGTACCACGCGTCCAGAGACACTGCTGGGTGACACTGGTGTCGCAGTCAACCCTGAAGATGAACGCTACGATGACCTAATCGGTAAAGAGATCCTACTGCCATTAGTCGGTCGTCGCATCCCGATTGTTGCCGATGAACATGCCAGCATGGAAAAAGGGACTGGCTGTGTAAAAATCACACCGGCGCACGATTTCAATGACTACGAAGTGGGTAAGCGTAACAAGCTGCCAATGATCAACGTTCTGACCCTTAACGCAGATATTCGTGATGAGGCTCAAACCTTTAACTTCGATGGCAGTGTTAACAAAGAGATCGATCCAACGCTTCCTGAGAAATATCGTGGCATGGAACGTTTTGCTGCACGCCGTGCCATCGTCGCTGAATTGGAAGAGCTCGACCTTCTCGTGAAGATCGAAGAGAACGCGATGACCATTCCCTACGGTGACCGTGGCGGTGTGGTGATTGAGCCGATGCTAACCGATCAGTGGTTCTGTGATGCTAAGACACTGGCTAAGCCAGCGATCAAAGCAGTTGAAGATGGCGACATTAAATTTGTCCCTAAACAGTACGAAAACATGTACTTTGCTTGGATGCGTGACATTCAAGACTGGTGTATCTCACGTCAGCTGTGGTGGGGTCACCGAATTCCTGCATTCTATGATGCTCAGGGTAACGTCTACGTTGCGAACTCAGCTGAAGCTGCGCGTGAAAAATACAACTTGGCGGCCGATTTAGAGCTCCACCAAGATGATGACGTACTAGACACCTGGTTCAGCTCGGCACTGTGGACCTTTGGTACTCTTGGCTGGCCTGAAAACACGGAACGTTTGAAAACCTTCCACCCCACCGACACCCTTGTAACCGGTTTTGACATTATCTTCTTCTGGGTTGCTCGCATGATCATGATGACCATGCACTTCATGAAAGATGAAAATGGCAAACCTCAAGTGCCATTTAAAAACGTCTATGTGACAGGTCTTATCCGCGATGAGAGCGGCGATAAAATGTCGAAATCGAAAGGTAACGTGCTTGACCCTCTCGATATGATCGATGGCATCTCACTTGAAGATCTGTTGGAAAAACGTACCGGCAACATGATGCAACCTCAGCTAGCCGAGAAAATCGGCAAACGTACTGAGAAACAGTTTCCTGAGGGCATTACGGCGCACGGTACTGATGCATTGCGCTTTACACTAGCAGCACTCGCTTCAACGGGTCGTGATATCAACTGGGATATGAAGCGACTAGAGGGTTACCGTAACTTCTGTAACAAACTCTGGAATGCTGCCCGCTATGTCATGATGAACACCGAAGGTGAAGATTGCGGCAACAATCAAGAGCCAGTGGAACTCTCACTGGCTGACCGCTGGATTATCAGCCAGTTACAACGCACCGAAGCGACCGTCACCAAACAGCTAGACGAGTACCGCTTTGACCTTGCTGCACAGACACTCTACGACTTTATTTGGAACCAGTACTGTGACTGGTACCTAGAGCTGTCAAAACCTGTTCTATGGGATGAGCAAGCGTCTGAAGCGGCTAAACGTGGCACACGTCGTACACTGGTTCGCGTTCTTGAGACGGTCCTCCGATTAAGCCACCCTATCATGCCATTCATTACTGAAGAGATCTGGCAGACGATCAAAGGTCTGGCCGGCGTTGAGGGTGAGACATTGATGCTTAAGGAGTTCCCTGTTGCATCAGAAGAGAAGCTTGACGAGCAAGCAGAAGCTGACATCGAGTGGCTTAAGGGCGTGATCACAGCGGTTCGAAACATTCGTGGTGAGATGAAAATTGCACCATCACAGGATCTTGAACTTCTGCTATCTAACTGCAGCAGTGAAGACACTCGTCGTTTAGCTGAGAACCAAACGTTCTTGATGAAACTAGCCAAATTGAGCAGCATCACGACATTAAACGAAGGTGATGATAAACCTCTTGCAGCGACTCAACTGGTTGGCGCAATGGAACTATTGGTTCCTATGGCGGATCTGATCGATAAAGAGGCTGAAATGGCTCGCCTTCAGAAAGAGATAGATCGCCTACAAGGTGAAATTGACCGCGTTGATAAGAAACTGTCTAACGAGAAGTTTGTTGCCAACGCACCTGAAGCCGTTGTGACTAAAGAGCGCGCTAAGGCTGATGATGCAGCACGCTCTAAAGTTCAATTAGAGAAACAGTTAGAGTCGATTAAAAGCCTTTAAGCGACGTCGATAGTTAAAAAGGGGCTCAATCTAAGATTGCGCCCCTTTTTTATGCATCTAGCGTTAGCGCCACACCTCTATACTCCAGAGCCAAAATCGCCACTTTGAAGGTCTCTAATTGAGCCAATTCAACTAACAGTGTTTTATCTACTATCTCTGTATAGCTAGCCGATAGCTCTTCAGCCGCTACGGCAGCGATGACCTGTTGAATGTCAGCCTCTAGCTCGTAGGGATATCGGATCTGGCACTCAATCTTAGGAGCACATTCAATGGTCGGCAGATGTTCTGAGAGCTCACTAACCGAGGCACCATAGGCTCTAATTAACCCACCGGCTCCCAGTTTAGTGCCACCAAAGTAACGTGTCACGACGACACCGATGTCTCCCAAATTTTTATGCATGAGGATATTAAGCATCGGCTTACCCGCTGTACCACTGGGTTCGCCGTCATCACTGGAGCCAGCGGCCTTAGGTGCCTGAGGTGCGCCTAAAATATAGGCCAAACAGTGGTGGCTGGCTTTAGGGTGCAGACGCTGCATCTCTGATTGCAGCTGATAGAGTGCATCAGTGGAACTAAGAGGGATTGCGGTCGCTATGAAACGACTTTTTTTGACTTCGATCTCATACTCAAATCGATCGACTGGGGAGAAGTAAGCAGCCATAAGCCTCCTTAAAGAAGAGGCTTAGACTACTGACATGAAGAGGAATGTAAAGTGATTACTTTTTCTGATCTTCGTTCATCAGGTTCTTCACTTTGAAGAAACCCCAAGTCATTACACCTGCCATTGCAGCCACACCTAGAAGGCTTGGCCAAACTGTTTCAAAAGTGTATGCATCAATACCGAACATTTCGTTACTCCTAGTTATCAAGTTTTAATAACTGTAACTCGAAGGCGGCAACAATATATTGATATAACTCAAGCTTGCAGGGCAGACTCAAGAACATTCGGATTTAACAGGGTCTGTTTTATAGCCAATAGCAATATTACTCGGCTAACTCGGCTAGCTCCTCTTCAGTGGCCATGCGGACATCAATCACCTCAACATCAAAGTTTAAATCCTGCCCTGCAAATGGGTGGTTAAGATCAACCTTCACCTCGCGGATATCGATCTCTGCAACTCGACCCAAGCGCGGCTCGCCATCTTCATCCTCTAGCTGAACCAACATCCCTTTTTGCAAACCTGGCATATCAGCAAAGGCCTCACGAGGAAGTACATCGAACAGCTCCTCATCACGTTCGCCATAGCCGCGACCCGCTTCTACAAGAACCTGAAAATGATCACCAGCCGATCGCCCGTCTAGCGCCTGCTCAAGACCCGGCACCAGCATCTTGTAACCATGGACGTAGGTGAGCGGTTCATCATTTCTCGAACCATCTTTTACCTCACTCTCATCACTTACAATGGCGTAGTGAAAGGTGACGTAAGCATCTTTACAAATATTCATTATCCAAAATCCTTAAGGTTGCAGGCGGGTAACGACCCAACCTGTGTCTGATGGTTCAAAACGAAAACGGTCGTGCAGGCGACTTTCACGCCCTTGCCAAAACTCAAAACGGGTCGGTACAAGTCGATAACCGCCCCAGTTATCGGGACACGGAACCTCAGTCATATCTGACAGCTGATTGACCGCTTGTTCAAGCACAGCTCGAGATTCGACTGGCTGACTTTGATGAGACACAGCAGCACTTCTCTGGCTACCCACTGGGCGAGAGTGGAAGTAGGTTTCACTCTCAATGCGATCGATCTTTTCAACCTGTCCGCGAACGCGAACTTGACGCTCTAACATCGGCCAGTAGAAAAGAAGTTCTGCTTGCGGATTGGCCGCTAACTGCTCCCCTTTCTCACTCGAATAGTTAGTAAACCAGGTAAACCCTTCTGAACTAAACTCTTTTAACAGAACAATACGCGCACTGGGCATCCCCGACTGATCAGAGGTCGCCAGAGTCATAGAGGTAGCATCTTTAGGATCCACAGCCAATGCATCCTGCATCCATGCATCAAACTGCTGAATCGGATCTCTGACTAAATTATCTTCATGAAGACCTGCCACGAGGTATTCACGACGCACATCACTTAATTGGGTTGTCGACATCGAAACTCCTATCATTCAGATTTTCGAGCGTTATACTCTAAACATTATCTGATCAGGATCCCAGCTCAAATGGCTAGAACTGCACAAATAGTGACGCTCATCATGGCACTCGCTCTTAGCGGCTGTGTCGGTGTTCAAAACAAAGAGCTTCGCCTGCAGAATCTCGCCAAGTCTGACGTCGATATGATCGTTGATCAACACATTAAGACGATCAACGCGATGAGTCGTGAACTCACCATCAAACTCTACAAACGCAACCCGCGCGAACTCAAAAAAGCGGCCGCTGGTACAACCGTTGAGACGCGCCTGAAACAGCTTTTAAGTTACCCAAGGCCCATCAGTCATCGAGAACTAAATAACCTCTACGGAGTTGATGCGCTCAAACTGGCTTTTGATGAGGAGTATCAAGGGGACCGAGTCTTCGCTCTAATGGTGGCTATCACAGGTATGGTTCACGCCTCATACAACTACCGTGAAGAGTTCTTTATGCTCAACGAAATCGATTCGCAAAAGCTATATAACTCAGCACGTAATTTAGAGAAGATCGCTTGGCAACTGCACAACTTCAAAACATCGAGTGGCGAACTGTTCATTCTGACTGACAGCATGAATGAGGGAGTCATCAACCTCAGCTACGAGCGACTCTTCGGGAAGATGATTGCCACTCAGGATATGCTCGCTGAGATTGTTGCGCAGACGACGGACCGAACCATCAATCGAATTGTGCTAAGCGTCGCTACAGCTCCCTTTCTGCCCATTTAAGGCAGTATAATCTTCTCAATCTTGTGGTTGGCATTCAGCGCTAACGTAATGTCCGCTCGTGTTGGAATCTCATCGAGCATCCAACGCGTCAATCGCTCATAGTGCGCTATGAAACGTGTAATCTCAGTGCCATCCATAATCCGCAATGGGTCTGCAGGAGCTATTTCGTCATACAGCAATGAGGCTCGATCTTTGAGTTTCTGCTCTTGGACCGTACGCCAATCGTACACCGCCTGCATGTTGGGCACTTTGAGCATGACGAGCATATCTAAAAAGCTGAACAGCTCTTGATAAGAGGTTGCCAGCTGTTGATTGACATAATGTCGCCAGATACCCTCAGGGTCTTCGAGGGTCTCAAGCTCATTAACAGGTGCAGCGAGCGACTCTTCAGGCTCGGCGATACCACCGACACACCATCCATCAAAAATAATGACATCCGCTGAACCATGCCATTCATGCCACATCTGTTCTGGCACACGCTCATCGGTCGATTTATCAAAAATTGGGATCCGAGTAAGGTCGTCTGGCCCCGCGTGCTTGAGTCGATTTAATAGCTCTATACCCAAATCGACATCATGGGTACCAGGCACTCCACGTGTCTTTAAAAGAGGGTGAACGGACTGTGCCAACGCGTCCCTCTCAGCACGCGTCAGATAGAGATCATCAATCGAAAAACCCGTCACCTTTAACCCAAAACCCTCGGTGAGAATCACCTCTAGGAGGTTATAAAGTGTCGCTTTTCCCGCCCCTTGTGCACCATTAATTCCGACAACCAAAGGGGAACCCGGCATTAGTCGATCCAATATAGAGCAAGCAACGGGCACGTAGATCTGCTCAAACAGCTCATTCAAACCAAGATCGACATCTAAAGACTCGACGGTCGGCGCAAATGCTCGAGTGACCGCATCAAGCGCCTTCGCTCTCATCTCTGGGGAACCAGGCAGCCTATGTTTAGGCCAGGTCACTATGCTGCCCATCAGGCATCACTCCTTTTAAGAAACTCTGTAATTGCTTGGACCTCAAAGGGCGTCATTAGAGGCGGCGCGTGTCCAAGACCCTGTAACTGCAACAACTCCAAATCGGGCTTGTGTTCAAGCATTGCATCCACAATCTCTTGCGTCAGCAAGTCAGATGCGGTGCCGTGAATCAGCATCTGCGGGCACTCTATCACTTGCCATAATGGCATAAGATCAACGTCTTCGTTAGAACCCAAGCGAACGTTAGTGGCAATGGCTGGGTCATAGTGAAGATGCAGGCCATCATCAGCCTGTCGTGAACCATATTGAGCCACTCGCTGCCATTGCACTTCGGATAAATCGCGAAAACTGGGGTAAGTGCGTTTGATGTGATCAATAAGCGCCTGTTGATCGGTAAACAGAGGATCTTTAACGTAGGCTGCAATGCGCTGCAGAGACGCTTTGGGTATGTGACAACCCACGTCGTTCAGAACAAGTTTTTCAATATTGGCTAGCTTCAGGCTTGCGGCAGCCATAGCCAGAATCCCACCAAGGGAGGTACCCACCCAATGGACAGGCCGGTTATCTACAGCGTTCAACACCGCACTGATAGCCGGCAGATAGCTCTCTGGACTGTACTGCTCAGGTTGTTTCAACCAATCACTCTGACCACGTCCAGGCAGATCAATAGCAATACAAAGAAAATCATCCCTTAGCGCTTCGATCAACTCATCAAAATCACGACTACGGCCTAACAGTCCGTGAACACAAAACAACACTTTTTTTGCCAAAGGAGAACCACTCTGCCAATAAGCGACACGATAGCCGTCACCGTCCAAATGATAGGTAGTCGATTTTAATTCCATGAAATCTCAAACGCTGGGTAAAGTTTTGTAAAATCTTGCCTGATCTCATTGAAACGGTCCAGTTTCGCTGTGCGAACGTAGATCTCAAGCGGTATACTTACTGACAATTTAATTTAACTTCGTAGGGAGAAAAGCCTCCGTGAAACGGTTACTGAAATGGCTTCTACCAATCATCATTCTTGGCATCGCTATTGCTGGATTCATCTCGTTAAAATCAAGCAAACCCAAAATGCCACCCAAACCGATCACGGAACGATCTTGGAGCGTTAATGCAATTGCCGCGTCACCTCAATCGATCGCGCCAGAGATTGAGCTCTATGCTGAAGTTGAAAACCCCCGCCAAGTGGTTCTGCGCGCCTCGATTGCTGCCGATGTTCAATCGGTTGAAGTGCGTGAAGGGGCAACGATTAAACAGGGTGATCTACTGATTCAACTCGATACCCGCGACATCGATCTTCAAATCGCTCAGCAGCGTGCCCAAATCGATGCTCTAAAAGCACAACTGTCTGCAGAACTGCTTCGTTTTGAAACCGATAAAAAGGCCTTGGCCATTGAAGAAGAGATGCTAGTGATTGCTCAACGCTCTCAACAGCGCCAGCTTAACCTA
Source organism: Marinobacterium sp. xm-a-152 (assembly GCF_013282965.1). Taxonomy (NCBI): domain Bacteria; kingdom Pseudomonadati; phylum Pseudomonadota; class Gammaproteobacteria; order Oceanospirillales; family Oceanospirillaceae; genus Marinobacterium; species Marinobacterium sp. xm-a-152. The sequence goes on along the minus strand of NZ_WBYI01000010.1, from coordinate 75,932 downwards.
TCAGGTAAAAAACTCGCCAGCCAAGAGCAACTCGATACCGCTGAGATGAACACCCAGCAGCGTCAATTGAGCCTTGTATCTCGCAAGCAGTCTTTGGCGGACCACCCCAACCGCGTTGCGCAGCTCAAAGCATCGATTGCCCAGTCACAGGCTCAATTAGATAAATCACTACTTGATCGTGAACGTGCTTTCGTAAAAGCACCTTTCGATGGTCGTGCAACCAAAATTTCAATTGCCGTCGGTGACCGCCTAAGAGCCAATGATGCGCTTGCCTCTGTTTACCCGAACTCAGATCTTGAAGTTCGTGCTCAACTACCTAGCCGTGCACTAGCACTTATCAAGAGCCAATCGTCACTCGCTGACCTTGAGGCGGTCGCAAAGATTGATGGTCAGCAGTTCGAACTTGAACTTGATCGTCTCAGTGCCGAAGTCGCGACTGGCTCGACCGGTGTGGATGGCCTGTTCCGTTTTGTCGATTCTGACTACCTACCCGAGCCTGGTCGCACCATCAGCGTTGCACTGACGCTACCAGAGCTGAATGATGTCATCGCACTGCCGCCAGTGGCGCTTTACGGCACGGATCGCATCTATCGTGTCACCGACTCTCGACTCGAAGCGGTTAAAGTCAACCATCTAGGTTATCGAACTAACTCAGATGAGAAGCGTGAGATTTTGATCAAGAGCGATCAGCTCAACGCCGGTGATAAGATCATTACAACCCAGCTACCCAACGCGGTCAGCGGCATGTTGGTTGAGGTGAAACAGTGAGTCAGGCAACCGGTCTAAAAGGGTTTGTCAGCCTATTTACGACCCACCGGGTTGCGGCAAACCTGTTAATGATATTGATGTTAGCGGCCGGTCTATTGGGCCTTAACCGTCTTAACATCCAGTTCTTTCCAACCTTTGAGCTCGATATCATCAACATAACCGTTCCCTGGAGCGGTGCCAGTGCTGAGGATGTGCAGACCTCTATCGTGGTTCCTGTAGAGGAGGAGCTTCGTGCACTTGAGGGGATCAAAAAACTCTCGGCCATTTCACGTGATGGCAGCGCCGTTTTTCGTCTAGAGATTGAAGATGGTACCGATGTAGATTACACCCTGTCAGAGGCAAAGCAGAAGATGGATGCTGCACGTTCAGCACTGCCCTCTGATGCAGAAGACGCTGTTGTACAGCTACTGACGCGATACGACAACATTGCTGATCTTATCGTCACCAGTGATCGCGCCTCTCTTGAAGAGCTAAGAACTCTCGCGCGCACCTACGAGCAGCAACTTCTTCAGCGTGGCATTCGTAAAATCGATTTTACCGGCATGCCTGAGCAAGAGATTGCTATCCAGTTCAGTCCAGACAACCTTAATCAACTAGGCCTTACGCTGAGCGATATTTCGGGATTAATTCGCCAACGCTCAGTTGACCTACCTGCTGGCGTTGCAGCACAGGATGATGGCGCTCGAAGAATTCGCAGTTTAGGCCAACAACGCGATGTTACCGGCTTTGAAGAGCTACCTCTGATCACTGCAGGCCAAGGCAAACTGGTTCGCCTTGGCGATATCGCGCTGATCGAGCAGCGCGACAAAGAGGATCAAGTACGCCTCTACCATGAAGGCAACCCAGCGATAGTTCTGAGCCTGAAACGAACGGAATCAGAGAACAGCTTAAAGACGGCCAATCTGTTTAACTCTTGGCTGGAAGAGACCCTCCCTACTCTGCCAGAAGGCGTTGAACTACTGACCTACAATGAGCAGTGGACACTGATCAAAGACCGTATCGACCTTCTTATCGAAAACGGTGCTAGCGGCTTAGTTCTAGTTGTCTTGATTCTATTCCTCTTCCTAAACGGCCGTGTCGCGTTCTGGGTGACTATTGGTATTCCAACCTCATTCATGGCGACCTTAGCGGTGCTCTACCTAGTAGGCGGCTCGATCAATATGATTTCGCTGTTTGCACTGATCATGGCTCTGGGCATCATTGTCGATGATGCGATTGTCGTTGGTGAGGATACCCTCGCACATGCTCAGATGGGAGAGAGCTCTCGACGTGCTGCTGTTGGTGGCGCGCTTCGAATGCTCGCCCCTGTGACCGCCTCATCGATGACCACCATCGCGGCCTTTCTGCCACTGATGATGATCGGCGGTATCATTGGCAACATTCTGTTTGATATCCCGCTGGTGATTATCTGCGTCATTATCGCCTCGCTGGTTGAGAGCTTTTTGGTGTTGCCAGGTCACCTCCACCACTCATTAGCACGAGGGGATGCCGCCCACCCATCGAAAATCCGAATCAAGCTCGATAACGGGTTTAACTACTTCCGAGACCGCATCTTCAGACGTTTCGTTGAAACGGCAATCAACTATCGTTGGGCATCCATTGCAACCGGTGTCGGTGTACTGATCTTTGCTGTGGGCCTGCTTGTCGGTGGTCGAATTCAATTCACCTTTTTCCCAAGTACCGATCAAGACACCTTCTCGATCAACACGCAGTTTGTCTCTGGCACCAGTGGTGATCAGGTCAGTGAGTTTCTCTTCTACATCGAAGATCAACTTCACAAAACAGATGAAGAGCTGGGTGGTGGCATTCTTAAGTTTGCACTTATTCGCCAAAACATCTCCCAACCATCACGTAATGCGTCGCCTAAACGCGGTGATATTTATGGGTCGATACAGGTTGAGCTGACGCCGGGAGACAACCGAGAGGTCTCGACTAAAGCCTTTACAAGAGCTCTGCGCAAAAACATTGAGCAACCTGCCGGCCTAGAGCGCTTATCGATCGATGTCGATCGAGGTGGCCCTCCAGGTAAACCGGTTGAAGTTCAACTCACCGGCAGCAATATCAACCTGTTGAAACAAGCCTCACTTGAGCTCCAAGAGAAGCTGAAGGTTTATAACGGGCTCAGTAATATCGATGATGACCTCCCGTTTGGTACTTCTCAGCTAATCTACACCCTGACTCCGGCTGGTGAAGCGGCAGGTTTAAGACTTGAGCAGGTTGGACGTCAGTTAAGAGCTGCCTTTGATGGCCAAGAGGTACAGAGCTACTTTGAGGGCCGTGATGAGATCAGTGTGCGCGTTCAGATGCTCGATGAGCAGAAGAATCAACTAAGCTCGCTCAGTCAGCTACCGATCGTGTTACCGGATGGCCGAGTGACACCGGTATCCAACGTCGTCAACTTCACCGCACGTCAGGGTTTCGATTCACTTCAACGTATCGATGGTCTTCTGTCGATCAACGTATCGGCTGACCTTGATGAGAGCGCCAACAATGCCAATGAGATCATCGCTGACCTGCAACAGAAGGTGATGCCTGAGATCCTTGGTAAGTATGGAGTTGATTCGAGCTTTGAGGGTAAAAACCGTGATCAACGCGAAACCCTGGGTGATATGAAAACCGGCCTAGTCATTGCATTGGTGCTGATCTACGTGATTCTGGCTTGGGTATTTGGTTCCTACAGCTGGCCAATCACGATCATGCTGACCATTCCGCTTGGATTAACCGGCGCCCTATTGGGACACTGGGTGTTAGGACTGGATCTGACCATCCTGTCACTGTTTGGCTTCTTCGGTCTTTCCGGGATCGTGATCAATGACTCAATCGTCTTGGTGACGTTCTACAAGAAGTTACGTGAACAGGGTATGGCGATTAAAGAGGCGGCTATTGAAGCCTCCTGCCAGCGCCTGCGTGCCGTGCTGCTAACATCACTAACAACCATTGGCGGCCTGACACCCATCCTATTTGAAACCTCCATTCAAGCTCAGTTCTTGATCCCAATGGCGGCTGCCATCGTATTTGGATTAGGTTATGGCACCTTGTTAATACTGGTTGTGGTTCCATCCCTGCTGACACTGATCGAAGGGGGTCGGGAGAAGCTAGGAATGAAACCGATCAGCTCTTACTCGGTCGATACACCTTAAAGCAAATTACGACCTGTGTTCTAAGGCGGCGATCCATTTATTGGATCGCCGCCTTACGTTATACTGTCGCACCCATTTTTAATGACTAGAGCGCTTGGTCGCTTGAGACACTGTTTATGAATCGAGATCTTTCGTTACTACAGCCTTATCCTTTTGAAAAACTGGCAAAGCTATTGGGCGGTCTAAAACCACCTCAAGAGATTGAGCACATCTCATTGGGCATCGGTGAACCGAAACACCCTGCCCCTGAGTGTGTGACTAAGGTGTTAAACGAAACCGTCGATCTTGTTGCAAACTACCCAACGACCAAAGGCAGTGCCGAGCTTCGCGATACGATTGCCGCTTGGGCCACACGACGCTTCAAACTTAAAAGCGATAGCCTAACTGGAGAGCAGAACGTGCTACCGGTAATGGGTACTCGTGAAGCGATCTTTGCTTTCACACAGTGTGCAGTCGATCGCAAACCAGGGGCTTTGGTACTATCACCGGATCCTTTCTACCAGATCTATGAAGGTGCCGCTTACCTAGCGGGAGCAGAGCCTTACTTCCTACCCACTTTGGCTGAAAATGGGTTTATTCCAGATTACGACTCGATCACTGATGATATTTGGGAACGTTGTGAGCTGCTATTTATCTGTTCACCCAACAACCCAAGCGGTTCAGTCCACTCTGCAGAGACCATCAAAAAGCTGATTGCGCTAGCGGATAAATTCAACTTTATCCTAGCCTCTGATGAGTGCTATTCCGAGATCTATTTTGACGAAGCGAACCCACCCGTAGGTCTCCTAGAGGTCTGTGCGCAACTTGGCCGTCACGATTACAAAAATTGTGTCGTATTCCACAGTCTCTCAAAACGTTCCAACCTGCCTGGACTTCGCTCAGGTTTTATCGCCGGTGATGCCGCTCTAATCAAGCCGTTCCTGTTGTTCCGCACCTACCATGGATGTGCGATGCCACTTCAGGTTCAGAAAGGCTCCATTGCTGCTTGGAATGATGAGACTCACGTCCAAGATAACCGTGAACAGTACCGTCAGAAATTTGCGGCCGTTCTTGAGATTCTTGCACCGGTTATGGATGTCAAAATGCCGGATGCTAGCTTCTACCTTTGGGCGAAAACACCGATCGATGACGACGCTTTTACCGCAGGACTGTTTGAACAACAAAACCTAACAGTACTACCCGGTCGTTACCTATCGCGTGAAACCGATGCAGGTCTCTACCCTGGTGCCGGTTATGTTCGTATGGCACTGGTAGCAACGGTTGAAGAGTGTGTCGAAGCGGCTTGGCGAATTCGCCGTTACATCGAGTCGCTGTAAGGATGGCTATGAACCTTTACGGCATTCCAAACTGCGACACGGTTAAAAAAGCGCGCAAGTGGCTCACTGAGCAGGGTGTGGAGTTTACCTTCATCGACTTTAAAAAGAGCCCGCCCTCAGCTAAACAGATTAAGCAGTGGGTTGACGCGGCCGGTATTGAGGTTGTCCTAAACAAACGCGGTACAACCTGGCGCAAGTTGGACGATGTCACTAAAGCGATGACAGATGAGCCTGTATTGATCAGTTTGATGAGCGAACAGCCCAGCATGATCAAACGCCCAATTTTTGAATTCAATGGTCAGATTGAGGTCGGTTTTACCCCTGATACTCAATCGGCATTAACGATTTAACACGAGGATATAGAGATGACTAATTTTGCATTTGGCCTAGGTGTAGGTACTAAATCAGCGGCTGGCGACTTGCTAGAGGTCTACTACAACCAACCACTGCTTAATGCAGACTCAGCACTGGTTAATGCTGCAGGTAAAGCCGTGGGTTACACCGGTGGCAACGCTGCGATCGAGGTAGATGCCGCTCAGCTAAAAGCTCTAGAGGCTGCATTTTTGAGCGTTGGCGCTGAAGATCAAGCCGAGATTGTCGAGGTTCTTGAAGGAACCGCACAGCCCGTCATCTTGACGATCCTTGAATCTGACGATGCACCAACGACCACGGCTGAAGTCTACCTTAAGCTGTCATTGATCTCGCACCGTCTCGTTAAGCCTCACGGCCAGAACCTAACCGGTATCTTTGGTCTGCTACCGAACATCGCCTGGACGAACGAAGGTCCAATCGCGGTCGATGAGCTCTCTAAGCGCCAGCTAGCCGCTCGTGCACAGGGTCGCATGCTTCACGTTCACTCAGTCGACAAGTTCCCACAGATGGCGAACTACGTTGTGCCAACGGGTGTTCGTATCGGTGCCGCATCTCGAATCCGCCTAGGTGCTCACGTAGGTGAAGGCACCACTGTTATGCACGAAGGCTTCATCAACTTCAACGCAGGCACTATGGGTGTCAGCATGGTTGAAGGTCGTATCTCTGCCGGCGTCGTCGTAGGAAACGGCTCAGACCTAGGCGGTGGTTGTTCGACTATGGGCACTCTCTCTGGCGGCAACAATGTCATCATCTCTGTTGGTGAGAACGCACTGCTAGGTGCCAATGCAGGTCTAGGCATTCCACTAGGGGATCGCTGCACACTGGAAGCGGGCCTCTATGTAACAGGCGGCTCGAAAGTGACCATTCTTGATGACCAAAACAACGAAGTAACCACGGTTAAAGCGTCTGAACTGGCTGGCAAGTCGGATCTACTGTTCCGTCGTAACTCACAAAACGGCCGTATCGAAGTTAAAACAAACAAGTCAGCAATTGAGTTGAATGAAGAGCTACACGCTCACAACTAATCCTGAAAGACAAAGGTAGATAGAAGATGACTCAGCGCTCCGCCACTCTCGAACTTGCTTGCGATCTAATCAGCCGCCCTTCTGTTACCCCAGAGGACGCAGGTTGCCAAGCAATGATGTGTGAGCGCCTTGAAGCGCTGGGCTTCACTATCGATCATATGCCGTTTGAAGAGGTGACCAACTTCTGGGCACGTCGAAACCAAGAGGGTCCTGTACTCTGTTTCGCAGGACACACTGATGTTGTGCCAACCGGCCCTATTGAGCGCTGGAAAACTCCACCCTTTGAACCGACCATCATTGATGGTCAGCTGCACGGGCGCGGCGCGGCTGATATGAAAGGCAGTATCGCTGCCTTTATGACGGCACTGGATCGATTCGTTGCTAAACATCCGGATCATAAAGGCTCTATCGCTCTTCTGATCACCAGTGATGAAGAGGGTCCCTACGTCAATGGCACAACGCGAGTCATTGATACCTTGGAAGCTCGCAACGAGAAGATCACCTGGGCAATTGTGGGCGAGCCATCGAGCACAACCTTGGTTGGCGATGTCATCAAGAACGGTCGTCGCGGATCGCTTGGCGCCACCCTGAAAGTGAAAGGGGTTCAAGGCCATGTCGCCTACCCTCATCTGGTGCGCAACCCCATTCACGAATTCGCGCCAGCATTAGCCGAACTGTCACAAACTGAGTGGGATCAGGGCAACGACTTCTTCCCACCCACCAGTTTTCAAGTCTCTAATATCAACGCAGGCACCGGTGCGACCAACGTTGTACCTGGCGAAGTCGAAGTGAAGTTTAATTTTCGTTTCTCAACCGAGGTGACTGACACTGAACTGCGAACGCGTGTTGAATCGATTCTAGAGAAGCACAATGTTGAGTATGAGATTGAGTGGAACCTATCGGGTCAGCCTTTCCTAACGGCAGCCGGTGATCTAGTCGATGCGGCTCGTGATGCCATTCGATCGGTCACAGGCCGAGAGACCGAACTGTCAACAAGCGGTGGTACATCAGACGGTCGCTTTATCGCTCCGACAGGTGCACAGGTGGTTGAGCTAGGTCCTGTTAATGCCACCATTCATAAGATTGATGAAAACGTTTCTGTCGCCGATCTAGACACCCTCTCCGAGATTTATGAACAGGTCATGATCAACCTGTTGACTGACGCCTAACATGGAGCTGATCTGCCCTGTCTGTCAGGAGCGACTATCACTCAACGAGCAAAAGAAAACGCTCCGATGTGATAACAATCACAGCTTTGATCGAGCCAAACAAGGCTACTGGAACCTGCTTTTAGTGCAAAACAAACGCAGTAAGGATCCTGGTGACAACCCCGAGATGATTGCTGCGCGAAGTGACTTCTTGAATGCCGGCTATTACACCCCAGTCTCAGACACTTTGAACGAACTAGCTCGGCAATATACTGACACCCACCCAAGCGTTATCGATTTAGGCTGCGGCGAAGGCTACTACACCCTCGCACTGCAAAACACCTTAGATCAGGCCGAGATTCTAGGCTTAGATATTTCCAAACACGCCATCAAAGCGGCCTGCAAACGCTCGAAGTCAATCACCTGGGTGGTTGGATCATCAGCTAACATCCCAACAGAGAATCACAGCTTAGATCTCGCTGTCATCGTATTCAGCCGCATACTCGGCGAGCCTATCGCAAACGCCCTGAAAGAGGATGGACACTTAATCATTGCCTATCCAGGCGAGCGCCACCTCTACTCACTGCGCGAAGCGATCTACGACGAGGTGCGAGAAACCGACTCTTCACCCGAAAGCGCTTTAGGTACACAGTTCGAACGCATTGATGAGCGACGTGTTCATTTTGAGATTGAACTCACCTCACGCGACGCACTGCATAACCTATTTATGATGACACCCCACGGCCAACGCGCAGCAAAACAGCTGGCTGATTATCAACAATTCACGACCGAAGTGGATATTCATCTCGCAGTTTTCAAGAAAAGCGCCTAAATTACCCCTATACCCTGTCATTCGCGTTAAGGAACAGTGATGAGCGAGCAACGCCACCCCGACATCGAGGTCTACGTCAAAGAGCGCACAGCCCAACAGATCCTAGAGTGGGTCCAAACACTCGGCACCCTGACAACCGATAAGAGCACTAAAGAGTCGATAAAATCTAAGCTCCTCATCGGCGATGTTGAAATCCCCGTTTTGATTCAACAGCGCGTCATCGGTAAAGCGTGGAGCTCTGTTTGGTTTGATAGCAGCGAGACACCCTGGGCAACCGATCTCGAATGTGCGCATCAAATCGCGAAAGAGATGGAGACTCAAACTCGCTGTATCGCCTCCGGCTGGCAAGAGGGAGATGAGCCCGATGAGTGGTATAAAGTCCACCAGGGGGTCGAGGAGAAAATTGTATGGAATACGAACTAAAACAACCTGCACTACTCCACGCTCTTTTGCTAGATGGTCAGGGCGGTGCTATTGCACTGAATTCTGAACAGATCTCTCAGCGGAGTGAGCTTGACGGTGAAGTTTGGATACATTTGGACTACACCGAAAAAGAGAGCCACACCTGGCTAGAGGAGCACTCAGGTCTATCGCAATCAGCGATCGATACCCTTCTAGCTGATAAGGTTCGTCCAAGAACAACCAGACTCGATGATGAACTGCTCATCGCATTGCGAGGGGTCAACTTAAACGTCAATTCTGACCCTGAAGACATGGTCTCTATACGCCTTCTTCTTAAACAGAATTATCTCATCACGACACGCAAGCGTCGCCTACAATCTGTGACACAACTGGTTGAACAGCTCCAACAGGGCAAAGGTCCACACACCCTCTCGGATCTGATCACAGAGTTGGCAGACGGTCTGACAGAACGTATTGGTCGTTTAGTAGAAGAGTTAGATGTGCGGCTTGAATCCCTTGAAGAGCAACTGGAGCAGCAGGGCTCAAAGAGCCTGCGTGAACCGCTGGCAGAGATGCGTACGACTAACGCTCGACTCAAACGTTATTTAGGCCCTCAAAAAGAGGCTCTGACACAATTGATAGCCTCTAAGAGCACTCTTCTCAATGACGATCATCGCGCCTCGCTGTTTGAGACGAATGACCACCTCACTCGTCATATAGAAGATCTAGACATGTTGCGAGAACGCGCAGGTGCGGCACAAGATAGCATCATGGCCCAGCTGTCAGAGCAACTGAATGAGCGTCTATACCTTCTCGCCATCATCTCAGGACTCTTTCTACCCTTAGGATTTTTAACCGGTCTACTCGGAGTAAATCTTGGTGGTATACCCGGTGCTGACAACAGTTCAGCGTTTTTCATTTTCCTAGCGGCTCTATCGGGTACGACCGGCTTACTGGTCTACCTACTTAAGCGCAAAGGCTGGCTCTAATGGGCCGTTGGCGTCCCCCTGCAGAGAAGAGCTCCCCCTACATTACCAAAGAGGGGTATGAGCGCTTGAATGCAGAGCTAAAACATCTGTGGAAGGTAAGGCGCCCCGAAGTCACACAAGCTCTCAAAGAGGCCGCTGCTGAAGGAGACCGCTCAGAGAATGCTGAGTACATCTATCGTAAAAAAGAGCTCAGAGAGATCGATAGGCGCGTTCGATACCTCGCTAAACGTATGGATCACTTTAAAGTGGTCGAGCATCTGCCAGAGCAACGCGATACCGTCTTCTTTGGTGCCTGGGTAACCCTGGTTGATGAAGAGGATAAGGAGATTGAGTACCGAATTGTCGGAGCCGATGAGATTAACCCTAAGCTCGGTTATATAAGCGTTGATGCCCCACTTTCAAGAAAACTGCTAAAGCGTCAACTGGGCGAAGAGATAGAACACAATACACCAGACGGAAGAACTCTCTGGTATGAGATATTGGCGATACGATATGAGTAGCAAGAAATGGTGGGTCGTATAGGATTCGAACCTATGACCAATTGATTAAAAGTCAACTGCTCTACCAACTGAGCTAACGACCCTGAACAGGTAATGTGAGATTTGTGAGAATGGTGGGTCGTATAGGATTCGAACCTATGACCAATTGATTAAAAGTCAACTGCTCTACCAACTGAGCTAACGACCCACTCCAAATCTCGGTTTGGCTCCTCGAGCTGGACTCGAACCAGCGACCAATAGATTAACAGTCTACTGCTCTACCAACTGAGCTATCGAGGAATAAACCTTGGACATCCTAATGGCGGAGGGACAGGGATTCGAACCCTGGGAGCCTCTCGACTCGTCGGTTTTCAAGACCGGTGCTTTCGACCACTCAGCCATCCCTCCGTTAGGATGGGCGCAGATGTTACCGTCCTCAGTTTTTCTGTCAACCATTAGCCACAAAAAATTCACAAAAAAGTGAAAAAAAGTTCTTTTTTGATCACCCAATGATCAGTTTGTTCAAGGATTGATCAGACAAGCGACATAAATCGGAAATCTTCCAACAAACGCCTTAGCGAATTGTGATGAATGTCAGTACTTGCAGCGACCGCCCTGTGATAGGATTCGACTAACAATTTCTACATTGAGTAACGCTATGTACAACATTCCTAAGGTCAATCTTCGGGGCAAAGTATCTGATATCGAGTGGCAAACACGCATCGATTTAGCTGCAGCCTACCGACTGGTCGTACTGCATGGTTGGGATGATCTTATCTATACCCACATCTCGGCACGTATCCCCGGTACCGAAGAGCTACTGATCAACCCGTTCGGCCTACGATTCGATGAGGTAACCGCTTCCAATCTGGTCAAGATCGACATTGATGGCAATAAAATCGATCCGGACTTTCCGTATGACATTAACCCTGCGGGTTTTACCATTCACAGCGCGGTGCACCTCGCACGCCACGAAGACCAGTGCGCATTTCACCTGCATCACCCTGATCTGATTGCGGTTGCGACTCGCAAAGAGGGACTACTGCCATTAAGTCAGTACTCAGCCTTTGCATTAGCCAGCATTGCCTACCACGAGTACGAAGGTCTGGCGGTAAACCCAGAAGAGATCAAGCGTCTTCAGGATGATCTTGGCACTGCCAACTTCTTCATGTTGAGAAATCATGGTGCGCTGACCATGGGCAAAACCATTGGCGACGCTTTCATGCACATGTACGACCTGATTATGGCCTGTGAAGTGCAGGTCAAAATGCAGCATAACGCGACTGATATTGTTCCTGTTCCACAAAGTGTGATTGATGGCATCAAAGCCCAGGCCAATGTCGTACACACCGGAACAACGGGTGGCCAAAAAGCTTGGCCAGCGATGCTACGAAAAGTTAAACAAGCTTACCCAGAATTTGATCAATAATTATTAGAGTTTAAGCAATGAAAATCACCGAAGTAGAGATTTTTGATATCCACTGTCCAGAGCGTCCACCCTGGAACCCTGTCTTTGTCCGCATTCATACCGATGAAGGCATTCACGGCCTCGGTGAAGCGGGCCTCGCCTACGACTGGGGACACAGTGCAGCGGCCGCAATGATTAAAGAGATCGCCGAAGCGGTGCTGATCGGCTTTGATCCGTTTAAGACAGAGCTTTTATGGTCACGCATGCTACGTGAGAGCTTCTGGGGACTTGGCGGAGGCCCTGTTCTCTATTCGGCGATGAGTGCCATCGACACAGCACTATGGGATATCAAAGGTAAAGCACTGGGTCTGCCTGTTTACCAACTTCTCGGCGGTAAGACCAATGACAACCTGCGCACCTATGCCAGCCAACTGCAGTTCGACTGGGATAAAGATTGCACCAAGATGCTAACCCCTGCTGATTACGCCCGTGCGGCCTCCAAGGCGATGGCAGAAGGCTATGATGCCGTTAAAGTCGATCCGATCGTTTACGATGCTAACGGTGATTCAAGCTTTGACCGCACCAAGCTCTTTACACCTGCGCAGATGAAGCTGTTTGGAGATCGCCTGCGTGCTATTCGCAACGAAGTCGGTGACGAGGTCGACATTATCTTCGAATCTCACTCTTTAATGGGTGCCGCATCGGCCATCCAGATGGGTAAAGTGATTGAAGAGGTGGGCTGCATGATGTACGAAGAGCCGGTGAACTACCTCAACTCTAAAGTGCACAAAAAAGTATCCGAGGGCGTTAACGTGCCCATCGCAGGGGGTGAGCGCCTATATCACCGCTGGGATGTGCGTCAGTACTTTGAAGACCAATCGATAGACGTGCTTCAACCTGATGTCGGCCTCTGTGGCGGCTTCACTGAAGCTAAGAAGGTGTGTGACTACGCCGATGTCTACGACATTCACATTCAAGCCCACGTGTGTGGTGGACCCGTAGCAACCGCCGCGTCACTGCAACTGGAAGCAGCGATTCCTAACTTCCTTATTCACGAGCACCACACCTATGCGATCAAGTCTTGGAACCGCGAACTCTGTATTCAGGATTATCAGCCAGTGAACGGCAAGTTCAGCGTACCGGATCTTCCAGGCATCGGAATTGAGCTAAATGATGAGATCGTCTACCGCTCACCCAACGTGAAGGTTAAATAATCCCGGCAGAAGCTAGAAACGGTAGATCTCACGCGCATTGAGATCTACCAACCGCTCCAAATCCAACCCCGATATACGCACAGATTCAACAACCAACAACCAATAAGCCTCATAGCTCATAGAGAGGGTTATCAGTGGATAATTAGATGCCATCATCACCCTACCCTGCCCAAATAGCCTCACAAGCTGCTCCACCGTCTGTTGAAGCGCCTCAGCCGTAAATGCTCGATCCAACATCTCGAACCCTGAACACTTAACGTACAGTTTTGGCAGCTCAGCAAGCTTTGTTAAACCAGAAAGCCAATGCTGCTTTTGATCGCTAGAGAACGCGGCTGAACCAAAGCCTTGGTGATTCAAAACCACCGTCAGATTAGGTAGCTGTTTGAAAAGAACTACGACCTTATCGACAGCCACTTCATCCGTAGCATCAAATTGCAGTTCAAAGAGCAGTCCGGCCGACTCTAGGATTTTAAGATTAGACAGGGTGTTAGGGTGGCTAATGATCAAATCTAACTGATCATCAAAGATATGACGCACCCCCACCATGGATGAGCGCTCGGTTAGCTCTGAAATAGCGTTTCTGAACTCAGACTGTGAACGACAAAGATCTACACACCCTATCGTTCGAACAGGGAGGTTGGTTTGAGACTCAATCCAGTCAATTTCAAGCCAAGATTGATCATTACTAAAACCTGCTTCAATGTGTGTATAACCAGCCAAGCGCAAAGGTTCAGATAGACGTAAATCTGACTCAGTAAAATTGCGAAGCAAGGCTGATTTATCGGGCCAATTAGGCCCTTGATTAGGCTGAAGCCAGCCATACTCACCCTGAGCAAGATTAAACAGATGCAGGTGAGGATCGGTAATGTTGATCATTAGCGCGCGGTGTATCCACCATCAATCGGCAGCATGGCACCGGTGACAAAACCCGCCTCATCACTGGCCAAGTAAGCTACCATCTCGGCCACCTCATTAGGTTGTCCAATGCGCCCGATAGGCTGCTCATTGGCCTCTGCCTGATGCACTTCATTGAGATCTGAACCCGAGCGAGCACAATACGCCTCGACCGCTTTGGTGTAGAGCGGCGTCTCGATCGTACCTGGGCAGACAATATTGGAGCGAATATTAAACTGGGCGTAATCGATTGCAGTGGTTTTGGCGAGTGAAGCCAGAGCGTGCTTAGTCATGTTGTAAGCACAAGAGTTCGACTTAGCCACTGACGATTGATCTGAACCGATAAAAATGATCGAACCGCCCTGCTCTTTCATGTGCGGCACAGCAGCCTGAACGAGGGAGAAAGCGCCCTTCACGTTCAGATCAAACATCGAAACGAAATCAGCTTCCGTCGTATGTTCAATATTAGCTGATAGATGACGCCCCGCATTGGATACGACCACATCAATGCCGTATTTAGCAGCAATATGATTCACAGCATTACTAACTGATTGATGATCGGTCACATCGCAGATCAACGTCTCGCCAACGGAGCCTTCGCTAATGTCGAGGTTAAAGACCCTATAGCCCAACTCAGCAAAACGCTCAGCAATCGCCAAACCTATCCCCGAAGCACCACCTGTAATAACGACTGTTCGCTGCATAATAAATCTATTTAAGTCTATCGACATCTCAACAAAAAGGGCTCAAACGAGCCCCAGTATACTATTTTTCCGTTAGTGCTCGGCTGCTTACTCTATTGATAGGTTTAGTAATGTAATCGAGTACCGTAACAGGCTCACCTAAAATATCAATTTGCCCTATAAGACCGGGCATCAGTTCAACTGGGTCGCCACTTTTTGAGAAAGCAGCATTAGCTATCGACAAGACCGCACTGTAATAAGGTTCTTCTTGCTGAGGCTCTGTTAGGTTTTGAGCGACATCTTTAACCTTAACTTCAATATGACCGTAATCGGCAAAATCGTAAGCTACAAGTGATAAACGAGCAATTTGTCCTACGTTTACATTGCTAACATCCATCGGTTTAATTTTTGCTTCTACTTTGTATTCTGTATCACTAGGCACTAGTTCAGCGAGCACGGTACCAGAGTCCGCTATCTGGCCAACAACAGCGAATGGGAGTGCAGTAACAACCCCATTGATTGGACTTGTAACGGCACTTTTGGAACGGCGATCATCAGCTCTTGATAATTCACCACGAAGTCGACTTACCTCAGCTTGCGCTTCAGCTAGTTGCTCATTAGCTTCCAATAGAAAACGCTCAGTCTCTTGGGCCAGAGTTCTTCTTTGAGATTCAAGGTCAGCTTTAAGACGCTGAACTCGAATCTCACTAACATCAATTCTCTCTAACAGGTCATTTAAGGCTCGAGTGGCTTGGATTAGTCGAAGCTTTGGTTCTGCTCCAGTCTGGACAAGAGGCTTAAGAAGGTCTACCTCTTCACGAGCAAGGCCCGCCTGCCTGCGAGCTGCAGCAGCTGTAGTTTGGGTCTCTGTAATAGCAAGATTAAGAGCGTCAATTTCAGCTTCAATTAATCTTGCGCGGGAAGCTAGCTCAGAACGTTTCGATGCAAGGACCGAGTTCTGGGAAGCAAGGATATCCTCAGGCGCTCCTATAGGGTAAGTTGGTACTGTTTGCTGAATTTGTGCAATCAGACGCGCAGCTAAAGATTCTTGTGTAACAAGTGCCAACTGCGTTTGAGTAAGATCGATTTCAGACTCTTCGGGGTCGATATTAAAGAGAACCTGCCCCTTTACAACACTATCGCCCAACTCAACTAAGACCTCTTCTACCGCTCCGGGGAAACGGTTTTGAACCTTTACAACGTCCTTCACCGGAACGACTTTAGCGTCTGCTCGAACAACCTGATCGACCTGGTAACTACTCGCCCATACAAAAAGTCCAGAAAACAATCCAGCCACTACTAGAAATGTTAATTGTGCTCCGCCTAATCTCATGCTGATTTAATTACCTTAGACTTGGGTTGAATAGATGTGATCTTGCCTGCCTCTATTACTGCAATATCACTGACCAATGCCAGCATAGGGGCGCGGTGAGTGATAACCACCAAGGTACGCTCTTTTACCCAGGGCGCTAGTCGCTCAACTAAACGCTGCTCAGAGGCGTTATCGAGTGAACTAGTAGGTTCATCCATAATAAGAATCTTTGGATCCCCTACTACGGCACGCGCAATACAGATGGCCTGACGCTGCCCACCAGACAATTGAGCCCCACGCTCAAAAAGGTGAGTGTCTAATCCGTTTTCAAGCTGGTTAACAAAATCACCCACACCGGCCATCTCGGCAGCCGCTATAACCTCTTCATCGGAGGCACCAGGATTACCAAGGCGAATATTTTCAGCAACAGTTCCTGTAAACAACGTTGGTGTCTGAGTGATTATCCCGACCTGCTGACGTAAATCATCTGGATGCCAATGAGTCACATCAATACCACCCACCAATACTTGACCTGAAGTAGGCTCAATAAGACCTGAAGCTATACGAAGCAAACTTGTTTTGCCGGAGCCAATTGGCCCAACAACGCCCATTTTCTGACCAGGCGCTATAGCTAGATCAACACTATCTAGCGCAGGGCGCCCTGCTTTAGGGTAGGCAAGCGAAGTTGAGCGAAACTCAAGAGCCCCATTGCAATCCGCACGACGAATGAACTCCTGGGCCTGTTCTTCTCTATCTTCAACCTGAAACATCTGATCAAGTGCTTGATAGGCACTTTTCGCCTGTGAGTATCGGTTAATCAAACCTGTAATCTGCGCAAGGGGTGCAAGGGTTCTGCCACCCAGAATCACACAGGCGATCAACGATCCCATTGTAAGAGAACCTTCAGCGATCAAGAGTACACCATATGCCACTACCCCTACCTGACAAAGCTGCTGGCCGGTTTGTGCGGCGTTAGTGGCTAGTAGAGAGAAACCTTTTGAACGAGTTGTTTGAGTTGATTGGCGCTCTACACTGCCTAGCCAACGATCGCGAAGAACTCCAAGACCGGGCAAAGTTTTAGCCGTTTCCATTCCTGTTAAAAGCTCAACCAAAACCCCTTGCTTCGACTGATTTTCAACCATACCTTGCTGAGCAACCTTTCTAATAAGAGGCTGAACTCCCAGCGAAACTGCTATTACGGCCAAAACAATTACCCCTGGTACCACAGCAATGGGGCCACCTAAGTTCCATAGAACAAAAACAAACAACAGAATAAAAGGAAAATCTACGAATGCAGTAAATGAAGCAGAGGAGATGAACTCTTTTAACTGTTCAAACTCACGAACGGTGGATGAGACAGCACCAACTTGACGTTGACTCACGAGATTATAGTTGCGAGCAAGGTGATCAAACAACCGCTCTCCAACTGTCTTATCTATAGCAGAACCTGCTTTGTCAGTGAAAGAGCCGCGTAGCGACTTCATCACAAAGTCAAAGAAAATAATTATCAGCACGCCTAATGTAAGTGCCAATAGCGATTCACGTGCATCGTTTGGAATGACACGGTCATAAACTGTCATTACATAAAAAGCACTGACTAAAGCAAAAATATTGATAAATATTGACGCGATAATTACTTGAATATATTGGCTTTTCTGCGATTTAACTGCTCCCCAAAACCAATGCGACTCGTTTATATTCATTTATTCTCCAAAGAGGAAACGACAAGACTAAATTTTTCAGGCCATTGCTCGTTCAAAGTAATTAATTCAAGCTGAAGTTGTTCAACACGAAGATCTGCATCGAGTTTTTCGCCATCGAGTTGGTAAAGTGACATTAAACTGCTATTGATTTGAGAAATTTCAACAGCGGTTTTACCCTGGCGTTCTAGAGCCATTTTAAGAGCATCTGCAGCAATTTTTCGCTGTTCGCCAAGAGATCTTCTTACATCAGCCAAGCTGTTAAGCTCTTCTCTAATTTGCGATGTTCGCTCCTTTAGAACCCGCTGCTCAAAGGCTTGTTCTTGTTGAATAACAGAGCGTTCAAACTCAGCAACCCTTGCTTTAGCTTTTAGGGCGCCACCATCAAAGAAAGGCATGGTTATCTGCAGGTTACCCGTCAGTTCATTTGAAGCAGCAAAGTTTTTATCCGCATCAAAACTTCGAAGTTCTAACTCTAATGCCAGCCTAGGCATTCTCTCTGCCTCAGCGGCCTGGACCCGAGAGTTAGCGGCTCGCTCTCTATAACGGCGGGATTGATCACTTAATCTGACAGCAGTGCTGGATCCACCATTTTGTGAAATGATGGCGTTTGAGAGCTCAACAGCAGAATCAACATCAAGTGCAAACTGCTCTACCAACTTCTGCGAGAGATCTTTTAGTCTACGATCAACTTCTACTTGATCTCTAGTTAAGCGATCAATATCCATTTGAAGGCGCCTAAAATCATCACCATTAGAAACCCCAGCTTCGAAGCGTTGTTTTGACAGTTCAGCTTGTTCCTTCAATGGTAATAGCAGGTCAGAAATGATTTTTGTGCGATCTTGTTCAATCTCATATTGAAGAACAATTTGAGTTAAGTCACCAATCAATGCATTCAAAGCTAGCTCATCAAGCAAAGCATCCGCTTGACTACGATATTTTGCCTCGTCGATGTAACCATCAACAGCACCGAAGTCATATAAAAGCTGACTACCATTTACCACTAGATCAATATAAGCATTGTCGCCAATAGAACGAAGTTGGGTATCTGACGCACTGCCTAATAATCGCTTACCACCATCCGTAGATAGTGACACATCCGGTAACCATTGTGCTTTCTGTTGAGCAACTCTTGCCTCACTACCCAAGCCTTTAGCTTGTTCCCCAAGGATTTGAGGGTGATTATTCAATATCGAAATAGAAGTTCGAATATCTGCTTTAACTGGCGGTGCGATTAGAAACAAGAAAGGAATAACAACAAAAAGTTGCTTCCCTAAATTAGTATAGGGGAACATAAAAATCTCTAAGGCACTTAATGAACGTTTTCGTCTTGATTCGAATTACCAATATTGTTGGCACGTACCTTCAATAGATTTTCTATGTTTCTTAGTGAGCTCAAGTGCGCGTAAACAATCGGAAGATAGCCTCGTTTCCTAAATGTTAAAAAAATCTCATCCGATAACTTTTCAAAACGCTCATTGTTAATAGCAAAACAACCTGTAATAGATTTTACCTCTTCACCTTCTTTAACCCTCAGGTTAAGCGGAGCTAAAAGGTTATGCTCTTTTAGAAGCTGACAAAACGCATTGGTTTGTAGTTCCATTTTGCGCAGTTCAAGAAGGTAGTTTTTAGCTGACTCTAAAAGCTTAGTAGGTTCACCGCTGTCATCAAACAACACTTCACCCTCACTTTCAGACAGAACAGAACTACCTTCATCGATGCAAACGGCAAATTCATCATTATTCGGGCCAGATGCTAAAGCAAATGGATAACGACGAAGAATCGCGGGGATATAACGTGCTGACCATTTTCCCTCATCAGAGAGTAAAAGATTTTCACCTGGTTTCACACCGAGCATAGCCACTGGTTTAAATTCACCATCCTCTGCTTCGACAAATACAACAGGGTATTCTGCGGAGGCCATTGGAAATTCTGAAGCCATCAAACCAAGTAGATGCGATTTATTGGCGAATGAAAAATCTTTAATCGGTAGTACTTTTAAAGACTTGTGTGACTCTTTACTAAGCGGAACCAACTTGGAGAACATGTATAACCCTTGTTAATTTGAATGCATCGATGAAACAAAATTGAATATATAATTATAATCAGGGACGATGTAATACATTTCAAGTACACCGAGTCAATAAAGCCATAAAATTAAACCAATAGACCATTAGACAATATCAAGAGTGTAACTCGAATCAACATCGCCCATAGCCACCCAAGTTAAAGGCTGTTCGAGGAGATCAGCGTTCAACTGATCCGTGTAACCGTCACTGGTTTCAACCACTGCTTTGAACCCACTAGAAGATTCCAATTTTACGATTTGGCGCAGTTGACTGATCACGTCAGAAATACCGATATCACCGCTGCCATCCATATCGGCAGCAATGGCCGATTTGCCGGTTAAAGTATCAAGTTTAACGATGTGGCGTAAGCTAGCAATAACATCGCTGATACCTACGTCAGGGGCCAAATTAGCACTGGCCACTAACGTCATCTCGAAAGTCCCACTCGGTAGAATATCAGCAGCGTACTGGGTCAAGTCGTAACCGTAACCGCTGAGGTTCACTGCGCTACCATTAAGGGGCTCCCTCTTACTGGTTCACAGCCTAAGAGATTGGGCACGCCTCCGCGCTCTTCTGAGCCACGTACTCTAACGGGGATAGATTATTGATATCCCTGTGAGGCCGAGTGCTGTTGTACTCATTCCACCACGACTCGGATTTTCTTTGGCATCCTCGTAGCTGGTAAACCAATGACAGTTCAAACACTCGTCTCTAAACTACCGTAGAACGACTCTAAGAAGGTGTTGTCAGTGGGTTTACAGTCGAGAGAAGGCCAGAGTAACTTTGTTGCTGTAAGCCCAAAGGGCTATGAGTCTTCCGGGAAATTCGCTGCTGTTATTGCAAAAGATTTTCTTGGGTACACCTCGTTTGAACAGAATTTGGTTCAACGTTTTAACCACATCCTAGCTACGAAGTCGGGGGCCATTTGGTGTCGCGAGGCACTCTCGACTGAACGTATCGATTACCGTAAGTATTCGAATTTTTCGCCCTTCATAGAATTGATCAGCTACAAAATCCATTGCCCAGGATTCATTAATCGCCGTTGCTGGTTTTTGCTCGGTATGTCGCTTTGAGCCGCTCACGTTGCGTCTTGGCCGCTTCGGCCACCATTGCCGGCCCTCTGGGCAATAGAGGCGATGGATGCGTTTCTTGTTGAACTCGTGTCCTTCTCGCCGCAACTGAACATGGAGGCGAAGCCCTCGGAGTTGATCCGGTTCTAAGCCGCCATAATCCTTTTTCCAGCTATAAAACGTGCCTACTGGGATAAAAAGCTTGCGGCAGATCTCGGCAACAGTAGTGCCAGCTTCATACTGCTTTAACGCCGCCATAATTTGTTCTACTGAGTAGCGTTTTCTTTTCATGATTTCGGCCTCCTTAATAGCCAATTTCATGCCCAAAACTCTCATACAGTATGGGACCAAAATGCCTAGAGACCGTCATTCGTGTACGTCAAAAACTGTTCTGTGTAGAGGCTTGTATGTAAAAGTTCTTGGATGGTAACTTGAGAACTAGGGGTATGGTCGTGCAGGTAATTCGCGATGGCTAGTTTTTGGTTCCTCCGAAGATCAGACCAGCTCTAATGGTGTCCAGGATAGGTCAGCATCACCCGCTGCCACTACATACAGCTCGGTAACACTATCATCGAACATGAATTGATGATTACCCTGCGCATCAACAATACGAGCATTAGGTGCTTCTTGTAGCCCTACGATCTGTCGCAGTGAGCTAATAACATCACTAATATCTACAGAACCATTGGCATCATTGTCTGCAGCTGCTTTATTTAAGCCCGTTAGTTGAGATAACCCTTCTATATGATTTAGCTGGCTTATTACATCTGAAATGTCTACAGCACCCTCGGTAGTCTTTTGTAACTCTGCTGAGATGATTTGGGTGTTAGTTGTTAACAGGTTAGCGGCAGAAGCAGAGCTTCCGATTCCGTTGGAGTCTATAAAGTAAATATTTCCAGAGGTTAAAGACGTATTATTAGAACCGAACAGCGGGATTGTTTGGTTACCAAGCGCTGCGTCAGTGAAGGATTGAACTTCATTCCCCGATAGATCAATAAAAGGGTCCCCGCTTGAAGGCTTAACATAATCAAGAGCGAGAGATTGAATAGTCACATCCGATCTAAAATCAATCACCAGTTTTACTTCGCTAAGGTCACTCATGCTGGTGGCGAAGAATACAGACACTGGAGAGCCATTTATCTCTAAGTCAAATGACGAAGCGGGGACATTAAAGTAATCAAGGTCTTCATTGAAAGTCAGGATCAAATCGATGAAACCGGAGCTATCGACAGCCTCAATCGAGACAAGCTGCGGCGATTGAATATCGGGTATCAAGTTTTCACTCAAGCCCATAAATTCACCACCTTCATTGATGTATGCCTCAAAAATATGAGCCGCACCTGTAGATGGCGTCAAAGTGACCTGTCCCAGGGATGGGCTGCCAAAAGCTATGTCGCCTGACTCTATTAAAGACGGACTGCTGATATCGGATAGGTCATAAAGTTTATATTTATCAATTGACGCGTCATCGTTTGAAGAGAATAGCTCCAAGAGATCAGAGCTATACCCTTCACCGGATGGAAAACTTATGTACCCCTCATAACCCCATCCTGATGGCAGGTCCGCAGGACCCAATGGCGATTGGAAAGGACTGTACGCATAAAAAACATCATTCGATTCATCCAGTATGACAAATTGATCACCAGCAGGCGCAACGTTTAAGGTTAATTCAGAAGAACTGACCAAGTCATCCTCTAAAAACAGCCCCGCTGGAAACTCAAATTCGAACTTATCCAATGATAATCGGTTGCCTGCGCCCGGACTAACCGTAAGAACACCATCACTCGAAAGTGAAGTGTTTGATGAGGTTAAAGAAAGACTAAAGTATTCATACGGCTGATAATGCTGCGTGACATTGTTTATCGTATAGCCTGTTACAACGACATCACTCAGCTTCGTGTCTACCAGACTAATAGCGCCAGATGCTGCAAGCTCAATCTCGTATTTATATTCAGTTGAACTGACATAAACCTCTTTGAAACTTTCAATCTCAACTGTCGGACCCGTTAACCCAGTGCCGTAGGATGACGCAACCGAATCATCGAAAGTGATAACGCTAGAGAGCACAGCAGCATAATCTGACGTGTTTACGCCGGA
Source organism: Marinobacterium sp. xm-a-152 (assembly GCF_013282965.1). NCBI lineage: Bacteria > Pseudomonadati > Pseudomonadota > Gammaproteobacteria > Oceanospirillales > Oceanospirillaceae > Marinobacterium > Marinobacterium sp. xm-a-152. The sequence goes on along the minus strand of NZ_WBYI01000010.1, from coordinate 53,014 downwards.
AAAAATCTCTCCATTAAAGGCTACAAACAGTCCATCTAATTCAGAATTACTATCGGAGTCACTGACATAAAATGCATGCGCATATGTGTTCGAATTACGGGTGATATCTAAGCCAAAAATACCATCTGAGGTAATGCCTTGAATTGTTGAGGCCAACCCTGTCACGTCAACCGCATCAAGCCAAGTAATTGTTGACGACGTTAGACCCGTTTCCCCAGATAACAAAATAGTGTCCTCAGCACTAAGGTCACCAATAAGATCTATCTTCTCACTATCATCATTTAGACCTGAACCCAAAGTGGATTCAGAGGCCTGTAAAAACTCAAACAAGTCGGCATCCTTGCCACCGTAAAGAAAGTCATCGTTCTCACCACCAAACAAACGATCCTTGCCTTCTCCACCAAATAACTGATCTCGACTTGTTGAGCCCACAAGATAATCATTAGACGTATTACGTCCAATAAGTCCGTAGAACTCATCACTTTTATTTAATGCCGTAGCGGCTGATGCATTATTAGTATCTAGAAGATGTAGCACTTGGGTGAACGGTCCATCAGAAAATGGATCATTAACCATTTCAACGTCTATGGTAGATAGATGACCACCTACATCGGTCAGACTTCCGATGACTGCCCCGTCTTTAATGATCTCAATCTCAAGATCATCACCCACCCGTGCCGCAGACACATAATCATACAGATCTGCGTCTGGACCAAAATCAATCAGCCTTAGACCCTTGTCATCTGCATCCGAAATAAGGGTATCGAAACCATCAAGGCCCAATTTGTAATGGAAGTAGTCGGCACCAGCGCCACCATCCATGTAATCTGCGCCAGACCCACTAACGAGTTGGTCATCACCATCACCACCAAATAATTCATTACTGCCACCTGATGACAATAAATAATCATTACCATCCAAGCCTTTTAAAGCGTTGTCACCCGTGTCATTCGATGCAGTACCAATAACAAAGTTGTCATTAGCATCACCTTCATTGGAATAAGAAATCCAATAGGTATCTAGGTCAGCTTGAATTTTGTCAATGCCGTTATAGTAACCACCAAAATTCGACACCGAGAAATCAACTGTGGAGAGAACCGAGGCGTCTGTGTAACTTAGGGAGTTGAGCTCAATATCTACCGATTGTTCAATTAAGTTCGTGTCATTGTTATAGGTTATTTTTCTTTCACCGGTTGCAATGACAATGTCATCTGCATCGATTTCAAGAACATCACCTTCACTATCAATTGCTCCGTTATACTCAGAGACGCTGAAACTCTTATCACTCAAGGCGTCCCATATATACGTGTCATTTTGTGACCACGTTCCCTTGAACGAATCGCCATCACCTGGAACCCAGGCATAGTTGCCATTAAAGTCAAAAGAGACTTCTCTATCACCGATTTTAAGGATGACTTCCTCAAAATTTCTGAAGATAGGAGCTTTTGCGGTATTAAGCTCTGACGGCCAGATCTCTATTTGAGTAAAACTGACTGAATCCACTGAATACGATGAATCTCTGATATCAATGATCGGATAAGACATCAGATTAGTGCCATCAGACGTCGACCACGACAACCCTGAAGAGCTGATTGCTAAGCCATTTTCTTGAGCGTTTAGATCATAGTACTGATCAATTAGTGATTGTGGTGCTACAATAGTAAGAACATCATGACCATCGCCTGCATCAAAATAAAATTGGTTGTACTCAATTAGAAGTAATTCTTCATATGTTAACGTTAATTGATCATCTGCAGCGGAGGCATTAGCTATTTGAGTAGTATTAATCTGTACAGACCAACCCTGCTCATCGGAGATGTAATAGTCAACAATTGATGCCGAATTTGAAGTAGTGCTCATATTTCGCTCCTATTTGCTCAGACGTACTCGTGCACAAATTCATGCTGCAACTAGCAACTAGCAACTAGCGGGAAGTTTTTCATATCATAAAGATAAACTTATCTTACACTACATAAAATGCCACGGAGAGTAAATGGAACCCCCATTGAGGTTACTGACCTCTCCCCGAAAAACCAGACCATGACCTTGATGAGATTTCCATTTAACATAAAGGCTAGACAAGCTCTAATGGTGTCCAAGATAAGTCTGCATCACCTGCTGCAACTACATATAGTTCAGTAACACTATCATCGAACATGAACTGATGATCACCCTGTGCATCAACTATACGAGCATTAGGTGCTTCTTGTAGTCCTACTATTTGTCTGAGCGAGCTAATCACATCACTTATGTCTACAGAACCATTGGCATCGTTATCTGCAGCTGCTTTGTTTAAGCCCGATAGTTCAGATAAGCCTACAATGTGACTTAGTTGGCTAATGACGTCTGATATGTCTACTGCACCTTCTGTAGTCTCATCTAACTCTGCTGAAAGGATCTGGGTGTCAGTTGGCCCAATTTCGGTAACTGCAAGCGTGCTATCAGATCCTTTGGCATCGCTAAACTTAATTCTTCCAGAAGTCAGCACTGAATCACTTGCGCTGAATAATGGAATGCTAGCTTTATTCACTATAGCTGTTTCAGAACTAAGTGATTCCTCATAAGTACCATGACCATCTATGTAATAGGCGGTAACAGTAATTTTCTTGCCCACATCATCTGTAGAGAGAATATACGTGCTATTGGTGGCATCTGTAATAGCCGTTCCATCACGGTTCCACTGATACGTAATAGTTCCAAGACCGTCAGCATCTGCTAGATCATTAGAGGCTTTAAGGATCTGCCCCTGCGTAACTATTCCGCTGATAGTGACGGTACCGCTCGGCGTATCGTTCGTGTTCGTGACCACTAGATCAAAGGTATCCGATACCGAGGTGCCTGCAATATCGGTCGCAGTGACCTTCACCGAGAGCGTGCCTACATCTGCATTGAGCGGTGTACCACTGAACGTATTGGCCTGATCATCAAAGCTAAGCCATCCCGGTAACGCTGAACCATCAGATAGAGTTGCACTGAGGATCAGTACTTCACCAACATCAACATCGGCAAAAGTACTCGCTGGTACCACAAAACTCAAGTCACTGTCTTCAGCAACGCTTTGATCGCTGATCGCATTGACCAATGTCGGTGTATCATTGACCGCCGCAATAGACACAGCAATGACTTGAGTTTTAGTGTATCCAGCATCATCGGTAATGGTGACCGTAAAGCTATCGTTACCGTTGAAGTTGGTAGCCGGTGTGTAACTCCAGGCACCGGTCGCTTCATCAATGCTTGCAGAGCCGTGCTCGGGGTTCGTTGTGACGCTAAAGTAACTTCCATCTGTTAGACCATCTTGGTCGCTAACTAGCAGCGTACCTGTTACAGAGGCTGCTTCCTCGTCACCGGATCCTGATGTACCACCCGTAACGACACTCGGATCGTTTAGATCGACAACGATGACCGTGACCGCAAGCGTCTGCGCTGCACTGTTACTGTCTGTAGCGATCACGTTGAAACTGTAGCTGTCTTTAGCCTCGTAGTTCGCAGAGGCCAGAAGCGTTACATCACCGGAGGTTGCATCGATGCTCAGAAGAGCTTTATCAGTACCGCCAAGTGAGTAGGTAATATCATCGCCATCCACATCGCTTGCCACAGCAGTGTAGATGACGGTTGTCGTGACAGCATTCTCATCCACAGAACTAGTGGTAGCACTACTGAAGGCTGGAAGGTCGTTAACACTCGCAACAGTGATAGATGCTGTAGCCAAAGCAGAGGTTGCATCGCCATCGGTTGCGGTAAACGTGAAGGAGGTTGAACCAAACCAGTTCGCTGTCGGCTTGAAGTACAGGGTTAAAGCGTTAGCGGTCGCACTTAGGACATCATCCTCAGCAACTGTGCTCGTCAGGTCTGCATCGCTGTAGAGTGTGCCATTGCCTGGTAGCGACGTAACCTTAAAGCTATCAATGGCATCACCCACATCAATGTCAGCACCGGTAAGCGTAATCGCAACGGTCGCATCTTCATCCTCAGCGACGGAGATCGACGATGCGGTCGGCGTATCGTTCGTGTTCGTGACCACTAGATCAAAGGTATCCGATACCGAGGTGCCTGCAATATCGGTCGCAGTGACCTTCACCGAGAGCGTGCCTACATCTGCATTGAGTGGTGTACCACTGAACGTATTGGTCTGATCATCAAAGCTGAACCATCCCGGTAACGCTGAACCATCAGATAGAGTTGCACTGAGGGTCAATACATCACCAGCATCAACATCGGCAAAAGTACTCGCTGGTACCACAAAACTCAAGTCACTGTCTTCAGCAACGCTTTGATCGCTGATCGCATTGACCAATGTCGGTGTATCATTGACCGCCGCAATAGACACAGCAATGACTTGAGTTTTAGTGTATCCAGCATCATCGGTAATGGTGACCGTAAAGCTATCGTTACCGTTGAAGTTGGTAGCCGGTGTGTAACTCCAGGCACCGGTCGCTTCATCAATGCTTGCAGAGCCGTGCTCGGGGTTCGTTGTGACGCTAAAGTAACTTCCATCTGTTAGACCATCTTGGTCGCTAACTAGCAGCGTACCTGTTACAGAGGCTGCTTCCTCGTCACCGGATCCTGATGTACCACCCGTAACGACACTCGGATCGTTTAGATCGACAACGCTGACCGTGACCGCAAGCGTCTGCGCTGCACTGTTACTGTCTGTAGCGATCACGTTGAAACTGTAGCTGTCTTTAGCCTCGTAGTTCGCAGAGGCCAGAAGCGTTACATCACCGGAGGTTGCATCGATGCTCAGAAGAGCTTTATCAGTACCGCCAAGTGAGTAGGTAATATCATCGCCATCCACATCGCTTGCCACAGCAGTGTAGATGACGGTTGTCGTGACAGCATTCTCATCCACAGAACTAGTGGTAGCGCTACTGAAGGCTGGAAGGTCGTTAACACTCGCAACAGTGATAGATGCTGTAGCCAAAGCAGAGGTTGCATCGCCATCGGTTGCGGTAAACGTGAAGGAGGTTGAACCAAACCAGTTCGCTGTCGGCTTGAAGTACAGGGTTAAAGCGTTAGCGGTCGCACTTAGGACATCATCCTTAGCGACTGGGCTCGTCAGGTCTGCATCGCTGTAGAGTGTGCCATTGCTTGGTAGCGACGTAACTGTAAAGCTATCAATGGCATCACCCACATCAATGTCGGCACCGGTGAGCGTAATCGCAACAGTTGCATCTTCATTCTCAGCGGCGGAGATCGACGATGCGGTCGGCGTATCGTTCGTGTTCGCGACCACTAGATCAAAGGTATCCGATACCGAGGTGCCTGCTATATCGGTCGCAGTAACCTTCACCGAGAGCGTGCCTACATCTGCATTGAGCGGTGTACCACTGAACGTATTGGCCTGATCATCAAAGCTAAGCCATCCCGGTAACGCTGAACCATCAGATAGAGTTGCACTGAGGGTCAATACATCACCAGCATCAACATCGGCAAAAGTAACGGCTGGTAACACAAAACTAAAGTCACTGTCTTCGGCAACGCTTTGATCGCTGATTGCATTGACCAATGTCGGTGTATCGTTAACCGCTGCAATAGCAACGCCAATGACTTGAGTTTTAGTGTATCCAGCATCATCGGTAATGGTGACCGTAAAGCTATCGTTACCGTTGAAGTTCGCAGTCGGTGTGTAACCCCAAGCACCGGTCGCTTCATCGATGCTTGCAGAGCCGTGCTCTGGGTTCGTTGTGACGCTAAAGTAACTTCCATCCGTTAGGCCATCTTGGTCAGTAACTAGCAGCGTACCTGTCACAGCGGTTGCTTCTTCATCACCGGATCCTGATGTACCCCCTGTGACGATACTGGGATCGTTAAGATCGACAACACTGACAGTGACCGCAAGTGTCTGTGCTGCACTGTTACTGTCTGTAGCGATCACGTTGAAGCTGTAACTGTCTTTAGCCTCGTAGTTAGCTGAGGCTAGAAGCGTTACATCACCGGAGGTTGCATCGATGCTCAGCAGGTCTTTGTCAGGTCCGCCGAGTGAGTAGGTAATCTCATCGCCCTCTACATCACTGGCTACTGAGGAGTAGATGACGGTTGTCGTGACAGCATTCTCATCCACTGAGCTAGTGGTAGCGCTACTGAAGGCTGGTAGGTCGTTAACACTCGCAACACTGATAGACGCTGTCGCCGAAGCTGAGGTTGCATCGCCATCGGTTGCCGTAAAGGTAAACGACGTCGAACCAAACCAGTTCGCTGTCGGCTTGAAGTAAAGGGTTAAAGCGTTAGCAGTTGCACTTAGGGCATCATCCTTAGCGACCGTGCTCGTCAGATCTGCATCGCTGTAGAGAGTGCCATTGCCTGGTAGCGACGTAACACTATAGCTATCAATGGCATCACCCACATCAATGTCAGCACCGGTCAGCGTAATCGCAACGATTGCATCTTCATCCTCTGCAACGGAGATCGACGGTGCGGTCGGTGTATCATTCGTGTTCGTGACCACTAGATCAAAGGTATCCGATACCGAGGTGTCTGCAATATCCGTTGCAGTAACCGTCACTGAGAGCGTGCCTACATCTGCATTGAGCGGTGTACCACTGAACGTATTGGTCTGATCATCAAAGCTGAGCCATCCCGGTAACGCAGAACCATCAGACAGGGTTGCACTGAGGATCAGTACATCACCAGCATCGACATCGGCGAAGGTATTGGTTGGAACCACAAAACTAAAGTCACTGTCTTCGGCAACGCTTTGATCGCTGATTGCATTGACCAGTGTCGGGGTATCGTTGGTGGGCGTCACCACCGGAGTATCGCTGGCGGTTCCCTCCAAGCTGCCATCGCTTACCTTTAAGTCGATCGCATCCAGGCTGTCGCCCGCATTAACCGCGTCAATACCTGTTTGGGTTAACAACACCTGCTGATTGACGACATCTAAGGTGTAGTGCGCGCTCGCTGCATTAAAAGTAACGGTTAAAATATCACCATCTTGGTCAGCGATTGTGTAACGCCCGGCAACAGTGACATCTGCAACCAAACCTCCCGCATCTTCTGTAAAGTCATTAGCTGTAATGTTAATAATGGGAGCATAGTTAGAATAACCTATCATCAAACTAGATTTGGCTATACTCAAATCGGTTGGGTCATAAACGCTGGAGATGAACAATGATCCGATCGGCCCAGCTTCAGAAGATAGCGAGAATGAAGTAGTGTCAACGCCGGAGTAATCTACAACTGAAGTTTCACCGTCGACAGCACTGTAATGCAGTAACTCTGGCGATTCCTCGGACCCGCCGGCTTCGTAGGACACTGTTGTAAAGTAAATGGTCGTTCCAGTGTTATTGGCGCTCTGTAGTACAGCACCTAGGCTTAACTCCTCCCCAGAAAGCTGAGATAAACGATTAATAGACCCATCCTGAAAATAGAAAACGTCATCTGAGTCGTTATTATCGGCTTCAACAAGTGTGCCGGCAGAAGATGTAAATAAAAGTCCCGCAGTAGTCAGCTGAACCGCTGCTTCAGCGGTACTTACAAATCCTGACGCAGTCGCGTCGACGCCAATCGAGGCCAGCGTAAATAAAACCGAGTCAGCATTTATTCCTGTATCATCTACTGATGCACTCCAAACATAAGCATCCGTTTTAGCGCCCTGCTGATCCGATACTTCACTGGAGTTAGCGTCAATCGACGGCCTTACATATGCGGCGTCGGTTACAAATGCTATTCGCAGCTCTCCATCTGAGTACATCAGGTCCGCGAGGTAGGTATCCTCATATACTTCCGCTCCACCTACAAAACTGACACGAGTTATTTCGCCAGTATCTCGATCTAAAAGGTAGATGTCCGAGCTATCGTTGATATCAGGCGAGAGCTCATCTGCAAGCAGGGCACTTGATGTCTGCAGTGCTAAAAACCGACCGTCAGCACTCGTTTCAATTCGCTCGATATCAATTTGAGCATCTATACCAAATTCTGATAGCAACAGATTCGAGTCTGCAACAGTCCCATTATTGATGAGTATCAGATCTGATTCGTCTGACGCTTTTAGCCCCGCATCAACAAACAGTTGCCAATCATCTGAATTCCCAACGAGTACTACATCAAAAACTTCATAATCAGCGGCCTGACCGGTAAGTGTCGCCGAGAGCATCGAGTTAACCGACGTATAGGTTTGCGCCTGCACATCGTAGATGTAATAGGTGGTGTACTGTGTCCCGGGCTCAAGATCATCGAAATAACGGACCTTTACCAACGCCAACTTCTCGTCGGCGCTGATGGAGGTCGCTTCAATATAGGTCAGCGTTGCTGACGCAAGAGCCACATCATCGAGTAATGGTAATGCAATACGCTCAAGAATCACCGTTTCGCCACCTACTAGATACCAACGAAGATGTCTGTTGCGCGAAGCTGAGTCGTAGGATCATCCAACGTAATGTGCATTACATCGATGGCTAAGCCTGAACCGCTACCATCCGCATCAAACTTCAATAGACCCTGTGCCGTATCAAATACAAAGTGATCATTCGGATCTAGCGCTATAGCGCCAGCCCCGGATACAAATGATTCTGCAGCCACTAATCCTGAACTTTGTAATCCAAGTGATTGAGCATCAATACCGAAACTTGCCAGATCCACAATCAACAGATCATTACCGACTTCAAAGTCAGTAATACGGTCTGCAGCGACATCCACTCCGTTGTAAGACGCGATAAACTGGTCACCTCCCGCGCCCCCGGTCAAAGTATCTACACCAAGACCACCTTCGAGAATATTGTCTGCTGAGTTACCAACAAGCTCGTTATTAGCGCTGTTACCGATGGCAACTAGGTTAGCCAAACCGACAAGCTGTACGTTCTCAATCCCATCCATCAATTGAACGTCGAGTATCGAGCGCAGAGTATCGATACCGCCCGTATCAATAATGGTGTCTAGGTCATCACTGAGCACATAGGTGTCGTTACCCAGTCCACCCTCTAGCGTGTCAGCACCAAGACCGCCAGCTAGAATATTGTTGCCAGAGTTTCCGACAATGTGGTTATCAAGCGAGTTACCACCGGCTGTAAAATCACCACCCTCTGCAAGTTCAAGATTCTCGATATTAGATGCTAGGGTGTAGCTTGATGAGGCTATAACCTTATCAATCCCAGCATTAGCGAGTTCAACGACCCTATCAGAGCGAGAGCTAACATAATAGGTGTCATCCCCGGCTCCGCCTGCCATTAGGTCAATACCCTCTCCACCGTCTAGCGTATCATCGCCGCCTTCACCCAGCAGAGTATCTCTGCCCGCTAGACCCGTCAGGGTGTTAGACTCGTCATTGCCTGCTAACAAGTTGGCAAGCCCGTTACCCGTCAGATCAATAGCCGCACCAGCCGCAGCGGTTAGATTTTCTACATTATCCGGAGCCGTCAGATTAATAGAGGTAACAACTAAGTCATTACCGCCTACGCCTCCACCTATGACCTCAAGGACTACATCACCAGCATTGTCTACCAAGTAGGTATCATCACCCGGACCGCCCGCCATGAAGTCACTTCCTGAACCACCATCTAGGTAGTCTTTACCGGCGGAGCCATCAAGGTAGTCGGTACCGCTTCCACCAAAGAGTTGGTCATTACCCAACCCACCCAACAGACGGTCATTGCCCGCATTGCCCACAAGGGTATCGTTTCCGCCATTACCGTATAGAGCGTCAGCGTCGATACTACCGTAGAGCTCATCTGCACCTGACGTACCCGTTGTGCTGGTGGCATCACCCGATATTTCCAAAGCTAGACTGAAGTTAGTCGCGGCACCCTCGGGATCAACCGCCTGAATAGTCAACGAGCCTACCGGGCCGTTAACATTCTCAGTGAGGGTGTAGCTGAGGTTCGCCAACTGATCGAATGTCAGCACCTGATTAATTTGCAATGCAACATTATTCAGAGTCACTGTACCCAAAGTTGGAAGACCAATCACCGTTACGTACTCAAGCACCGATTCCGCATCTGTCGGCGTCGCCAAATCGAGCGGCACCGTGACAGATGATTGATCTGCAGAGTAGTTAACCACTAACTTACTCGACTCAGGTTCAAACACTGGCGCGTCGTTCTCGGCTGTGACAAAGAGATGCACTGAGCTATCAGCAAAAACACCATCTTCATCCGTCGCGCGATAACGCACATAACCCGCATCACCATTGGCATCTGCCGCCGTACGGTACACCAGCTCCGTCAACTCATCTGCAGTGAGTGTTGCACCAACTGAGAGCGCATTACCCAGTTTGTCGATCAGAGAGCCGAAGGTTGGTATTCCTGTGATCTCAATGCTGACGTCAGTCCCCTCAGGGTCGAACGGCAGCGTAATACCCAGTGCAACATCACCCTCGTCCTCGCGCAGAACCACTTCGGACGGGCTCTCAAGAACTGGCGCCTGGTTATCACCAAACTGAAGTGTAAGAATGTCTGACGCGATCTCCCCGAACTCATCAACCGCTTCAACCTTGAGTTTAAGCTGACCGATAAAGTCTTCCGGTGGAACACCCACAAACTTACCTTGGACGGGGTCAAAAGTGAGCCAATCTGGAATTTCCCCACCAGCTGCATCTGTTACATTCAGTTCCAAATCGACTAGTGAAGTCTGGTTACTGCTGTCAGGATCACTGAACGCGTCCTCTGGAAGCGCAAAGTCGATACCCATACCCGACTCCAGATAAACTGGCGTGTCAAAGAACGTCGTATTGGCAACTGGCGCGCTGTTACCCACCTTCGAGCTCAGATTCACCTCTGCATCGGCAAACACGAGGCGCTCAACGCCCGTGAGCGTATTCACACCCTCATTGCCACCCGTCGATAAGTTGTCAGTGACTGTCAGAACCTCAGTATCTGGGTTCCACGCCAGTGTGAACTCATCGCGGTTACCTGCAAATACAACCACGTCAGCACCCCGGCCGGCATTGATGGTATCGTTGCCTAAGCCCGCCTCAATCGTATCATCACCATCATAGGTATCGATGATATTGTTCTCAGCATTACCAACAACGCGATCGTCACCAGATCCAGTGTAAGCATTCTCGATGGTCGTCCAATCAGCGATTGTGTGCCCAACACCATTGGCCGCAATAATGCCTTGCGTTAGGTCGATGTAAGTATCAAAACGCACTGGCGACGCGTTGATTGCATCGATACCGTACTCATCTTCAAGCACGCGGCTAGAAGCTGCCGTAAAGCCCTCATCGGTGAACACATAGATATCATTACCCTGAGTTTGCTCACCGTAGAGACGTAGCGACAAACTGTGCAGCGTACCGACTTGCTCAGCGCGAGTATCTTCGATCTCTACTGTCCAAGTACCCGATGCAGACTCACCCCAGAACTGAACGCTTGAGAAGTCCCACAGCAGATGCTGAGGCACGCCACTCGCGTCGCCTGAGAGACCAAATGGCAGTTCTGCATTCACAGTTGGGCGGTTCATCAATGTTGATTGCGTGCCATCCGGTGAGGTCAGTGTGATAATCAGATCACCCATACGGGCATGGCGAATATCGATGCCGAGCTCAACGTGCTCAACGCTTAACGATGAATCGATCTCGAAGGTTGCAGTGTACTTCTCTCCCGTACCGTCAGGAATGGTATCGACCAGACCAAATTTACGTGCCGAGGCTGTTGCTTCGTTTATTGAAGTATTCTGTTTTGTCCAAGTCCGCGCCAGCTGTACAGCCGAATAGGCATCTACTAAGCCGAAGCCAGCTTTGTCATTGAACGAGAGACCGCCGAGGTTGAAATCAGATGCACCATTGACCTTCCAGTCCTGCACATCCGGATGCCAAGCACTGTAGGTCAAGATTTTCTGTACATCCCGGTAACCCAGATCAGGGTTAGCCTCCAGCATCAATGCGACTACACCGGACACCAGCGGTGCAGCCGCAGAGGTACCACTAAAGTTCGGTGAGAATGCACTTCCTGGTGCCACACCCCAGCCAGGTTTAACCCGGTCTGTCGTGACCATGCTCTCGCCATAAGTACTGATCAGAACCGATGCACCCGGCGTTGAGAAGCCCGAAGCCGTATTATCAGGTGCTGCTGCACCAACCGTGATAACTTCGCGCGCGTTCTGGAAGTTATGGTAGTTGGTATTGTCACCTGAGCCAGCACTGTTGCCTGCGGAGAAGACAAAGACCGTACCAAGACCACCTCGGCCATCTTCGACGCCCTTGCGCAGACCCATCCAAGCGAAGGTCAGCTCGGTACTGTTGAAGTTATCACCGAATTGATCGATGGCACCCCAAGAGTTATTACTCACATCGAACTGGTACTGAAGATTGAGTGCCTCAGTGATTTGCCCCCAAGTCCACTTAACGCGGGTAGAGACCAGATCGACATCGTAGGCAGAGCCGACAAGACCGGTTTCGTTGTTAGCGACAGCACCGATGATGCCAGCTACTAGCGTGCCATGGTTATCTGGTGGCAGTCCAACCAAGTATGGATATTTGGGCGAACCATCACGCGTGTCGAACTGAGTATCATAGGCAAGTGCAAAATCTAGGTTTTCAATAAGGTCTGGATGCATCGTATCGATACCATCATCCACAACGCCGACCTTAATCCCTGCGCCCGTGTACTGGTTGTTAAGCTCTGAGATGAAGCTCTGATCAAGATACCATTGAGTAGCACGCAGAGGATCCGCAACGCCTGAGTACAACTCGCGCACACGCAGTGTATACGTGCCTGTCGACGTCGAGTTTGAGCCTACATCAAGGTAGTAATCACCTGTTGAACCCGCTGTAAACTGGATATGAGAATCCAGCCCCGCACCGGCATCATCATCCATTACCAGTTGATTACCGGCTGAATCCAGCAATCGCAGGGTAGAGTCACCAAGCGTACCGGCGCCATCGCCATCGCCTAATACATCAAAGACATAGACTTTACCTTCAGTCAAAGTCATCCGGACCCAGTCATGGTCACCCGCGTAATTAATTTCGCCAGCAACCGGCTGGCCAGGGCCAACAACAACGGCGCTCTGAGTATCGGCGCTGATATCGTCTTCAAGGCCTTCGGTAGTCCCGCGCAGGCGAGTATCAACGACATAGGTACCTGTGTTGCCCGGCAGATCTGGTGCCGATACTTCCAGGTAGTAGAGGCCATCATCAAATACCGATACTGCCATCTCCGAACGGCCAGTCAGTTCATCAAATGATGCCGCCGTCACAAGCTGTCCAGAACTATTGAGCAGGCGTAGGCTCGATTCACCGAGCGAACCCAAGCCATCGAAATAGCTCTTAACGGAGAAGTCGTAGATGTTGCCTGTCGTCAGGCTAACGGCAAATAGATCCTTGTCGCCTGCCTCGTCGATCTTGCCCGACAGGGTTTCGTTGATCGCAAAGATCGTATCGTTAGCCGTATCGTAATCAGTGACCAAATTCGGACGGTCATCCGCCTGATCTACGCCCAGATCCACGACACGCAGTTGGTACTGACCGGTGCTGGTTGCATATTCAGGAGAGAGATTGATCTCCAGCGTGCCGCTGCTCGGTGCAGTAAACTCGCCCTCTTCAAACGAGCTTGGTGCCTGCGCCTGCATGATTGGTTCGATATTGCGCTCATCGAAGATCAACTCACCGATAGAGATGTTGGCATTCGCAATATTTCCTTCCACACCGCTGAAAGTAATTTCAGCCAGTGGCCTATCAGCTGCGGGGACAAACTGATCAGGGAAGAAAAACGCCCCTAGGGTAATCTCACCGGCGGTATCGAGGTTAGACTCCCCAAAGGCGCCCGTTGCGAAACTCGCCCCATCCACAGCGGTAATAACCGACGCGTTGTAGCTAAAGTGAAGATCAAACGCCTCTAGGCCTGAGGCGAAATCAGGTGCGACCGCCGTATTTACAAACAGCTGCAGGGTATGAGTACCATCGCCGTTGTCTACCCAATTCTGGGTTAACGCATCAATCTGCTGTACACCGGACCCATCAGGCTTCCAGGTCATTAGCAACTTGGCAGAGTCGAGAGGCGCGGTACTACCATCGCGCACTGCCACTGTCTCGATACGGTAGCTGTGGCCCTCTTGCAGGCTAACCGTGTATGTATCGGTATCCCCTGCTAGACCAATTTTTCCCAACACCTCAGTCTGAGTAATGGTGCCATCGCTGGTAAACGACAGAGAAACCGGGCCTGCACTATCTTCATCTGAGGCGTCACCCTCAACGAGAGTAGCAATGTAGGCACCCTTAGCGCCAGCACCGTCGATGACACGTGCGTAGTAGGTACCATCAGCTGATGCTTTAAATGTAGCCGCCGCAAGACCATTGTCTGTCTCTAGGCCATCACCGATTGCAACGGTTGTACCCTGCGCGTTAACAACCTCAACAAGCGGGCGGCTCAGAGCCGACCCGGTATCCAATTCGACCTGGAATGAGAGCACCTGACCCTCAGTTGCGGTGAAGGTGAACCAATCCTCATCAAAGTCTGTCGCCAGACCTACCGAGTCGTAGGCGCGTACGCCAAATTCACCGTCGTTGTACTGAATACCGCCCAGAATCTTCTGATTAAGCGTGATAGCGGTCGCATCGTTCTGGGTGTTGCTGTGATCATCCGGTGCACGAGTGATCAGAGTGTAACTACCTGTATCCTCTTGGCCGTTGGCCGCTTTGACAACCAAGTAGAATCTACCAGACGCAACGGGAGTATGCTGGATAGCAGGCTCGTTGGAGATCAGCATATCGTCAACAGACTTCACTAGAGTGCCGTCGGCAGCGCGCAGCTCAAGAACGGGATCATCCAGGGTACCCATACCACTGGTGCTCGCTTTGGCACGGAAGACATACGACTCCCCGGCAGCCAGATCGATGGCAAACCAGTCCTGATCGTTAGAGGTGAGTAGTTCTTTATTGACGCTATCACCTGGTGTGAGAACCTCAGTTGTACTGATGTCGTTAAGAACATCATCCGCAGGAATGTTGCGCTCAGCCACTTCCAGAGTGTACGTGCCACGACCGTTGTCACGGTGTGCCGACGCTTCGATGTAGTAGGTACCCGCTGCACTCGGCGCAAAGAAGAGCTTAGCGTCGTTACCTTTGCCCGAGTTATTGTTAAAGTCGACCAGCTTACCGGCACTGTTAAAGATGCGTACGGTAGGATCCGTAAGTGTGCCGCCGTTACCCGCCAAGCCTTTCAGATCAATCTGATAAATTTTTCCAGCTTCAAAGCTGATCGCAAAGGTATCTTTATCCCCGGGGATACCGATCTTACCCGAAGTGGTTACTGCATTATTGGTATCAAGCACCAATGCGGTTGCCGCGGCATCCAAGGTATCGGCATGATCATCGGGTGGTGCAAGCGAGACATCCAGTGCATAAGCACCAATGTCATACTTAAATGCACTGCGCGCCTCAAGGTAGTACTTACCAGAGGCGTCAGGCGTAAAGTAGGCCACGGCATTGAGCGATCCGTCGCTATCGTCCACGCGTTCGATAATGTTGCCAAACTCATCGCGAATGTAGAGCAGTGGATCAGTCAGCGGATCCAACTGCACACCATCCGCGATATCGCCTGCGAGCGTAATGACATAAGTGGTATTTGCGCTCAAACCAACCGCAAACCAGTCACTATCGCCAATGTAAGAGACAAGCCCCTGTGCAGTCTCGCCAACCGTCGCTACACCAACGGTGTTAACGTCGTTAGAGAAATCATCCGCCAGCGTTGAGCCGCGCAGGATGTAGGTACCTTTGTAAGCGTTACCCGAGGCACCCGCATCCAAGAAGTACCAGCCTGAGTCCGACGCTGAGTAATAGAGCTGAGCATCGTTACCGGTGCCGCTGTTGTCATCCTGAACCAGCAAACGACCTGTCGCAGATCGTAGCGAGAGCTGCGGATCGCCAAGCGTGGTGCTATCGAGGTTAAAGTCGTATGTCAGGCCCTTATCCAGCCAGATCTTGAACCAGTCATGGTCGGACAGCTGGTTAATTTCACTCTCTACAGTAAAGCGGTTGGTGGCATTCCACTCGATACGCTCAGTCGTAGAGACGTTACCCGCGATAGTGTCCAGACTCTCCTGAACCAGCGTCCAAGAACCTTTATTGATACCTGCCACATCGGTAACAGAAAGGTAATAGGTACCCGTATCGACCGGACGGAAGACAATCGAATCATCGGTACCCACGGCACCGACACCAATACCAAGCCCTGATTCAATCAAGCGGCCCTGTGAATCACGCAGTTCAAGTTTTGGATCGACTAGCGTACCACCGTTAGAGGAAACACCTTGCAGAGTGAACTCGTACTTAGTACCGCCGATAAGTTCGGTGCGGATCCAGTCCGCATCGGCTCGGTCACCGATGTAGCCACGGATGATGCCATCCTGCGGATCCATCTCACCGAGGGTATCGATACTGCCGGCGTAGTCATCTAAGTACTTGATGGTAAAGACGTAGTCTTCTACAACCTCACTAAGGTTATTTACGGAGACGATTACTTCACCGCCCTCGTAAGGTACATATGTACCAGATTCAGAAACTACAGGTAGCCACTTATAGTCAGGGTTGAAGTAAGAAGCGTAATAACTGTAGCGAGAACCGGTAACTAAGGATTCAAAGCTGATTTTCTGTCCTGTTTCAGCATCCCAGAAATGGTAGCGAGAACCATCCCCACTAGGCGAGGAGCCCTCTATTACCATCGGGGAGTTAGGCACTAGTGTGATGCGATACAAGTCGAGATCAGCTGCATAATCGGAAGAACCGCTTACCTGCTTGCCATACTCAATGGCAGTCAGTTGGCTGTAGGCAGTTAAGTTATCGCTACCTATGAAATTGTAAGGTGTATCCCATTCGCTTTCTGATCCAGGGGCATCATCTATTACTACAGTGGTGTCAGCAAACTCGAGTGTTAAAACACCAGATAGCGTATCGGTACCATCTTCCTCAGTGCCGCGGGCATGTTGGATGGTAAACGTTGAGCCAATTGGAGAGCGATCGTAATCGGCAAGGTTACCCGTAAACACCGCAGTACCGATATTGGAGATTGAGTCATCTCCACCACCGCCCTGGAACTTACCGTTGATGCCGTCGCCAGAGTAACTATCAGCAGAACTTGTACCGACAATGGTGTCGCCGACTTTTGTGTAAACCGAGCCACTACCATCGAGGCTCCAATTCGCGAATTGCGTCTCTGTTAGTACAATCCGGCTTGTACCGTGGTAAACATTCTCGACGTTTGTGAGCGTTACACTCGTTAGATCAATGAAGCTAGCTTGGCTGACGTCTAGCGTATCGCTTCCGTCGCCACCATCAATCGTCGCGGCGAGAGCGCCGTAACGAGAGTAGTAGAGAACGTCATCACCTGAACCAAGTGATGCGCTGAAGGAGGTATCGTTATTAACTTGAATACGATCCAGTTCCGACGAACCGGTCAGTGTATCCAAATCACCATAGATGTAGACTCGAGAATTCGAATTAGTATCACTTGATACCAGATTAGTGCTCAGGTCTAAGTCGCCGTGATCTCCATAGAGATACGCCCGATAAAAGTCTGCAGTACTGGTTGAGAAATTGTCCGAGCTGAAATCACCGTCACCTTGGATAGTCAGGATTAGTGCGTTGGCACTAGAAGCAACATGGTTGATGGAAGTAAACGCGTTCCATTGGTCGGTCTGAATAGTTAAGCGGTTCCAATTCCCGTCTGTCTTAAGAATTTCCAGCTCTTCTACGTTGGCCAGAGCGCCAGCTAGGAACGTGTATTGCCCGTCATACTTGCTATTGAAGTCAAGCACCAACGTATCAGTCCCGGCTCCGCCATCAATTCGGTCCCCGGATAACTGCTGACTGTTCTTGGAATAAGCTCCACCACCGAGCACAAGCTGATCATCACCTGCGCCACCGACTAGTGTATCTACACCCTTACCCCCAACAAGCGTATCGGCACCGTCACCACCCGAGAGATAATCAGCGCCTCGACCACCGTATACCAGGTCGGCTTGTGATCCACCGCTGATATTGTCGTCTGCAGCCGAACCCAAAATACCGGTACTGGTCACAATTTCAGTATCGGTATTTGGAAGCAAGATCCGTGCTCCGTTGATCAGGCTGAGCGTTGACGGCAAACTAAAGTCAGTAGCATCACCGTTAAGCTGTACGGTTACACCGTTGAGTTTCGATAAGCCATTCAACTGCGACGCATTCAGAGTAACGGTAGCCTCACCCTTGATCGACTCAATACCCGACAGTTTGGCACTGGTTAAGTCCTGAGTACCACCAACCAACAGGGTGTCAAAACCTTCACCACCAATCAGTGTATCCGCAACAATCGCGCGACCTCTAACATCAAGCGTATCCGCTCCAGCACCACCATCTAGGCGATCGATCCCTTCGCCACCGACGAGTCGGTCATCGCCACCGCCGCCCTGAAGATTGTCATTGCCGCCGTTACCGGTCAGCACGTTGTTCTGGTCGTTACCGATAAGGGTATCCGCACCCTCTGACCCACTAAGACCTGCATACACAGAGTCAGACGACAGCTCGACCGTGCCTGCACGCTCAAGCGACAAGGTGAAATCAGTATAGGCATCCGCCGCTACTGTGACCTTGTCTCCAAACGCCGCCCACTGCGTTTGTGTCATCGACAGTGATTCACTATCCACCTCAAGCGAGTCGATGTTTTGTAGCGTAAAGCTGGATAGATCAACATCCCCGGCAGTGATTACAAGCGTATTACTGCCCGTGCCGCCATCAACCGTACCGGATGCATTGGTGCTACCTGTCACAGTAATTCGATCATCACCCTCAGCGGTATTCAGGCTTAGATTGCCACCAGTCAGTGTCAAACTATCAGCAGACGCTGTTCCCGTGAGTGTGTAAGTTTGATCATCAGCAATCGACCAATGCATGGCGTGCACGCCGGTTGCGACCAGTTTTGCCAAATCAATGGCACCACCACCCACAAAACTTAGAACCCCGAAGCCGCTGACACTCTCTAGCGATGCGAGCTGAGAGGCCGTAAGAACAAGCTTCGCCGACGAGTCCTTGTTAGCCTGCACCACACGTTCAATACTATTGAGCGTGGCAGCTGAAATATCGGCTAGTGACCCGTTTAACTCCAGACTGTCTGTACCAATACCACCGTTGAACTGCCCCGTAAGTGCAGCTGCCGATGTAGCATCAATCTGGATACGGTCGTTACCGCTTCCAGCATCGACCTGATCACCCGAACCAACATAGAGCATGTTATCGCCGGTACCGGTCGAGATACTATCCGCCCCAGCGGTGCCTTGAAGTCGGTAGTTACCCGCTAGCGCACTGCCCGTGAAGATATCACCCGATTCATCATCCAACACAAAAGTAATATTTTGAGCGCTGAGTATGCCTAGATCGAGTAGCGCCTGGGCTGAGTAACTCGTTGTACTATTCGACCCATCAATGACTTCAATATTGGCAATCGTTAAGCCAGATAGATCAGCATTCGAGGAAACCTTTAACGTGTCGGTATCTGCTCCACCATCCACGCTACCGAGCGGGCCTGTAGTGCCGGATACATCGATGAGATCATCGCCTGCGCCACCGCTCAGTGCATTCGAACCTTCCCAATCACGAATAACGTCATCGCCACCGGCGGCATTAATGATGTCATCGCCAGCACCACCCTTTATCTCCTCGCCTATATCGGCGCCATTAACGGTGTCATCACCGCCGCGGGCATCAATGTAGGTGATATTATTTACCGCGTCTCCGGCAATCGTTTCACTGGTGTCATCACCAATTTTCACTAAGTCCAAACGGATCTGGTAATCCAGAAGATCGCCCACTTCGGCACTGCTTGAATAGACATTGTAGTCCCAAACTTTCAGGTCTAAGCGCTGATACGCCCCGGCAAAGGCGGCACCGGATTGATACTGGGTCGGATTAACTAAGACTTCCCAATGGCCTTCTGATACATAAGGCCCAAACGTCGAAATGATGGAACCCGTATCTACATTTTCGAACTGGAGCACATCGGAGGAGCCCGCCGCATAGAAAGCCCATTGCGTGCGGGCATTATAATTCAGTGCATTTTCGGAGTAGTTATCAATTGAGATACGAAGTGTCGCATTAACATCTACGGCTGGGGTCAGAGCTACTTGGAAGTAGTCTTGATCAAGGTTGTAGCTACTAGATTGAGCGATGGCCAATGATCCGGAGATTATTTCTCCGACGCTGTAAGCGTCCGTACTTGGCGAATTCGACTCAGCATCCAGAACAATATCGCCGTCATTAAAGCGCAGAATCTGGATATTGCGCAGGGTATCGGTACCGTCCCTGTCAGCCACTTTATCTTTGACGATAAGGCCAAGGTTGCGGTCGTAACGGGCGTTTTGATCCCAACTAAGATCGTACTCAGCCAGGTTACCGCTAAAGATCGCGACGTTGGCCGAACCAGCACCGCCATCAATCCAGTCATCAGAACCGCCGCCTTCGATTTCATCATCGCCGCCCTCTCCGAACAGGCGGTCCATTCGAGCCGAACCGGTAATGGCATCGTCACCATCGCGCGCCCAGATCTCTTCGTAGTTATCCCCTGCGATTAGGGTATCTGCACCACTCGCGCCATCGGTGGTGCGGCGCATGATGAAGCTGTAGGACTGAGTACCGGCAGGGGATGAACTATTGCCTGGATTGGCGTAATAGTGATCAGTGTAGATGTACTGCTCGCCGTCTATAGACGTCGTGAAGTTTCGGACTTGATCGTTCGAACTAAAATATTGCTCTCCACCGGATTCTGGTCTTATGTACAAACGATTAGGCGAACTACTAACCAAAGATTGAATAGCAATTTCCTGCCCTGCAACCGTATCAAACAGGAAGTAATCGTAATCATCTTTGTAGTCGAAACGGCCGGTGACTAACTCACCAAACCCGATCTTGGTATTGCTAGGATCATCACTGTTGCCGTAATCATCGAGCTTGATCTCAATGACATTGCCATCCGTTGGCGACACAAAGCGAAGGACCTGAATATTGGTGAGTGTATCTACCCCTTCATCTGTGGCATTTTTCGGATCGTTCGGGTTCACGCTAAGGTCGGTCAACAGGATTGTCCCGTCATCCTGAGCCGCCCACATAAAGGCATCAGGTGTACCGGAAACCTCGTAGGTGTTAATGCCGGAACCGCCATCAATGGTGTCATCACCGGCACCGCCGATCAGCGTTTGATCACCCTGTCCTTGTGTCAGTGTATCGTCACCATCCGTACCCACATAACGTGGCGATATCACTTCTGCGCCGTTCAGCAGCGTCTTGCTGTTGATCTGGTACTCGTCAGTTGACTGAGTTAAAACAACAGAAACGCCGTCCAAGGTCGTAATATTTGCCAACTGAGCACCGGTCATACGAACGGTGCCACTACCTTTGAGGGTTTCAATATTCGATAGGGTCGCGCCGGTCAGATCCTGGCCATTTTCAACAATCAATGTATCGGTATCAGCACCGCCATCAATGGTATCGGTGACCACCGATTTTCCGCGCACATCAAGTTTGTCGTTGCCCGCTCCTCCATCGAGAGCATCAACACCTTCACCGGATACTAGGGTGTCAGCATTATCTCCGCCTGATAGCACATCATTGCCGGCACCACCGGCCAAGATATCCTGACTGACCCCACCGACCAGCGTATTATCATTGGCGTCCCCTTGCAGACCGACAAAGCCCGCTGGGAGGTTGCCCACGTCGTAGGTTCCGGCCCCGTCTATTTTAAGAATCAGCCCCGCTGTACCAGTGATTCCAGCAGCTAGCGCATCGTATTGGGCTTGAGTTAGTGAGAGACTGGAGGAGAAGGCTTCTAAACGCTCGATACCGGTAATGGTCGTTTCAGAGAGATCGACCGCACCGCCGGTGATTTTTAACGTATCTGTGCCAGCACCACCATCGATGCGGTCCTTAACAAGTGACTTACTATCGATCGTAATCTTGTCATTGCCACTACCCGCATAGACCGTATCAACACCTTTTCCGGTATTGATGACATCATCACCGTCTCCGGCGTTTACCGCATCCGCGCCAGCGTGAGTAGAGATGAAGTCAGCCGCCGACGACCCTGTAATGGTGAACGCAGCATCGCCCTCAAAGCTGACCGTTGCACCGGCCTCTAGAGTCACCGCCGACAAGTCGACGCTGCCACCATCCACGACTACAAAATTAGCACCAGATAGAACTGAGAATTGAGCGAACTGGGTGGCGGTTAGATAGATATTCTCTGGAGAAATGTTATAGCTAACGCCATTCGTTGAATATGTACTAGGAGTGACAAGGAATGTTTCAAAACCCTCAAGTGTTGATTGTGTAAAGTCGATCGACACCCGTTTTTCTGGGTTGTTACTGACATACCAGTTTGATCCACCTATGTCGTGACGTGTATATGAGTGGAAGTATGCTTCAACAGTATCCGAGCCGGCACCGCCGAAATATTCGCCCTCAATGATGTAGCTCTGATTATCAACATCACTCTTGGTTGATATCCCATAGTACCCGTAGCGTTCGGTGTTATTGCTGGTGCTAACATAACCAAAATAAAGTGTGTCACTCCCTGCCCCTGCATCAACCGTGTCAGCCCCAGCGTAGGAGCGGATCAGATTGTTGCCAGCACCGGCGGTTATAGTGTCAATGCCGGAGGTGCCTCTGACTTCAAAATCACCTGCCAATTGCGATGCATCGAGCGATGTGCCGGTAATGATCACACCATCAGCGCGTGTTAGTCCCGATAGTTGATCCTGGGTCAGAGTTATTTTATTGGCACCAGAGCCCACTATATTTTCAATACTGGCGAATGTGGCAGTTGAGAAGTCGGCCGTACCAGAAACCTTGATAGTGTCCGTCCCGTCTCCACCATCAAAGAGATCGGCAACGGTACTTTCACCACTGACAATAAAAGTATCATCACCCGCCTCGCCGTAGAGCACGTCAGTGCCCGCCCCACCGATTATCTGGTCGTTACCGCCGCCAGCATAGATCGTATCGTCGCCTGTGCCGCCATCGAACGCCTCATCAACATCACGGCCAGTTAGGGTGTCGTTACCCGCAAGACCCGAGAGCTCTTCAACCTGCTCCGCAATAGTCGCGCCATCAGTTGTCAGTGCGTTATCGCCGGCGTCACCCTCGCGGTAGCGGGAGATGCTGATGCTGTAGCTACCGAAAGCTTCCGTATTCGCAGGGAGCTCACCATTTTGGCTAAGCTGGTAATCGTAATAGCGTGCTCCGTACCCCTCTACGACAATGAACGCCTGACCACCGGAAAATGGACCATCTTCTCCATTAGTGCCCCACTGAACCCCTTTAATGAGATAGGTTGCGGTGCCCGAACCGGGCATGCTGAGGCTCGTCTCAACCGAAGATGACGCAACATTTTCGAACTGCAGCGTATATCCAGATGAGTTGACGAATCTAACGGTGCCGTTAGAGGCAGACAACGGTCGTGACAGGGTGACTTTGATTGTACTGTCGGGAGTTACCTTACCGTAGTCAAAGCTGAAAGGTATCCAATCGAAATCGTTAGAGAGATTGTAACTTCCCTCGATTAACTCACCCATGTACGTGTAATCGTCTCGACCCGAGATATCAGACCCCTGAAGGACGTCATAATCGTCAATCGTGATATCCTGATCGTCGAACCGAAGTATCTCGACACCCTGAACATAGCTCACCTCACCGGAGGCACGGTTTTTAACCGTCCACCAAGTGCCTTGAGCCGGTGTATTGTCGGAGTAATCACTTATCGTGACGCTGTAGTCGGCAAAATCACCACCAAACACCGCGATATCTTTATCGTCCTTCTCGTCACCCCCTATGATGACATCGGCGCCACCGCCGGAGAGGATGACATCATCACCCAGACCACCGATTAAGTACTCATCGCGCGCGCTGCCTTCAATACGGTCATCGCCAGCACCGGCATCGATGTACTCGAAATCGCTACCCGCCTGAAGCGTCTGATCGGTTTCGTCGCCGATCAGGTCGCGGTAAATCGTGAGCTTGTAGGGATCCAAGGCATTAAGCGAGATAGTCGTATTACGAAGCTCGACATAACCCTCGCCATTGGCATCTAAAGTTCCGGCGTCAAGGTAGGTCGTGTCAGGCCAAGTTCTGCCCGACTGATTTGACAGGTCTGCCGTATACAATTTGGTGGAACCGCCGGAACCATAGATGAGGTAGTGCACCGCCTGATTTTCGGTCCCGCCTGAGACCGTAAACCAGTCGCTATCCCCAACAAAGGTGGTACCACTGAAGGTCTCACCAAAGTTAAGCTGGATGTTATTTGCGTCTTGAACGCTGGAGACATCATCGACATTTCGTTCGGTGTCAGTGCCCGCAAAGCGAATGACCTGCACATTTTCCAGGATCTGTTCACCCTGATACTCGGCAGGTGCGCCATCCACCGGAGAAACTTTAACCGTCCCGTCAGCCTGACGCGCTATCTTGTAGTAGTACTCAGCACCCGGCAGCACGACGGTATTGAAACCAGCCTGCCCATCAATTGTGTCATTACCGCCCTCGGAGTAGATCAGGTCATCGCCCGCCGTCCCGGTCAAGGTGTCCGGACCCGTCGTACCCTCGATGGCATCAGCTACGCTGAGTGTCACGCTCTGCTGTGTGGTCGTCACACCATCAGATGCTATAACCACGAAGCTCAGCGCAGGTAAGGTTTCATAATCAGTAACGCCTGAGTAGGTGACCTCGCCAGTCGTTGAATTAATCGCCAGACCGGACGTAGCGCCCTCCGCAAGTGAGTAGGTTATAGTCCCCGTTGAAGAGTCATCGTAACTCGCGCTAGCCACATACAGAACATCGCCAGCTTTTATCCGCTCTTGGATATTAAGTTGCGCAGGAGAATCAAAAACGATAGCCATAAAACACTCCAGATGACAGTTTCGGAGACTGCGTCTAAAAATATAGACAAAATAGTTTACAACGCAGCAAGTTTCAATTGCAAGAATACCTGTACGGACAGCTATTACACCCGCACTAATGCAGCCAGCTACAGCGGAATCTGCTGCCGCTGGAACTGCATCGGTAGCTGTTGCACTACCTCTCTGTTCAGCAGAAGCCGCGTGTGCATCTGCAGTTGCCAAATCCCAGCGCGATACCTCTTCTGCTGATTCACGTTGAGAAACGAAGTCATCTTCCTCAACATGCTTCTTCTAAATTATTTCAGCAATCTGTTTTAGCTGAATCTCCCTGATGTCCTCGAGATCTAGCTGTGTACCCAAAACTTCTTGGACCGCTGCAGGTAGCTGCTCTATTGAAGCGCCGTCTTTAATGAGTTTACGAATCGCCTCAACAGCAATTCGCGAGCACTGTATTGGTATCATCGATTTTTTAAAGTAGTTTTTCGTTCAGCATCATTTTCTTCACTGATGATATTTATGAGCTAGCGCTCACCCAAAGATTCAGAAAATGTTTTTACTAATGGTTTAATAATGTAGCTGAGTACCGTATTAGTACCCGTTTTAATTTCAACCATAGCTGTCATGCCCGGTAAGATTTCCAGTTCTTTAGTGAACTTACCATTGAAACGACGGCCCTCTGTCTCAACTTGAATTCTATAGTAAGGCTCTTGTTCAGACTGGGTCTGCTCGCGCAGCGTATCAGCACTGATGTAGGTCAAGCGCCCATCGAGGTCTCCGTATATTGTATAATCATACGCATCAATCTTTACGGTTGCGGGTAAGCCTTGCTGGACAAAAGCGATATCTGCGGGGGTTACTTTGGCTTCTATGATCAGCCGATCATCAACAGGTACTATCTGCATAATCTCTTCACCAGGTCGTATAACACCACCCTCTGTGGCTATCGAGATATTCTTAACAATGCCATTGACCGGTGCCGTAAGAGTAGTCTGCTTCAGCTTATCTTCACGTTGTTTAAGTTGCTGCTCTATGCTGGCGAGCTCTTCCTCTAATTTATTCAGTTCAGATTGAGCATCACGGAAATACTCATTTCTGACGTTGGTAATCTGCGACTTCATCTCTGCCAACTGTCGCTCCAGCCTTAAGAAGTCGGCTCGGCTCACATCGCCTGTTTTCAGAAGAGGACGGTTAAGCGCCAGCTCCTGCTTAATAAGAGCGGCCACCGATTCCATTCCCCCTACCTCCTCGTTCAAAGAGGATTGACGTTTGGCAAACAGTTGACGCTGGTTCTCAATAAACCCAGGATAAGCTTCAAGAATCGGATCAAATACTAGAGTAGTACCAAACACCTCACTGCGTAACCGCGCTATCGTTGCTAACAGGCCAGCTTTCTTTGCCATAGACTCTAGATAGGCGCTCTCCACCTGAGTGCGCTCAAGCACAGCAACAATATCGCCACGTGCGACTCGGTCACCCTCTTTGACTGCCAAGCGCTCTAGTATCCCGCCTTCCTGAGACTGGACTACCTGAGTTTTACTGCTTGCGATGACCTCTCCCGGTGCTCGGGTGATCTGATCAATCTTTGCCCACTGAGACCAACCCAGAAAAGCACCTACAGTCAAAAACATTAGAAACAGAATCCAGCGAGGCCCTCGCAGCGATCTGCGGGTTTCCCCACTGCTAAAGTAATCATCAGGTCCTTGAAGAAACCAAAACAGCTTCATGATTTCTTCTCCGAATCAGACTTACTTTCAGTAACCCACCCCTTGTCCGCGCCATGGTCAGAAACAATGGGCTTTGCCGTCTCGGCTTGAACCGGCCTTCCATCACTCTGCTTCAGCATCGCAATAATTTTGTCTCGGGGCCCATCAAGAATAATTCGTCCTTTATCCATAACGATTACCCTATCGACGTGTGGAAGGATTGCGATTTTATGCGTGACTATAACTAACGTCGACGAGCGCGGCATCTCATTGAAGAGGTGACGCATGACCATCATCTCAGTTTGGGTATCCATAGAGGCTGTTGGCTCATCAAGGAATAACAAGCTAGGTTTCAATAGCAGCATGCGTGTGAGACCCACTAACTGTCGCTGCCCTCCAGACAAACCTCGCCCACCCTCGGTAATCTCGAGTTCTAAACCTTTTGGATTAGCTTGGATAACACGATCGAGCCCTGTCAATTTGCAAGCAACCAGTATTGTTTTATCGTTTGGAGATGGAAGACCTAAAACTAGGTTATCGCGGAGCGTTCCATTAAATAGGCGCACATCTTGTGGCAAGTACCCTGTGTGCTCACGAATAAATTCAGGAGCAATTAGAGATGTATCAACACCATCAAGGAACACACGCCCTTGCTGGGGCTTGTATAAACCAGCGAGTACTTTTATCAGAGACGATTTGCCGGAACCTATGCCCCCGAGCACAGCAATCCGCTCACCTGAGCTAATTTCCAGCTTTGACAACTGTAAAGCAGGGATCTCGGGATGGTAGCCAAATTGAACTTCTTCAGCTTTCAGCTGTCCGTCGCATCCCTCAGGAATCACCAAACGTACCTCGGGCTCACGCTCGCCCGGCATCTCCATAATGTTGTCGAGAACATCTAACGCGATCTTGGCCTGTTTCCATTGCACAATCAGGTTAGGAACCTGCGCCAGAGGCGCTAGTGCACGACCACCGATGATCGAGCAGGCTATCAGCGCTCCCATGGTAATCTCGCCTAGAGTGATCAAGTACGCTCCGACCGCAATCATGCCAACATAGCTGACCTGCTGCATCGCCTGAGTCATATTGGTCGATAGCGTGGAGAGCGCACG
The DNA here is from genome assembly GCF_013282965.1 of Marinobacterium sp. xm-a-152. Lineage (NCBI taxonomy): Bacteria > Pseudomonadati > Pseudomonadota > Gammaproteobacteria > Oceanospirillales > Oceanospirillaceae > Marinobacterium > Marinobacterium sp. xm-a-152. The sequence goes on along the minus strand of NZ_WBYI01000010.1, from coordinate 25,416 downwards.
CATTTTCAACTCGCTCTGCGCTATGGTGCTGGTTAGTTCACGCCAACGATCTAGCTGCTTCCATTCGGCATTCACAGATTTTACTGACTCAATTCCGTCAATGGCCTCAATCAACAAACCATTCTTGAGGTTGGATTCTTCCATATGCATTGCGGTGAAGCGCTCAATCGGCTTGCGGAAAAACATACCCAGCAAGAAAGACAGCGGAAGGACTAGCAGCGGCACGAGTGCAACCTGACCTCCTATGATTGCGATAACGCCGACAAAGAACAGTGCAAAAGGCGCATCAGCAAATATAAAAAGTGTCGAAGAGGTCATGAAGTTGCGCACAGACTCAAAATGGCGAATCTGTGATGCGAAGGTTCCGACTGTCTTAGGTCGCGCATCAAGGCGAATATCTAAAGCTTTACCGAAGAAGACTGAGCTCAAGTCCTGATCAATTGCCTTACAAGCTCGGTCCACCATATGAGCCCTAACCTGCTTAACAATCAACTCCAGTATAATCGCAATCGCCACGCCTACAGTAAGCACGACCAAGGTCGAATAGCCTTTAGTTGGTACTACACGGTCATACACCTGCATGGTGTACATCGCCGAACCCAAGCCAATCAAGCTAATCAAAAATGTGGCAAGGATAGCTTCCATGAAAATGCTACGGTGCGCACGAACAGCAGTAGCAAACCATTTGCTTGCAGAGCGATTGGCACGCATTCCCTCAACCTCGGCCACGCCCTCTATTCGCAGCGCGAATAAGGAGCCAGATTTCGCATCATCAAAGAGCAAATCCAGCTTTTTACCTTGATCATCTTCGGCAATCAGACGATTTGAAAGGTTGCCGCGAACGAGCAGTGCTTTTTTTCGATCTGACGAAACCCAAAGAAGCGGGAAAGAACTGGGGTCCAATTTATCAGGTGATTGATCAATGACCGTCATTGATGGAAATCGTGTACGCCAACGTTCAACCAAACGGTCTAGAAGGTCTAAACCAGCTAGGTCGGCACCATCAATTGTGTGATCGACCATACTGAAACGGTGAGCTGGGACCGCATAGCCCAACACACCGGCTAGACGACTTAACAGTCGTCCTTCAACATCAAAACTTTGGATCTGTCCGTTTTTGGTACTCACAGACGCCTCATCAAATTCCATATCTAAATCCGTTTTAGGGCTCTTCCGCTATCAAGGATAGCACCTGTCAATAATTTCACTTTTGCCGCACTAGCAAATTGTGCAGCGCAGGAGTCGGTTAGCAAGAAACACCTGTATCATTTCACGCTGCACATTAATTACATCCAACCAGGTTTTCTTGACAGCCCTATACTTTCGCAGACAGGACTCGACCAGCCCCTCATTTGATTCAACCAGCTCAGTTAAAGCGGTAATTGATTCATCGCTGTATGATAATCGCGAACCAGGCCAGCAAAATGCCGACACAACTGTTCTTTGGTCACGCGCTCGCTCTCATCAAAGGATCCAACCCCCGCAAATGCAAAGATAATGTATGAATATAATGAAAAGCCGTCTTGAAGAAGGTACTGAATGCCTAGGTAAGCAGTAAATTCAGAATACTCAAACGCATTGAGATTGCTGACGTGCTCGTAGATCTTTATACCGAAGAGGCCAACAAAAATTTTTGCACCTACGTCATCGGCAGACGAAGAGCCCAACTCAAAAAATACTTGCGGATCAGGCCGCCAGCTTTGGTATTCAGCTTCGTATTGAAATTGGAATTTAGCGCGATCTATGTGCCAGATGAGTTTGGTCATGGTTAACACCTTATCTTTACATGGGGACCGATTACATCTCTATTTAACGAAACATCCTAACATTAGAAGCCATTGAACCTGCACGCAAATAAAAGTTTATTTTTTGAGAGTAAATATATTAGTTTAAACTCTTGATTAGCTACTCAAAACCTTCAACACCCGAGCAGGATCAATGAAGTATTTTGTAGCGGGTTGATTTTGACCATTTCCCTCCGTTTGTACCAAAATACTAGGAGACCGTCAGAGCGTTTTAGCGCTCTCCCAATGACTCATCAAGGGTTTTGGTGATTGGTTTAGACAGGTATTGAAATACTGTTCGGCTACCGGTTTTTATCTCCACCATCGTTGTCATCCCGGGCTGAATTGGGAGCTCGACATCCGGCGTGCCACTGAAATCGGTATCCTTTATGGTCACGTGCACTCTGTAAAAAGGCTGCTCTTCTCCGCGGACCTCTTCGGTCAGCGTGTCAGGACTGATATAGCTAATTTCACCACTAAGTGAACCGTAGATGGTGTAATCATAGGCATCAAACTTAACAATAGCTGGTAAGCCGATATGAATAAAAGCGATATCTGCCGGTCGCACTTTAGCTTCTACGATTAGATCCTCTTCTACAGGAACGATCTGCATTACCTCTTCACCAGGCTTTGCCACACCACCAATGGTTGTAATTCGAACATTACGCACTAGGCCATCCATTGGTGAGCGTAATTCTGAGGAAGAGAGTTGGTTCTCTTTTTGAACAAGCACTTGACGAGCACTGGTTAGCTCTTCTTCAGTAGCAGCCAACTCCGCTTGAGTCTCTTTTAAAAAGTTATTAGACGTTGTCGATATCTGATTTTTTATATCGACCAACTGTCGACGAAAACGAAGAATATCAGTCCTACTGACGTCGCCAGTCTCTAATAGAGGCTGGTTTAGTTTAAGCTCTTCCTCGATCAGGTTTTGCATTTCGCGCAAAGAGTCTAGTTCTTGGCTAATAGCGGTTTGACGCTTGTCCATTAAAACCTGTTGGTTGGATACGAATTCAGTGTAGTCATCGAGAATTTGTGGAAATTCAGGATCGCGATCAAACAACTCAGCTCTTAGACGTGCTAGCTTAGCTTCAAGAGCGGCAACTTTAGAGCGACTCTCAAGGTAAGCAGCTTCGACTCGAGTTCTATCAAATAGAACCAATAACTCACCAGCCTTAACACTGGAACCTTCTTTGACAAAAATCTCGGATATCTTACCGCCTTCTGTAGTTTGAATTATCTGATTCTTAGAGCTAGTGATTACCTGACCAGTCGCTCTTGAAATCTCATCTATGACTGCCCAGCGGGACCATAAAATAAATGTAGCTATGGCAAATAGGCCAGCAACAACTAAAAGATGGGAAACCCAATAAGTTTTATTTGAACTCTGCATTAGTTTGCCTTTTGCTCAGCACTTGCAGACTGTGTTTTACCAGTAAGCTTGGCTACAACTTCATCACGCGGGCCATCAAGTTGAACACGACCGCCCTGCACTACCACTATCCTAGAAAAAATTGATAGTAGCGCTGTTTTGTGAGTAGTGACTATTAAAGTAACACCCTCTTGCGAAAGCTCTTTAAGCAACTGAACTACTTTCACTTCAGTAACTGAATCCATTGGTCCTGTTGGTTCATCCAATAGTAAAACCTTAGGGTTGGCTAATAATATTCTTGTCAAAGCAATGAGTTGTCGTTGACCGCCAGAAACGCCCTTACCACCCTCGGTAATTGGTAAATCAAGGCCTGCAGGTTGCCCAACAATTAAAGACGCTAAACCTGTACGTTTTGCAGCTTCTAAAATTTTTTCTTCACCTGGATCAGGAAGCCCAAGGAGCAAATTGTATCTCAGAGTCCCACTAAACAATTTAGGATCTTGTGGTAAGTAGCCGATCTGTTTTGTAAGTACTAGAGCATTGAGCGCGGCCATATCAATACCGCCAACTTGCACCTTGCCCTCGAGTGGTCGATACAGGCCGGACAACAATTTCAGCAATGTCGATTTACCCGAGCCGATTGGGCCAACTAAACCAACAGCTTCGCCTGCTGCTATATCAAGACGTTCAATATCGAGCACCATCTGCGACGTTGCGCCATAAGCGAACTTGCATCGCTCTAAGTGATAGTTTGAGGCGAGTTTTTCCGGCAGTAACGCCTCATGCTGCTCATCAGCCTCATTTGGCAGATCAATGATCTGATCTAGTCCCTTTAGGGCAGCCTTCGCTAAGGCCCACTGCATCATGGCACCGGGCAGTTGAATTATCGGCTGCATAGCTCGGTTACCTATGATTGAACAGGCCAATAAGCCACCCATGGTAAGCTCATTCTGCGTCGCCAGATAAGCACCAGAAGAAATAATTGCGATGTAAGCCAACTGCTGCAACGCAGCTGTGCTGTTTTGCGAAAACGCTGTGTATCGACGCATTTTGAGCTCGGATAGACCTGCTTCAGCGACGAGTTTATTCCAGCGCGACTGCATAGCCCACTCGGCCCCCATAGCCTTGAGCGCCTCAGCACCATCCACCGTCTCCACTAAGAGGCCGGCTTTCTGGTTACTCGTTGCAAGTTTAAGGTGAGTATGCTGATGAACTAACCGTTGAAAGATAAGTCCAACTATCAAAGCAAGCGGAATAAAAATGAGCGGCAGTATAACGATCGGACCGCCTACAGCGTAGATGACAAGTAGAAACAGTAACGAGAAAGGTACATCAGCCAACGCAAAAAGCGTAGTAGATGCCAACACCCCACGCACCATTTCAAATCCTTTGACCTGAGAGGCTAGGGTACCGACTGATTGAGGCCGCGCCTCCATGCGCACACCCAGCATACGGTCAAAAAACCATTTGGACATGGCATCGTCAACTTCATTTCCTGTTGAGTCAACTAGATGGCTTCGAATAAGTTTGAGGACCCACTCAAGAAGAATTGAGATTGCAACCCCTACAGTAAGTACTTTTAGCGTTTCAAAACCGACATTTGGAATAACTCGATCGTAAACCTGCATGGCATAAAGGGATGTCGCTAATGCCAGAACACTGACTAATCCAGTGGCTAAAAAAGAACTAAAGAATACAGGTTTATGTTTAAAAACTTCACGCCATACAACACCTAACGCTGAGGGCGTTGTCTTACTTTGGTTCGACCTATGGGGAATTGAGATAGCACTCGAACCTTCAAGTGTTAAAGCCGTAGGTTGACCTGTTTCAACCGATATCGCCCTCCAGTTTGTTGGATCTAATTGAGCTTCAACAATAAACCATTCATTTTCTTTAAATAGAATGAATGGCAAATTAGATGGCTTTGGACGAAGAATTGCTTTTGGTGTTCCATCCAATTGAGCCAAAGTCCAGCCCTCTTGAATAATAGCAACAGGTGACTTGATATGATCCTGATCAACTAGAAAATTCTCGATTTGCTCCAATCGATCCAAAGCAATCGATTGCTTACCTAATTTAGCAGCACGAGAAAACAATAAAGAAAAGTTGGTTGTCATGTAAAAAAGCTTACTCAGATAAAATGTTTGTTAATTGGCCTGCGTGGCTCAACAAACGCAATTTAGAAATTAAAGACTGCGCTTTAATATCTTCATACGCTAACTCCGCTTGAGTCATTTCACGAGTAGCGTTTAAGACATCTATCCAGGTTTTACGACCAGTAACAAACTGACGCATATAAGAGTTAAATACTTCAATGGATATTTGGCTGGCATTTCTTGCAGTTGATAGCATGTTAGTAGAAGAGGTATAGGAAGCATAATCCGCTCTTACAAGCTGTTTAATCTCTCTAAGAGAGGCATCTTTTGAGTTTTCAAGCACTCGTATTAATGACTCTGCAGCCCGAATGTTACTCATCGCAGATAAACCAGCACCCGGCTGTGCCTGAAGCACCAGCATAAACCTATTATCTGTTACCTCAGATGTATTGGTATGTTCGAATCGTGCTACTAACTGAGGAAGAATGGCCCCTTTTGAAATTTCAACTTCCTTCTGAGCTGCAAGAATTTCCATAGACAATCTTTTGAGAATTGGCGAATAGTTAGCCGCTTGATCCATCAGAATATCCAAGTGAGCCAGTTCAAATTTAGAGAGTGGTACGGAAGAGATATCTTCAACTACTAAACCTGTGAGTTCTTCAAGAGAGCCTAAGGCGGTTTCATAGCTTTGTGTAAAGGTTGAAACATTGGATTTGGCTTGTAACAGTCGTGATTCAGCCAAATTAAGATCGGCCCTTGAGTTGATGTCTTGTTTTACTCGACGCTGCATCATTTCAAACAACTTTTGATGCTTTAATACACCCTTATTGGCTAGATTCAACTTATTTCTGTTAGACAATGCATCAACATAAGCCTCAACAACTCTTAATTGAAGGTCCAAGCGTGCTTCATCAACAGCACTGATAGCCGCATTTTTTGTCAATTCAGCTGCATCAATAGCACCCTCAATGCGGCCGCCCGTCCAAACTGGTTGATCAACTCGTAAAACCGCAGTCAAGTTTCCATCACCTGATGCTGTTTCTAAACTTGGTGTTGGAAAACGCCCCCAATTTGCAGCTTCAAGGGATGCATCGGCGGAATCAACCTCGGACAACTTGCTGACAACCAGTGGGTGGTTTTGTGTAACCATTTGAATTGCTTTTTTCAAGGTTAGCACATCAGCTGAGTAAACATTAGCAGCCAAAAAATTCGACGTTATGAGCAATAATAAAAGACTCAAATTCTTGAGCTTCATAATTATTTAAAACCTATATTAATGTGTTTGGGTATTGCTGGTCTGATCTGGCGCCAAGACTCCACGCAATTGTGATTCATGTCTTGCACGTAGTGATTTCAACTGAGTTTTTAAAGTCATATTAAGTTGTTCTAACTGTGCTTCATGGCGACGCTCGACTGCTTCGCGCTCCGCATTAAACTTTTTCAGCATCGCCGCCCGCTGGGCATCAATGCGCTCAAGCAGCTTAGTCTCTTCAGCGGCCATGATTGTTTCCAGTGCTTTTGTTTTGTCGTCCATTGAACTTTAATCCCTAAAAATCAAAGGCCGGCATGCAAGTTTTCCAACTTGCGCCGGCCGAATTTACGGTGGATACCGATTAGTTCGCTGTCATAAAGACGCTGTTAGCGTCGATAGTGAGCAGCTCGTAGTCAACACTGTTGAGCACTAAACCATACCCTGCACTATCCATCGAAACAGAGTAGACCACAAGAGCATCCAGACCGTTAGTTTCATCCACAGTGAACACACCTGACTGGTCATCAAAATCTCCGCCTACAATTCCTTGCAGCAGTGCACCGTCAAAGACGATTTCATCACCGATAGAGAAGTCTGTGATGATGTCCGCGCCATCGAAGGTGGCAACGTCGCCATTCACAGGAACTTCTCCAGCCATGTCGAAATTCAGTATCGGTGTAGCATCCCCGTTAGTTACAGAGATAAAGAATACATCGTCCCCGTCACCACCTGACATAAGGTCAGCACCTGCACCGCCTGTAATAGTATCTAAACCGGCACCGCCCGACAGGATGTCATCACCTGCAGAACCTACTAGCGTATCATCACCGCCTAGACCATTTAATTGCCAGGCCTCACCGTCGACTAGCGTCTGTGCCGATACATCAAGATTATCGGCACTTTCAGTACCAGTGAGAACGTTGTCGACTGGAATACTGTCTCTTGTTAAAGGCCACTCGATAGTGAGTGTGTTATTCGTAAAGTCAATTGAACCACTCAGGAAGAGTTCAATCATAGATTCGTTAGGCTGGAAAGCCTCAAGCTCCATTATCGAGCCTTCCTGATAAATGGTTGTGTAAGTCGCAGTGTCAGTCCAATTAGAGTAATCATTAGTAATTACATCACCTTCAATGTCTGACAACACTACATAATCAAAATAATTGAATGTTTCAGAATCATCGATAAAGGTAAAGCCTTCACTTTGCCCATTGCCAGTAACAACTAGCTCGCCAAGGTAGAAAGTCCTTCCTGTGCCTTGGTAATTAGGATCTTCATACCAAGTCACACCTGAGTAGGTTGTTCCGTCTACACTAAAGCTGGTCACTAAGCCATCGGTGTCAGTATCGACAACAGTAAACTCAACGTTATTCAAAGCAGTGAACTCACCATTTTGACCCATTATTATGCCGTAGTGGAAAACCCCATCAGGAGTTTCTATATCAAGATACCAAGGAGTATTGCTACTCTCATTACCGAATATCTTGACTGTCTGGCCTTCAATGCTTGCAGTCGCAAGTAACCCATCGCCATCGGTTAAATCATCAGGTGTAAGCATATAACTTTGGGTACCTGACGGATCGAAGTCACTGCCGTCTGTAACGGCAAAAGAAGCCGTTGTCTCAGCTATGCCGTTGCCCGCAGCATCAGATGCCGCATCAGCCGCTACAGAGACTGTAACATCACCACTGAAGTTGGAGTCTGGCGTTACCAGCAAGGTGTAAACCGTATCACTTGTCGAAGTAAACGTACCAGCAGTGCCATTCGTAACAGCAATATCACCCTCAACAAAGTCAGCAACTGCTTCATTGAACGTGAAGGTAAATAGAATATCGCCATTTGAATCAGCTGACGTAATATTTAACGTCGGTGCTGTTTGATCAGCAGGTGTAAGTGTAATCGCTGAGTATGCGGCGCCTAAAGAATCAAACGTGCCACCAAAGAAGAAGGTACCTTCATCCACATCGTAGACTTGGCTCTTGAATGCATCCGTCGTTAGCTGAACTCGGACAACACCATCCCCTCTTGTCGCGTCATCTAACAATGTTTCAACGTCGCCAACAAATGCTGCGCTTTCACTACTACCAGTAGAGGTCAACGTGACTTCAACAGTCGCGGTCGTATCGCCAATTTGCTGTGTAGTATTGAACTGATTATTCGTTGCTAGCTCAACATGAATATCACTTAAAGTGGCAAGCGCTGTAGACCCATTGAGCAATGACATAACCGCATCATCGTCCGTATCCTGATACGTACGGTCTGTAACGCCTGTCGTTGAATTAAAGTTGTAATCAACTAATTCAAGATTACCAAATGAGTAAGTAACGATGTCGCCAGCGGCAATCGAATTAAATCCATTAAATTCAAGCTCACCACCACCAATTTCCAACTCAGTAAAGGTGTAGTAAGTAGTCGAGCCATCATACAATACCGGCTTACTAGTATCTGCAGTGTTCGCTGTAACAAAGCTGTAGCCATCATCAATCAAAGCCTGAACTTCTGTAGCTGTAGCTGTAGCTGTGCTAGCCAAATGACTCGCATCCACCAACTCCATCGACATAGAACCACTGGTGTCAGAGCCTGGATCCACAACATCTGAAGTATCTACCGTTGAGGTGGTGGCACCCAGAACTTTGTTCCCTGCCGCGTCTTCCAGGCTTAAACCGCTATAGGTGATTTCGACCGCATCTGTGGAGCTAATCGCCGTGCTTAGTGTAATAAGCACACCCAGTGAATCTACTGTCTTAACGACATTAGTAATCGTTGCCTGATTACCGTTAAAGGTAAGTGAAAAATCTCCTACCGCGGGTGTACCGACTAACCCCTCATCAACCGCCCAAACGACGTCTTTTCCGTTAGGTTCAAATATTGCATTTGAATGAAACTCAGGTGCTGTTTGATCAGCAGGTGTAACTGTGATCGCTGAATATGCGGCACCCAAAGAATCAAACGCACCACCAAAGAAGAAGGTACCTTCACCCACATCGTAGACTTGGCTCTTGAATGCATCCGTCGTTAGCTGAACACGGACAACACCATCCCCTTTTGTCGCGTCATCTAACAATGTTTCAACGTCGCCAACAAATGCTGCACTTTCACTACTACCAGTAGAGGTTAGCGTGACTTCAACAGTGGCCGTAGTATTACCAATTTTGGTGAAATCGCTGAATAGCTGATTATTCGTTGCTAATTCAACATGTATATCACTTAACGTGGCAAGCGCTGTAGACCCATTGAGCAATGACATAACCGCATCACCGTCCGTATCCTGATACGTACGGTCTGTAACGCCTGTCGTTGAATTAAAGCTGTAATCAACTAATTCAAGATTATCAAATGAGTAAGTAACGGTGTCGTCAGCGGCAATCGAATTAAATCCATTAAATTCAAGCTCACCACCACCAATTTCCAACTCAGTAAAGGTGTAGTAAGTAGTCGAGCCATCATACAATACCGGCTTACTAGTATCTGCAGTGTTCGCTGTAACAAAGCTGTAGCCATCATCAATCAAAGCCTGAACTTCTGTAGCTGTAGCTGTAGCTGTGCTAGCCAAATGACTCGCATCCACCAACTCCATCGACATAGAACCACTGGTGTCAGAGCCTGGATCAGTACCATCGACCTGATCAAAGACAACCGACTTAATGTTAGAGCCGTCCATGATGAACTTACCGCTTATAACATCAAATGGCTTAAAGGTTACTGAGCCTGAGCCATCAGTGGTGTCAATTGACTCCACCTCTGCAGACCAAGTTTCACTTTCTTCAACAAACTCAATTGTGTCAAAAGCTAGGTTGTCGCCAATATTCTTATCGTAAACGTTAATGGTTAATCCACTAGAAAGTTGACCACTAGTAGCTACAAGACCATTCGCACCCGTTTCCGCGGTAATAGATGCAGTCTGACTTGTTTCTGGATTAGTCAACGAAGTGATTAGACCATTACTATCAAAGGTTGCTGAGTTGGTTTCACCCGGTTCGTATGCCACCCAAGTGTTATCACTTGTGTTCCAGTCTAATGAGAAACTCTCAGTGACTGTTGACGAACTATCCTGATAGGCCATATCAAGGATATATGTTCCCTCACTAACGCCTTCAATCAAGGTGAAGGTTTGATCATCAGCTGTAGAGTTAGCATCAGTTCCTGGACTTACAAAGGTACCAATTACTTCGTCGGCAGTATTTGTGTCTAAAACGAATAGAACGCCAGTTTCAGTGCCTGTACCAGTGTTATCACCAGAGCCCGAATCAGAGCCCGGATCGATATTGAAGTAGGTTTTGCCGTCTTTCTCACTGATTGATCCGGTTACAATTGCGTCCTCGAGATCACTCGATTTAACCTTAAGAGTAAGGCCCAGGCTAGGATCGTAATCTGTCACGTTGTATGTTTCTACAACTATACCACCGATCGAAAGCTGGAAAGAGTCCGGTGTAGATGTGTTCTCAGAGCTAATTGCTTCGACTGTTAATGTTTGTACAGTACCCGTGTAATCATCATACTCCTCAAAGCTTGCAGTCGCTAACAGCCCTCCATTTTCGTTGCTTGGAGTTGACCAAGTGAGAGGCAAGGACTCGCCATCAACAATCGCAAATTGAGGATTACCACTTTGATCCTTCTCAGCCGAAAACTCTATAGTCTGAGTGAGGTATGCCGTAAAGCTCGACCCGTCATCACTCCAGTCAAGAGTAAACGTGTCTGTCCAACTTTCGCCATCGTAATCAGAACCGGTAATTTCGACGCGGTTGACAACTGTAGACTCACTATCAGCGTTTTCATTTTTAGCGTCACTATACAGGGTACCGGTTTCACCATAATAACCAGTGAAAGTACCGACAATGCCATCGTTATCTGTCGTATCAAACGTAATTTCGAAACCCTGCGCATCTTCAGACGTGACACTACCGCTGCCGTCATAGACCGTGGTTAAGTTACCTTCGGTAACTGTACGGCTTTTGACATTGCCAGAATCGTCGTAGTCATATTTTTCAGAGTAGAGCAGAACACCCTCAGGCGAGTAGTGCTCATTGCTCAAAGGCATCCAATCTGCCGTTTGAATATTTATTGAAGTGAAGCCCTGATCGTCGACCCAAACATCTTTGTATCCAATGAGCGCTTTATTGGCATCATAAAGCGTGATCTGTCCCCATTCGTTGGTGTACTCATAGCCTACTACAGGACCCGACGTTCCTTCCTCGTAGATGGGTGTTAGTGCATCTTCGTTTAACTGTCTATCCGTCTCTTCCCAGAACTCGTTGTACGTGATTTTAGTAACACCATCGTCCACAACTGCTCCATCAAACATTCCAAACTCATCGTATTGGAATGTTTCAGAGAATAGGATGTTGCCCTCACTGTCCGTACGAGTCGAGCCTAAGTAGTTCCAGTTCGCATCGTTTCTACTGATGAAGGTTTCATTCGAGTAGGTGTCTACCCAGGTGTTTTCGTAAAACGCTACTGTGTTAGCATCTAGGTAGTAGGTGCTATCACCATATTCGTTCGTTGGTGATTTATAGTAAGTAACCCCATCCTCTTCGACCTCTTCAAGGTCATTAATCGCTACAATTCTCGTAGAGCTTCCGTCTAGTTTGAAGACAGTGGTGCTTACACCATCAAAGACTGTTCGATCACCAGTGGTTGGATCAACGATTTCAGAAAATAGAATTTTCCCTGTCGAATCAGTTTCTGTATACGACAAGTACATCCAGGCGCTATCGTAAGATGATGTTCCGGTATTTCCAGTGAACTCATCCGTCCAACTGGACTCGTACCCGATAAGTGCAGCATTTTCATCGTAAAGCGTTACGGTTCCGTAGCCATCATCAAAACGATAACCTTCTAGTGTTCCGTCTTCAGCAAAGACCTTATCGAGTGAGTCTGGATCAACTTTTACACCAATCTGGTTCCAGTTTTCGTCGTAAGTGTAAGTAGAAGAGCCATCGAACGACTCGTAGCCTGCAAACGACACTCCTTGGCTAATGTTACCACTGACAATTCCGTCGAGAGTACTCGAGGTAACCGTAGCGGTGAAACCAACGCTCGCATCATATTCCCTCACGTCGTATGTTTCGACAACCGTACCACCCAATAACATCTGGATGGAATCTGGCGTAGAACTGTTGCCAGAGCTAATTGCTTCGACAGTTACCGTTTGGGGTAAACCGGTGTAATCGTACTCGTCAAAGCTAAAGGTTGCTAATAAACCACCATTATCGTTGCTTGGAGTTGACCAAGTGATAGGCAAGGACTCGCCATCAACAATCGCAAATTTAGGGTTACCATCTTCACCTTTCTCAGCCGAAAACTGTACAGTCTGTGTACGATATGCCGTGAAGTTCGATCCGTCGTCGTTCCAATTTAGAGCGTATGTATCAGTAGATCCGTAACCTGTTATCTCGACACGATTAACAACGGTTAGTTCACTGTCGGCGTTTTCAATTTTGGCATCACTGTACAGCGTACCAATCTCACCAGAGTATCCATAAAACGTACCGACGACACCGTCACCATCCAAATTATCGAATGTAATTTCGTACCCTTCGGACATTCCTGGATATTCGGACATTCCTGGAGAAATGCTCCCATAATCCATATCAGAGCCCAGATCCATATTGAAATATGTTGTGCCGTTCTCTTCATAAATGTACGTATCTGAGTAAAGAATTGTACCGTCGCTTGACGTAGTTACAGAGCCGAGATACATGTAGTTTTCGTCGTAGGTAGAGACCGTAGTCGTTCCCATAAACTCATCGTACCAAGACTCTTCGTAGCCCGTTACTTTAGGAGACTCAGAGGCGTCGTAGTAGGTAGTACGCCCCCAGTCATCGGTGTATTTGTATCCCGTCAGCTCGCCACTCTGTGGATCATTGATAGCGGTTAAAGAGTTAACATCAACCGCAACTCCTTGTGACTGACCAAACTCGTCAAAGGTCTCGGTCTTGTTACCATCAAAATACTCTCGACTACCATCTTCGTTATACGTTTCACGCATAACGACTTCACCCTCGGCGTTAAGAGTCTCAGCTTTTACAAGCGCCCAATTCTCGTCGTATTCATAGGTGTAGGTGTAACCGTAATCCCAAGGATCGGAAGAGGTCCATGTGTTGCCGTAACCAGTTACATTACCCTGCGCATCAAAGTAAGTAGTGTTACCCCAATCATCACTTGATTTATAGCCATCGCCATCGGCTTCAAGCTTCGAGGTATCAACAACTGCACTTAGTTCATTCCAATTCTCGTCGTACTTATATGTTGTTACACCATCGAAGAATTCATATCCATCAAATGAACCATCTTCCTTGTAATAATAAGTATCTGAGTAAATTACCTTACCGCTCTGATCGGTAGTTTCAGATCCTAAATACATCCAATCAGCATCGTATTTCGACACAGTGGTCTGGCCAGAAAAGCTATCCGTCCAGCTATCTTCATACCCTGTTACATTACCTTCAGAACCGTAAAAAGTCGTAGACCCGAAATCATCTGTGGATATGTATGTCCCGTCCTCTTGCGCAGTCAGCGAGCCGAGGTCGGCCTTAGTTCCGACAATATTGTAGAACTCGTCATATTCGTAGGTGTTTGTGCCATCAAAATAGGTATATCCGAGGAAATTACCACTGGCATCGTATTTGTACTCTTCAGAGAACAGCACTGTTCCATCGAATGCAACAGATTCGGATGAGAGCATCATCCAGTTCGCGTCATAGGTCGACTTGTATGTGGTTTGCGAGTACTCGTCATACCACTCATCAGCATAACCGGTAATATTATCGGCATCATCGAAGTATGTCGTCGTACCCCATTCATCCTGATAAGAGAAGACTCCGTCGCCCTCATCCGTCAACTTAGAAGGATCGACAGTTATAGACTGATTGCCGTCTAGATCGTAAGTGTAAGTAGTAACACCATCAAAGTATTCGTAACCAACGAGCACGCCATTCTCGTACAAATTAGTATCTGAGTAGAGGAGCGTCTCGCCTTGATAGGTAGCTGAACCAATGTAATTCCAGTTGGCGTCGTAGCTTGACGAATAGGTCTCTGTGACGTCATCTCCGTCCACCTGATAAGTGTAAGAAGACTCGTATCCGTACCCGGTTACGTTACCTGAACCATCAAAATAGGTCGTTGTACCCCACTGATCGGTTGATGAATAACCAATAGTAACGCCCTGGTCGTCAGTGATTGCCGTCAGGTTGGGGTTGTTTTCAATGTCGACTGTTGTACCTTTCAGGTTCCAGTTTTGATCGTACTCGTAAGTTGTGACCCCATCAAAATAGATAGACCCGGTAAATTCACCTGAAGCGTTGTATTCATAAGTTTCAGAATAAACCAGGACACCATCAATCGTTGTGCCAGAACTTACAAAGTTCCAGTTTTCATCATAACGAGAGGTGTACACTTCTGTTACTGTTGTTCCATCAACGGTGTATGAATACTCGGATTCATATCCGTAACCATCCAGAACACCATCCTTGTTATAGAATGTAATGTTCCCGTAGCTATCGGTTGTGCTGTAGCCGATCACCTCATCGCTATCGTTCAGGATTTCGGTCATTCCAGGTGCATTTGTATTAGCTGTTGAGCTCTCTAGCGACCAGTCTGCTCCGTAAGTCCAAGTTGTCACACCATCCGAATAGACATATCCAATAAAATTGCCACTAGCGTCATAGCTGTAAGTAGATGAGCTGAGCTCACTACCTGCGCTGTCAGTTTCAACCGAGCTAAGCATGTTCCACTCAGCGTCGTAACTCGATTTATAAGTAACGCCGTCATCGTACGTGTACGTGTACTCGTAGCCAGTCACCTTACCATCGAGATCGTAGAGGGTCGTGTTACCTTGACCATCAGTAGACGAGTAACCGGTGGTCTCTCCACCATCATTTGTAATAGCCGTGAGATTACCAATATCAGCAGCCGAACCAATTAGTTCCCAATTCGAACCGTAGCTTGTTGTCACTGTACCGTCAGAAATTGTCGCGCCGGTGAAGTTGCCACTAGCGTCGTAGCTGTACTCATAAACCCAAGTAGTGTCGCCTTCATCAAAGCTTTCAACGACCTTATATGCACCAGTCACTGTATCTGAAGAGACTTCATAAACAGTATATGCGCCCCACTTATCGGTTTCTGTCTGGTAGCCGATCAACGTTGTACCATCGGTATCGTAAACTTTTGTTAAGTCATCGAACTGGCTATTATCGACGGTAGTTGAGCTTACGGCACCGTCAGGGTCGTACGTAGTAGTGGTCACCCCGTCAGAGTAACTGTAAGAGGTCAGTTCACCGATGCTATCGTAGGTGTACACATAGTCGGAGTAGGAATAATTAACACGATACCCCGTTACCACACCATTCGATGTAAAGTAGGTGTATTCATCGTCAAGGTCATCCGTGTAGGTATACCAGGACTCAGTAGCTGAAACGGCCTCTACCGACCAAGCAGCAGTGGTATCTAATTCGATGCCGGTCACATCGAATGACAGGTCATAAAAGATGGTCACATGGCCATCGTATAAACTGTAACCTGTGATTGTGCCGTTTGTTTTAAGGGTGTTCATATCTTTTTCCTCTCAATTCTAGTCTCGCTCAACATCAACCCGAGCGTCGAACTGGGATTAAATAATAAAGTTGTCAGTGGTCAGCGAACCAATCGCGAAATCAGACAGTATGACCAGGGCCGTTTCTGCGTTAACTGTGCCTAAGTCGCCATTTAAATCTGCAGAGTGATAGACAGTCGTCTGGCCGGCGTGAGCGCTGTCTTTGAACACAACATACCCTTCAGAAGCTGCTATCGAATCATCTGCTGCCAGCGCATCCATTACATCACTAAGTGAGCGAACAGCACTATCAAAGACGAATATGTTTCCGTCACTGAAGTCTGAGTTAAGTGTAAGACCTTTAGCGAAGGTTTGAGTTGCAATATCTTCAAGCGCACTGAAATCGAGCACATCACCGCCCGTTTCAGTACTACCACCTTTGAACCCAAAAACGTTATCGACACCGTTATCCAGAGCTGCTCGAGTCAGTCGCACACTGTCTGCAGAGGTTGTGCCTGTATCGACAATATTAAGCGTATCATCACCTGCCAAGGCATTAATAACCGAGGCATTGATTCCGAAGAGGATGTCATCACCAGCCGTACCTGTCAGTACACCCGTACCCCATTTAGTAGCGGCTTGATCTGCAAAATTAATCACTAGCCCTGTGTTATTCGCTCCAGTAACAGTAGCAGCATCGCCGTTTGTAAATACCCCATTACCCAGTTGAATAGTGAAGTTAGTTACGTCTGCAGCATCGGTCTTCTGTGTTGCAGTACCATCCAAGTACAAGGTGGCTTTCGTGTCAGTGTTCTTTACCAAACGAGTCGACAAACCGGTCGGAAGATTAGCAACCGTGTAGTTACCCGACGCAATCTCATTACCCGCAGTGCCAGCAAAAGTCGCACCCACTAGCGTAAGGGTCAGAGAGTTACTAATCACACCATCAGTGGTTGACTCATAGAACTCATTGGCACTATAGGTCAACTTACGTGCTACCGCATTAGTGTCCAGGTCAAAGGTTAACGCAGCACTTGCGGAACCAACGTTCCCCGCTTTATCGGTCACCACGCTTGTCAGCGATTTGCTACCATCGTCACCCAGCGTATTACCTGCAACTGTAAACGTTACCGATTTGGCCAGAATCTGAGCGTCAGTCAATGTCTTCACGAGCGGTGTTTCGAATGAGCTTCCGTCCAGTTTTAACTCCACTGAATCGCCAACTACTGCATTCGTTCCAACTAATGACACAACAACATCAAATCCGGCAGCATTCTCAGTCGCATTAATTTTTCCGTCACTAGTTGCACTAGCCGTTGGCGCTGCCGTAGCAGCGGCAGGTGCAACTGTATCCAGCGTCAAAGAGAGCGCTGGACTCGCAGCACCGATATTACCAGCCGCGTCCGTTGTTACAGCCGTTAGAAGTTTACCGGACCCGTCGTTACCCAACTCACCTTCAGCCACCGTGAAGGTGTAAGATTCATTGCTGATATCTGCTTCCGTTAGCGTGCGAACTTTCGCAGTAGCAAACGAGGCACCGCCGAGCTTAAGCTCAAGCGTGTCGCCTACTTCTGCGTCGCTGCTTATAAAGGCCCTAACAGCAAAGCCCGCGGTTTCTTCGGACGCGTTGATTATTTGCCCTACACCGACAGTTTCAGGCGCGATTGCAGCCGACGGCTTTGTGTTATCAACCGTGTAAGTTGCTACATCTGAAGAGCCTGCGAAGGCGTTTCCGGCAGAATCAGTTAAAGCAGCGTCTTCAGCAAAGCCGAGACTCACGTCGCCATCCAAAGCAGCGAGGTCTCCTCCACTTACAGTGACTGTGTAAACAGAGCCACTAACAGCAACAACATTCGAAACCGCCACGCTACCATTGCCATCGCCACTTACGGCAAAGTCAGCAGCATTCACGCCTTTTACAGTCTCGTTGAATGTAACCGAGTAACTTAGGGAGTCGGCTTTTGTAACCGCGCTAAATCCAGCTCGTTCAATGCTAGTCAACAGAGGCGCGGCTGTGTCCTTGGTCACGGTTAGCGCTGATCCAGCGACGCTGGTGTTGCCAGCCACATCGGTTGCACGGACTGAAATTAACTTCTCACCGTCTTCGCCTAGATCAGCCGCCGTCAGCGTGAAGTTAGTCGAAGTATCACCTTTACTTACTGTATATGACTTTTCAGACGCAAATGATTCACCATTTAGCAAGAGTTCAACTTTAGCCCCAGCAAGCAACCCATTTAATGAAACAGATACATCAGAACCGGCTGATAATTCAGCAGCACTGAGTAGCACGCCATCATCACCAGCCGTGGGGGCTAATGGTGCAGAAGGGGCCACCGTATCTAGGGTGATTGTTGTCGCAGTGCTATCATCCTTATTACCAAGAGCATCGCTATAAGTCACCGTTAACGACTTGGAGCTATCGCTCCCCAGTGCGCCTGAAGGCACCGCAAGCAACACCTCACCAGCTTCAATATCTGTTTGAGTAAGTGTATGCTTAATCGCTGGTGTAAAGGCATTACCACCAAGCTTCAGCTCAACTGAATCACCGACAGTAATGCCCGAGTCTGGAAGGTCAACAACAACATTAAACCCCGCCGCATCCTCCTCAGCATTTACTGTAGTCTTACCGCTCTCTAGTGCAGGAGCTGTACCAACATCCGGTGCTGTATTATCCAATGTATAAAACGCAGTTTCGGTTGGCGTTACTAGATCTTTACCAGCCGTATCAGTGATGTTCTGCTCAGAGCTAAAGCCCAGAGTAACCGCCCCATCGAGGTCTGCGATGTAGCCACCAGATACGGTGACATTGTAAGTTGCAGTAGTACCCTCAACTGGAACTGGGGTCTTCACAGTTGCGGTTGTACCTGAGACCGTGAAGTCGGCTGCGTTAAGATTCTGGACGGCCTCGCTAAATTTTACCTGGAAAACCAATGCATCGGCATTAGTAATTGCGGTCTCAGGCGTCAAACGAGTCATAGAAAGCAGGGTTGGCGCTTTACCTGCGTCAACCAAAAGGGTCAGTTCTGCGCTTGGCTGGCTCGTGTTGCCTACTGAGTCGGTTGACGTAAACGTAAGCGCGCGGGTCCCATCAGAAATCAGACCTTGCGCGGGTACAGTTACCGCAACAAGCTTGGCTGCAATATCGTCTGAATCAAGTACAGCTGTTATTGGGGTCGCAAAAGACTCGCCGTCAATCAATAACTCAACGGTATCGCCCACTGCATTACTTGAATTTAACGTCAACGTGATGGTAATTGGCGCGGCAAACTCAGTTTCGCTGATCGACGTACCGATGGTGTCAGAAATTGAAGGTTGAGCACCCGCATCAGGCGCGGTGTTGTCTAGCGTGTAAACAAGCGTATCAGCCGGCGTGACGAATGCGTTACCAGCAGCGTCTGCGACTGATTGAGAGCTCGCGAATCCAATCGTTAAATCACCGTCAAACGTTGCAAGGTCGCCACCACTCACCAGAACGTCATAGACTCCATCACTCACCTCTGTGACTGAAGTAATTTCTGCCGTTGACTCAGAAGTAATTTCGAAAGTATCAGTACTAACACCGGTTACAGCTCCAGAGAAAGTCGCTCTAACCGTTAATGAATCTGCATTTGTTGCTGAATCAGTTGGAGTTACCTTCGCGAAAGAGGTGAGTGTAGGTGCTGTATTATCGAGCGTGTAAGTCGCCGACAAAGAGGACGACGCCAAACTGTTGCCAGCAACGTCCGTAATGTTATTTGAGCTGCTAAGTGAGAGCTCAACGTCGCCATCAAGAGATGCCAGGTTACCGCCAGAAACTGTGGCTGACCAAACACCTGCAGAGGTTTCGACTAGGTCCGTTATAGTCGCATCTGTACCGGTTATAACAAAATCGGTCTCGTCGACATTAGAGACCTTCTCGCTAAATGCGATGTCGAAGGCTAATGTGTCTGAATTAGTCAATGCGACCGAGGGGTTAGCTATCGCCAACTCATCCAACTCTGGCACAACAGTGTCCATCGTAATATCGAGTGACGCCTCAAGGCTTGCTTGACCACCAGCATTTTTGAAAGCGCCCTCAGCGATACTGATCGAAGCAGCTGTTTTACCGTTTTCAGGTGTAAAGGTGGCAGTGTAAACCTTACCAGATCCTGTAAAACCGCTAAGAGCACCACCGGTCACAACAATGTCGTTTTCATTAAACACTGTTGATGAACTAGTGGACTCCGATAGAGTGAATGTAACAGCCGCCGTTTCGCCGCTCAGTAGTGTAGTGTTGTCGGCGGTAATGGTAATTTCAGGGCCCGCAAACGGCGTTTTAGTCGTCGTATCCAACGTTAAGTTGTAGGTATCGGGCGCTAAAACAAGTTCGGTCAGTTGTTTGGTAGAGGCCGTACCATCAGCAAAATAGACTTTATCTGCAGTGCTATCACTGAGGCTTGCTGCTACGATGACTGTTTCTTGCGTTCCATCAACAGAGCGTACTAACTGAATCGTAGAGCCCACCAAAGAGGCCGTATACTCGGAATATTCTCCTGTCAGATAGATCTGGTCTTGCCCCTTACCAAGTAGCGAGGCATCCATGTTTGATCCACTTGCAACGTATAAAACGTCAACTCCAAGGTTACCCTTGACGACCATCGAAACACCCGGCCTAGCCGTAGCAACTACCTCACCATTAGAGTCATTGACGACAACACGGACTTCGTTGTCCAGCTCAACCTGGGAATCCACCGGAAAGCTTGCCGAAACCTCTCCTGAGGGAGAAAGCGGCGTTCCATTACTAATCAAGTAGTAAATCGACAGACCTGTCACGGCTCCATCGCTGAATATGACACTATCCTGAGGTGATACTTTAATTACCTCGCTACCACCATTATTTCTGGAAAGCACCAGGGTACTGCCGTCTACAGCAAAATCATAGTCTGATGAACTGCCCTGAAGGTACACTTTATCGACCGATTTGCCAGACTGAGTGAAATCAAAAACCCCAGAGCTAGCGGAACCCACGTAAACCTGATCGATGCCAGCGTTACCTTTAAAAAACATCTCCTGACCTTCCATGGACAGCTCGCCATATGGAAGATAAAAATCTAGGAAGACATTCCCAGTATTCAGAACCGTGTATCTACTTGTAATTGCCATCACTACGTCCGCTCAATATTTTCAATATGGTGGTTTCTATAATTAACCGTAGTAAATCACAGGCTCTGTTGACTGAATCAAACTGTCAAACTGTTCCGTTGTAAGAACAAAGCCATTTACACCAAAGTCAATTTGGCCACCATTCGTTGCATTACCGCTCTGAGACGGAGCCGTGTACAAAAGAACACCCTGGCTATCAGAGGTAAACAAGGACTCATCATTTAACACACGACTTTGGGAGTTATTGCCTAGGTTATCAATGAAAATATGATCCCCATCCCCAAGGCCTGGAGCGTTTATCCAGAAGTCATCAGTTGCAATACCCGCTGACGAACCAAGATCAGCAAAGACAAGAACATTATCGCCTGTGCTGAAGTCACGATCTACACGAGAGGTTGCTGCGTTGCCATCTGGAGTTCCGTTACCTTCTGCTCCCCACCAATTCAGACTAGACTCAACCGCCACTTCAAGGCTATCACTGAGCGTCATTTCAACTGATGCTGCAGCATCGGCTGTAGCCGATGGGTTTACGGTTGAAAAGTTAATGGCAGAAGCGTCATCAACCACAACAGAATCCAATCCAGATACCGCCCCAACAAAAGCGCCCGCATCAATCTCAATGTGATAATTGTTGTTAAAGTCTAACGCTACGTCACTATCAATAATGATCAAATTATCTTGGATAGTCACCTGTGAGCTAGCCACGTCAATTACAAGATCGTTATCAACTGACTCTCCATAATATCCATCACCACCGTCATTGAAAATAGTGATAGAGCCGCTGCCTTTCACTAAGTTTTCTGAGGCCTCCAGGATAATTTTGGAAACCACACTTACATTATTAACGTCGTCAATTTTGCTGCTAATTACAGGTGGTGAAACTACAGTAAAGTCAACATCATGCGTCTCTTCACCGCCATTACCGTCAGTCGCAGTAATTGTTACGTTATATACACCGTCTGCTGTCGGTGCTCCACTAACTGAACCGTTGTCATTGAATGTAAGACCTGGAATTTCGCCGGTTTCATTATTCACAACGACCGAAATTGATAGCAAATCACCTTCAGGATCGGTAAAGAAGCTAGTCAAGGAGTCTGTCACGGACTGACCTGTCACAAGGTTGACCGCATCATCAGTAACATCTTTAACTATCAACTCGTTGGCATCAGTCACCGTAACGGTTAATGCTTGCGAACCTGTCAACTTGCCGGCATCTTCAACGACTACTGTAATCTTGTAGTCATTATCTGATGCTGCACTTCCGTTAGCTTCATAGTTCGCACCTGTTGTAGCAACAAATGTAAGAACACCTGTATTTGGATCAATCGCAAATAGATCTTTGTCAGCACCCTCTAAAGAGTAAGTGCGCGTATCGTTAGCATCAACATCAGACGATGTAGCTGTGTAGCCAACAGCCTGAGTATTCTCAGCGACTTCCACTGATGTCGCACTGGTTATCTCTGGCGCTTCGTTTACGTCAGTGACTGTAACCGTAAGATCTACCGTATCTTTCAGAGTCGCATCAGCTGTATCACGGGCCTCAAGCGTCAAGCTGTAACCCGTTTTGCTGGATTCCGCATCAACAGTAACGCCAGACGCAAGGGTAACCTCGCCGTTAGAAGAGACTACAAACGAAGCGGCATCAGCACCCGAGAGTACGTAATTTATACCTACAGACTCTGGGTCAGCCGCGGCAACAGTGTATACAGCCGCACCAGCAGCACTGTTTTCATCAATCACCAGCGAATCTTCATTGCCAGCATCAGTAATTACTGGGGCTTCGTTAACGTTTTTAACTGTGATTGCTAGCGCCTGCTCGGCAAATTGATTCTGCTCATCAGTCGCTCGAACATTGACGTTGTAAACGTTATCAGAACCTACGTCCTGCTTGGTCTCAAAGTCTTTTGATTCTTTCAAAGTAACTTTGCCGTCGGTGCTAATAGCAAACAGATCAGCATCATCACCTGTTAGGGAGTAAGTCACTGAAGAGACATCAGATGCTTCGGCCGTAAATAACACATCCGCTACATCAGCATTCTCGAAAACATCAATTGACTGCGCAGCACCCAATACCGGTGCACTGTTATCTATCACAAGACCAGTAACGGTTTGATCAACAGCATCAGTAAGTGGTTGACCACTTGTTTGACCTTTAACCAGCGACAGACCTGTAATTGACTGCAGAACAATTGAGTTACTATCGACATCAATTGCTTTAGCCGTGAACAACAAAGTATCACTACCATCACCTGAACTGTAGGTAGCGGTAAAAGTTGAGCCTCCCGCAGAGAAAACAAGCTCAGGCGTACCGGTCACATCTACCGCTTCAGTTAATGTAACACTTATAGCAATGGATTCGCCGTCTGCAACCACTCCACTTGACGAAGCGATTGCAGTGATAACAGGAGCGGTTACCACTGTAAATTCAACAGTATGTGTCTGCTCTCCACCGTTATTATCTGTGGCTGTGATCTCTACTGTGTAGATACCATCTGTGTCAGGTTGGCCTTCGATCGTACCATCATCTTTAAAGGTTAGACCTGAAACAGCACCGTCAACTGAAATTGATAGCGAATCACCTTCAGGATCGGTAAAGAAGCTAGTCAAAGAGTCTGTCACGGACTGACCTGTCACAAGGGTGACCGCATCATCAGTAACATCTTTAACAATCAACTCGTTGGCATCAGTCACCGTAACGGTCAATGCTTGCGAACCAGTCAATTTGCCGGCATCTTCAACGACTACTGTAATCTTGTAGTCATTATCTGATGCAGCACTTCCGTTAGCTTCATAGTTCGCACCTGTTGTAGCAACAAATGTAAGAACACCTGTATTTGGATCAATCGCAAACAGGTCTTTGTCAGCACCCTCTAAGGAGTAAGTGCGCGTATCATTAGCATCAACATCAGACGATGTAGCTGTGTAGCCAACAGCCTGAGTATTCTCAGCGACTTCCACTGATGTCGCACTGGTTATCTCTGGCGCTTCGTTTACGTCAGTCACTTTAACCGTAAGATCTTGCGTATCAGACAACCCACCCGCATCTGTAACTACTACCGAAATCTTATAGTCGTTGTCTTTGGCCGCACTATCTTTGGCTTCAAAGTCTGCACCCGTGGCCGCAACAAATGTAAGCACACCCGTGTTTTCATCGATATCAAACAGATCTTTGTCAGCACCCTCCAAAGAATAAATGCGCGAATCGTTAGCATCGACATCTCCCGATGTCGCTTGATAGCCGACAGCCTGTGTATTCTCCGCCACCGATACTGTTGCATCACTGGTAATTTCTGGGGCTTCGTTAACGTTTTTAACTGTGATTGCTAGCGCCTGCTCGGCAAATTGATTCTGCTCATCAGTCGCTCGAACATTGACGTTGTAAACGTTATCAGAACCTACGTCCTGCTTGGTCTCAAAGTCTTTTGATTCTTTCAAAGTAACTTTGCCGTCGGTGCTAATAGCAAACAGATCAGCATCATCACCTGTTAGGGAGTAAGTCACTGAAGAGACATCAGATGCTTCGGCCGTAAATAACACATCCGCAACATCAGCATTCTCGAAAACATCAATTGACTGCGCAGCACCCAATACCGGTGCACTGTTATCTATCACAAGACCAGTAACGGTTTGATCAACAGCATCAGTAAGTGGTTGAACACTTGTTTGACCTTTAACCAGCGACAGACCTGTAATTGACTGCAGAACAATTGAGTTACTATCAACATCAATTGCTTTAGCCGTGAACAACAAAGTATCACTACCATCACCTGAACTGTAGGTAGCAGTAAAAGTTGAGCCTCCCGCAGAGAAAACAAGCTCAGGCGTACCGGTCACATCTACCGCTTCAGTTAATGTAACACTTAAAGCAATGGATTCGCCGTCTGCAACCACTCCACTTGACGAAGCGATTGCAGTGATAACAGGAGCAGTAACTACAGTAAAGGCAACATCATGCGTCTCTTCACCGCCCTTACCGTCAGTCGCAGTAATTGTTACGTTATAAACACCGTCTGCTGTCGGCGCTCCACTAACTGAACCGTTGTCATTGAATGTAAGACCTGGAATTTTTCCGGTTTCATTATTTACAACGACCGAAATTGATAGCGAATCACCTTCAGGATCGGTAAAGAAGCTAGTCAAGGAGTCTGTCACGGACTGACCTGTCACAAGGGTGACCGCATCATCAGTAACATCTTTAACAATCAACTCGTTGGCATCAGTCACCGTAACGGTCAATGCTTGCGAACCAGTCAATTTGCCGGCATCTT